>NZ_CP042171.1:5106868-5413737 GCF_005938645.2 Pedobacter sp. KBS0701
CATCAAGCTTTCTCAGGTCGGCAGTAAATTTTTTATATAATTCAGGGTTTGCTGAAGCGAAAATAGCCAAACTATCCCTTTTTTCGGTAATCAACCCAGCAAAGTGGACTTCTTTTTTTGCATACGAAGCGCTAACGTCGGCTATTTCTAAATCTTTGTTTTGCAACCTTCCGGCGTACAGCCAAACTAAACCGAAAACCACTACGATGGCTGCTGCAGCACTCATCCATAAATAAAGCTTTACTGGTTTTTTTTTATTTTTTGTATCTAATTCCTGTTCAATCTTTGCCCAAAGCCCTGCCGGCGGCTCCATGATATCGAAAGCTTTACGGTTTTCTTTTACAAAAGTTTCTAATCTATTATTCATCTCTCATCCCTTTCGTTTCTAAAATACTTTTTAACTTCTTTTTAGCGCGCATGTACTGTGTACGGCTAGTGTTTTCACTTATTTTTAAAATATGTGCAATCTCTTCATGGTCATAACCTTCTAAAAGGTATAAACTCAATACTACCCGGTAACCGTCTGGCAATTGGGTAATGGCCTGTCTTATTTCTTCGGCCTGCAACTGCACTTCACTGTCATCAAAACTATCTTCATCCGGTATTTCAGATATTTCTTCAGTATTTACAAATTCCATCTTGCGTTTACGCAGGTAATTGATGGATTTGTTAATCACAATCTGCTTTAACCAAAGCCCGAAGGTAGTTTCCTGCCTGAAATCAACAATTCTGGTAAAGGCATCTAAAAATGCTTCCTGTAAAACATCTTCCGCCTCTTCCTCATAATTTAAAATGCGCAGCGCCACATTATACATGGCCTTTGCATACAGCTTGTACAATTCAAACTGTGCTGCGCGGCTGCCCTGCATGCATTTTTTTACAAGTTCCAGGTTTTTATCGATGTATACGGCTTCCAAAATTTCGAATATTCTGATTATAAGACATAAGGGATTTTAAAACGTTGCATCAAGGTATAAAAAAAGTTTAAAATATGTTAATTCAGTATTAAGATTAGAATCAAATGCGCTGCGAGGCACAAGAACGGAGTGTAAAATAAGCTTCCTCATTTCGTAAAGAAATGTTTTATCTTAATTGGAAATGAGCGGTTCTGTGCTTTTGGCTTTTTCAGTCCCGCTTTTTGGTACGAGTTCCGGTGAAGGACCGGAAGCTCTCCCCGGCAATCGGGTTTAGATAAAAAGTTTGGTGCCCTGAAGCAAACCGCTGTTAGCTAAACCTGACAGGAGCGAACACGTAGTGCAACGAAGTAAAGCGGATGGCAGGGCTACAGTATCTATGAAATACTGCCGTTTCATTTCCAAAACATAAAAGTCTTGTATAATGTTAGAAAATGATTGGTCCTGTGCTTTTGGCTTTTTCAGTCCCGCTTTTTGGTACGAGTTCCGATGAAGGACCGGAAGCTCTCCCCGGCAATCGGGTTTAGATGCAAAGTTTGGTGCCCTGAAGCAAACCGCTGTTAGCTAAACCTGACAGGAGCGAACACGTAGTGCAACGAAGTAAAGCGGATGGCAGGGCTACAGTATCTATGAAATACTGCCGTTTCATTTCCAAAACATAAAAGTCTTGTATAATGTTAGAAAATGATTGGTCCTGTGCTTTTGGCTTTTTCAGTCCCGCTTTTTGGTACGAGTTCCGATGAAGGACCGGAAGCTCTCCCCGGCAATCGGGTTTAGATGCAAAGTTTGGTGCCCTGAAGCAAACCGCTGTTAGCTAAACCTGACAGGAGCGAACACGTAGTGCAACGAAGTAAAGCGGATGGCAGGGCTACAGTATCTATGAAATACTGCCGTTTCATTTCCAAAACATAAAAGTCTTGTATAATGTTAGAAAATGATTGGTCCTGTGCTTTTGGCTTTTTCAGTCCCGCTTTTTGGTACGAGTTCCGATGAAGGACCGGAAGCTCTCCCCGGCAATCGGGTTTAGATGCAAAGTTTGGTGCCCTGAAGCAAACCAATGTTAGCTAAACCTGACAGGAGCAAACACGTAGTGCTGCAACTAAGTAAAGCGGATGGCAGGGCTACAGTATCTATGAAATGCTTTCATTTCCAAAAACTAAAACATCTATTCGTTATTATTAAGAGAAAATGAGCAGTGCACAGCACTTTACAGTATAAGAGGTCAGCTTTCAATCAGTTACAGGCAACTAACCGATTAAACAAATTTTAAAACTTATTCTTCCACATCATACTCTCAACGGGCTTTGTGGTTTTATTATTGTATTTGGCGTTTCCTTTTGAGTTGTACATGGTTTCGATATTGCCTTCAACTGCAAAATAAATCAGCTGACCAATAGGCATTCCGGCGTAAATTTTAACCGGCTGTGCTACTGAAATCTCTAGTGTCCAGGTGTTGCAGAAACCCACATCGCCTTTACCTGCCGTAGCATGGATATCGATGCCTAAACGGCCGGTACTGCTTTTTCCTTCTAAAAACGGGACATGTTGATGTGTTTCGGTATATTCTAACGTTACGCCCAGATATAAAACACCTGGGTGAAGAACGAAGCCATCTTTAGGAATTTCGAAATGCTCAATTTCGTTATGCGCTTTAGCATCCAGCACACGGCTTTTATAGGTGGCCAGGTATTTCCCTAAATGAACATCATAAGAGTTTGTGCCTAAACATTCGCGTTTAAAAGGTTCGATGATGATTGTACCCTTCTCAATTTCTTCTAATATCCTGCTATCAGATAATATCATTTTTATGCGTATTTTTGGCCTAAATTATCATTTATTTAAGATAATTTTGCATGTAATCTCCAATTTAATCAATGCCAATAATTTACCACAAAAATATTGATCAGCATTCTGTTTTAGCAATTTGGAAAATTGAGGAAACAGAAGAAGAATTGTTGGCCGGACTGCAACTTAAGCAGCATGAACATGATATTATTTCATCATTAAACAGTGGCAAAAGGTTACTGCACTGGTTAAGTACGAGGCTGCTGTTGAGAACAATGCTAAATACTAACGAGTATATTGACTGCCAGTTTGATGAACATGGTAAACCCTATCTGGTTAATTTCGATTACCATATTTCTTTAAGCCATTCTTACGATTATGCAGCGGTAATGATCAGCAAAGATCATCCTGTTGGCGTGGATATTGAACTGATTAAACATAAAATAAAAAGCATTAAACACAAGTTTTTGAGTGATGTAGAACTTGCCCAAAGGCAAATTGGAGATAATACCGATGGCTTATACGTAGCCTGGTGTGCTAAAGAGGCCATTTATAAGTGGCATGGCAAAAAAGGACTGGAGTTTAAACAGCATATCCACATTAAACCTTTTAAGCTAAGAAACGAAGGTTCATTAAATGCACTGGTAGAATTGCCAGCCGGTACGCGAGAGTTGACCATTAATTACTTTAAAACAAAAGACGGTTACATGTTAGGCTATGTAGCCAGCAATTCTTAATATAAATGGAGATGAACGAGACAATGGAAAAAGCAATTGCAACAGGTTTAAAACCAACTATTTTTGCAGACTGGGGCTTAACAGACTACCAGGAAGCCTGGGATAAACAGGAAGATTTGTTAAATAAAACGGTAGCCATTAAAACCGAAAACCGTGTAAATAACACCAATAAGCCTACTCCAAACCACCTTGTATTTTGCGAGCACCCACACGTTTATACTCTGGGTAAAAGCGGACATCCTGAAAATTTATTATTGGATGAACAGGGATTAAAAGAAAAAAAAGCAACCTATTATAAAATTAACCGCGGTGGCGATATTACTTATCATGGCCCAGGGCAGATTGTAGGATATCCTATTCTTGATCTGGATAATTTCTTTACTGATATCCATTTATACCTGCGTACTCTGGAAGAAGCTGTTATCCTTACTTTAAATGATTACGGGATAGAGGCGGGACGTTATCCTGGCTTTACCGGGGTTTGGTTAGATGCCGATAACGAAAAAGCCCGTAAAATATGCGCTATGGGCGTTCGTTGCAGCCGTTGGGTTACCATGCATGGTTTTGCCTTTAATGTAAATGTGGATTTAGATTATTTCAAAAATATTGTTCCCTGCGGTATTGATGATAAAGCAGTAACCTCTTTAGCAAAAGAATTGGGTTATCAATTAGATATGGAGGAAGTAAAAGGTAAACTGAAGAACCACATTGCCGGACTCTTTAAAATGCAACTGATTTAATCGGCTGGATAAAACTAAGCCAAACGCAACTTCGTAGATTACCCTATGAAGATTTTATTAAGCGCCATTTTATTTTCTTTCTTAACTTCGGGCTGTACAAAACGAGCACCCATGATTAACGAGCCAGCAATCAATCAAGCTACAAATCCATCAAACGGAACAGGAAATTTCACTTATTTAGCCCTTGGCGATTCCTATACGATTGGTGAAGCCGTTAAACAAACAGAATCTTTTCCCTATCAACTTCAAAGTCTATTAAAGAATCAAAACATCAACGTCGCCAATCCTAAAATTATTGCCACTACGGGCTGGACTACAGACGAGCTCCAGGCAGCCATTAAAAAGGAAAACTTAACCGGCACTTATAGCTTTGTTACGCTTTTGATTGGTGTAAACAATCAATACCGTGGTTATCCGATCAGCACATACAAAAAAGAGTTCGCAGAATTGTTACAAACGGCAATTGCTTTTGCGGGTGGCAATAAGAGCAAAGTTTTTGTGGTATCTATCCCCGATTGGGGCGTTACCCCTTTTGGTAAAAACTCAGGAAAAAGTCCGCAAACTATAGCAAGTGAAATTGATAGTTTTAACGGGGCAAACCAGGAAATCACACTTGCAGCAGGTGTAACCTATACGAATATCACGCCTGCATCCAGAAATGCAGCAACAGATTCTTCTTTAGTGGCAAGCGATGGACTTCACCCAAGCGGCAAAATGTATACCGAATGGGCAACTGCTTTACTAACAAAAGTCACTGTTGTGTTGAAATAATTTAACTTCTTATTTATTCTGTTTTTGAATTAAAAAAATTACTTTAGTTCAACAATTTAAATTAATCACCTTTAAAAACAGTAAAATTATGAATGAGTACGAAGGAGGCGGATTAGCCGCAGGTATTGGTGTAGTGGGCGGAATTATTTATTTGGCAATAATTGTATTGCTGATTGCCGGCATGTGGAAAACGTTCGAAAAAGCCGGCAAGCCAGGCTGGGCAGCTCTTATCCCTATTTACAATACCATTGTTTTAATTGAAATTATTGGCAAACCAATGATCTGGGTTTTATGGTTACTCATCCCTTGCGTAAACTTTGTATTCGGAATCTGGGCATTAAACTTACTAAGCAAAAGCTTTGGCAAAACAGAAGGTTTTACCGTTGGTATGATCATATTCCCGTATGTTTTCTTGCCAATCCTTGGCTTTGGTCCGGCAAAATACCTGGGTCCATCGGCTGCAGAAGCACAAAATGGAGGTTTTGGAAACAACCCTTTCAACAACCCAAATAATCCTTTTAACAGCCCTAACAACCCTTTTAACAAACCGTCTGGTCCAAATGATACTCCTCCACCAGTAGTATAATTCAGAATGTTTATCTTATTTATATTTTGCAGCTCAATCAACCTGGTTGATTGGCTGCAAAATCATTTAATCTCCTGCCCCTTTAAAGCATTAACAGGTATCGATTGCCCTGGTTGTGGCTTTCAAAGATCTTTTATTGCACTAGTGCAGGGCGATTTATCAAAAAGCTGGTCGCTTTATCCACCTACCATTCCATTATTGTTACTCTTTATTGCTGTAGGTCTCTTTTATAAATTCCAGATAAATCAGCGCCACCTCCTGTCTAAAATATTGATTATTGCAGTTGGTAATTTTGTGATGGTTTCTTATCTGTACAGAGTCTTTATCCGTTAAACACTCATATTAGCTGTAAGGTGATTATAATCCTTTAATACAGTTTCTAAAAACTGCAACTCGTTCATCCCGCTCGGGATAGTGACAACAATATGTTCTTTGGTTTTAGCTGCCATGGAATAAATCAGTTCAGCATTTCCGGTCTGGTAATACCCTGTTAAAACTTCATGGATCAGTTCTACATCCCGATCGTTTAAATGTAATACCTCTTTAAACTTTGGCTCGTATTCTTCAGGCAGTTTAAAGCTAAAAGCTACATTGGTAAACTCGGTACGTGGTTTGGTTTTAATCAATGTGGTTTTAGCCAGTATATCGCCCAAACGCTGGTGGTTTTTAGTTACCGCTACAGATACCAATGCCACTACGCCCCATCCAAATGGGAAGCCAAAATCGATCATCCTGAACAGCCATCTAAAAATATATTGACTGAAAGTTGGCTGGGTGCCATCTATACTGATTACTTTTATTTTTAAAGCCTTTTTACCCAGCGTTTGCCCATCCATAGTGATCTCGCAAACCAGGTCGTAAAAAGCAAATATTGCGATAAAAACAAAAAGGACAATCATGCCTGCACTTCCTGATATGCCTACTGAAACTGCCCCCATCACCACAAGGGTAATTACAGCAATCACCACAAATCCGGCCAGGTCAATGCACCTTGCAGCAATACGCTCTCCAAGTCCGGCAATTTCATAATCAATATCAATATTTTGAGCAGTGCTAATTCTGATGCTATCCATATTCCAAACATAATTTTTTTTAAAGATAGTTGGGGTATATCAACCTGTAATTTTTACAACTAAAGTTTTCTTATATATTAAGTTCAGATCAAACATCTGTGTATATTTGTTTAGCAAGAAGATCAATAGTGGTTTTATTTACATAAAAAATTAACTATTTTAACGCCAGATTTGGTAACGCCTTTAAATGAGAGAAGCATTATTTGTTAAACAGAATTCGGAGAAATGGCAGCATTATGATTCCATGCAACAAGCCAATCCCGATGAAGTAGCCAATCAGTTTATCGAGATCACCAACGATCTAGCTTACTCAAAAACTTTTTATCCCAACTCGAAAACTACCGCTTATTTAAATGGCTTAGCGGCTAAACTGCACCAATCGGTTTATAAAAACAAAAAAGAGAAATCGAACCGTTTTATCCATTTCTGGAAAACCGAACTGCCTTCAATATTTTTTCAGCACCGGAAACAGATATTGTATGCATTGTTTTTCTTTCTGGTTTCCTGCTCCATCGGTGCCTTATCAGCCAAGTATGACGATACTTTTGTTCGTTTGATTATGGGCGATGGTTATGTAAACATGACCAATGAAAACATTGCCAAAGGCGATCCGTTTGGGGTATATAAACAGGATAATGAATTTATGATGTTTTTGCAGATAGGCTCCAACAACATTTTCGTTGCCTTATATACTTTTGTTTTGGGTATCTTATTTTCATTTGGTTCCATTGTTTCATTATTCAGAAATGGAATTATGCTCGGTTCCTTCCAATATTTCTTTTTTAGCAAAGGCCTGGGCTTTCAATCTGTTCTGGTGATCTGGATCCATGGCACGCTCGAAATTTCTGCCATTGTACTCGCTGGCGCCGCAGGCTTAATTTTAGGCAATAGCTTTTTATTCCCCAAAACATACACCCGTATGGCATCCATACAAAAAGGGGCAAAAGACGGGTTAAAAATTGTAATCGGCCTGATCCCGATTTTTATTGTCGCTGCTTTTTTCGAAAGTTTTGTTACCCGTCATACCCAAATGCCGTTAGCACTAAGCCTATTGATATTATTATCGTCAGCAGCCTTTATGATATGGTATGTATTTATTTATCCCATTAAAATTCAACGTAAACAAGTCACACTAAACTAACATGATCGGGAAATTAGAATTTAGAAAAAAAAGAGATTTCGGACAGGTGATAAACGATACGTTTACCTTTATGCGGCAAAACTTTAAACCGCTGATTAAGGTATATTTTACGTTTTGCGGTTTGTTTGTATTGGCCAGTATGTTAACCATGCTTTTACAACAATATAAAATGGTTAATATTTTCAATACCATTGGTGTTGAAGGGAACACAAACAAGTTTGGCTTTTCATCGATTTATACTGTCGAGTATTTTTTATCTATTTTATTTTCGCTGGCCAGTTATGCCAGTATGAGCGTAGCCATACTTTCTTATATCGCCGTTTACGTTAAAAAGGGCAATGAAACGCCCACTATTGACGAGGTTTGGGGTTATTTTAAATACTATTTTTTCAGGATTTTTGGCAGTTCACTTTTATTGATCCTGATGCTTATTATATCTTTCTTCTTCTGTGTGGTACCGTTCTTTTGGCTATTCCCGTATGTAGCCATGATCTTTCCAATCATGGTCATCGAAAATGGTTCGCTGGGTTATTCCTTCACCAGAAGTTTCGCTGTAATTAAAGATAATTTCTGGGTTACTTTTGGAACGCTCATTGTGGTATGGATTATTGTATATGCCTGCATGAGTATGGTGGTTTTACCTACCACTTTATTTAACATGATCGGTATGTTTACGCATAAAACACCTCGAATGTCCTTAACGTTAACCATGATCACCACCGTTTTACAATCCATCTGCCAGGTTTTTACCATTATACCAATCATCACTATTTCGCTTACCTATTTCAGTTTGGTTGAACAGAAAGAAAACCCCGGACTAATGGAACGCATTTCTAATTTTGGCAATACCGAAAAACCTATTGATACCAGACCTGAAGAATATTAAAATGCAGCGTGTTTTTATCCGATATCTTCTCGTTTGCCTCTTGTTTTTTATTCCGGTAATCAGCTATGCACAAGCTGTTAAACCGAAACCTATTGTTAAGGAAATCAGGATTGATAGTGCTAAAATTACCCCATCAAAATTTGATAAAGATTCTATCAGCAGCTACAAAGAGCAGAAAGAATTTCAATATGATGAAATCGGCCAGCAGCAGTTGTCGTGGTGGGATAAATTCTGGATGTGGTTTTGGGGTTTAATCGGCTCATTGATTCAAGGGGCAACCTCTAATTTAATTTCGAGGTATATTTTTATCGGACTGGGGGTAGCGCTTATCCTGTATATCGTGATCAAAACCATCGGGGCTGAAAACATATTCAGGAAAAAATCAAAAGAAACCATTCTTCCTTATGATGTGATAACCGAAAACATCCATGAGATTGACTACGAACAGGAGCTGCAAAGATTGGTTGCCGAAAGAAAATTCCGCCTGGCGGTTAGGCTTTTATATTTGAGGGCGCTAAAAAAATTAAGCGATGCCGAAATCATCAATTGGCAGCCAGATAAAACCAATTACAATTATTTAATGGAAATCGATAAACCTGAACTCAGAAATGATTTCAGTAAACTTACCCTACAGTTCGATTACATCTGGTACGGCGATTTCCCTATCGATGAGGTGAAATTTGAACCCATTAACCAATCGTTTAACCAGTTTAACAGCCAGATTAAATGAAAGGTTATAAAATATATCTGATTATTGGTTCTATCCTGATCCTCCTTTATTTAGTTGCCCAATACAATAAACCTACACCAACAAACTGGGCACCAACTTATGCCATTAAGGATAAAATTCCGTATGGAACTTACATTTTGTACCACCGGATAAAGGATATTTTACCAAACGCAACTATTCAGCAGTCTAAAAGTGCCATTTATAATACTTTAAAAGCCAAAAAATTTAACAAAACAGCGTATTTGATCGTTGCCCAAAAGGCAGAGATCATCAAAACGGATCTCGATCAGCTGATTAAATACATGCAGAACGGTAATGATGTTTTTATTGCCACTTACGATCTGGGAAAAGTAGAAAAAAACCTTAAATTACAAGCGGTAAGTACCATGTCTGCTGAAGGCAGCACGCTGAATTTTACCAACCCAAACTTAAAAACTGATGCGAACTATGGTTTCAACAGGGGTATAGGCAGTCAGTATTATAATAAACTTGACACCAGTAAGGCGACTATACTCGGTGTAAATGGAAACGGAAAACCTAACTTCATCCGTTACAGTTACGGGAAAGGAAATCTATACCTGATTGCAGAGCCCGGGTTTTATACAAATTTTAACCTATTGGATAAATATGGGGCCGAATACGCAGCTAAAACCCTGAGTTACCTTCAGGGAAATACCCAGATAATTTTTGATGAATATTTTGCCGGACAGGAAAACACCGCAACTGATATGCTCAGGGTATTTTTTAAACACCCCGAACTTAAATATGCTTATTACCTGAGCATTTTCAGTTTGATTATTTTTGTATTCTACGATATCAAACGCAGGCAACGAATTATTCCCATTGCCGATCCTCTTACCAATTCTTCACTGGCTTTTGTTAATGTGGTTGGCAGTGTTTACTACAATGAGCGGAACAATCTCGACTTAGCCTTAAAAAAAATCAACTACTTTATGGAACACCTGCGGAGCAGGTATTACCTTAAAACCAATGATATTGACAGCAAATTTGTCCAGTTATTAATGGAAAAAACAGGCATTAACGAAGCCTTAGCCAAAACATTAACCCGATATTTTATCGAAATGCCTGAAATGGGCGACCTGAGCGATACCCAATTGATCAATTTAAACGAAAGCATAGAACAGTTTTATAAAATTACGCAAAGCAATGGAACAAGAACAGTTTAACCCACGTACCGATTTAAGTGCATTAAATGCAGCTGTAAATCAGATTAGAACCGTACTTGGAAATATCATAGTAGGCCAAAAACAGGTGATCGATTTTTTAATTGTTGGTTTACTTGCCGATGGACATATCTTAATTGAAGGCGTTCCGGGTGTAGCAAAAACGTTAAGCGCCAAACTTCTTGCCAAATCAATCGATGCTCAATTTTCGAGGGTACAGTTTACGCCTGATCTAATGCCTTCGGATGTATTGGGAACACCGATTTTCAATACCAAAACAGGTGATTTTGAATTCAGGAAAGGCCCGATTTTCGGTAATATTATTCTGGTTGACGAAATTAACCGCGCACCAGCTAAAACCCAATCTGCACTTTTCGAAGTGATGGAAGAACGCCAGGTAACCATCGATGGGCAAACTTATATCATGGATGAGCCTTTTATGGTATTGGCTACGCAGAACCCGATTGAGCAGGAAGGAACTTACCGTTTACCAGAAGCACAACTAGATCGTTTTCTTTTCAAAATTGAGGTCAAATACCCTTCATTGGAGGAAGAAACAGCAATTTTAACCGCACAACACACTTTGGTTAATAAAACACTATTAAACGAGGTAAAACCGGTATTATCCGTGCAACAGATACAAGAGGCCAGGGCCATTATCCGCAATTTATTTGTAGAACCGAAGTTATTGGAGTTTATTGCTAAAATCGTAACCGAAACCCGCAACAATTCCTCCCTTTATCTGGGTGCTTCGCCAAGGGCATCGTTAGCTATTGTTCACAGTGCAAAAGCTTTTGCCGCAATACAAGGCCGCGATTTTGTTACGCCAGATGATATCATTGCCGTTGCAAGCCCTGTATTGGCTCACAGGATATTATTATCTCCTGAAAAAGAAATGGAAGGCTTAACCACAACCGATATTGTAAACCAGATTATTAAAAAAATAGAAGTACCAAGGTAGGTCAGTTTGCAGTTGCCAGTTTACAATTACCAATGAGCAAATTACAATTTTCAAATCTAGCACTCGGCTTAGCAATGTGGCAATCCAACAATTTAGCAATTACCATAATACAGTTAACCAGTTTAAACAATTAACCAATTAAACAAACTCTACAATTAAACAGTTTTGAAAAAATTCTTTCAGCAATATTATACCAATCTATTCCTAACCGATCGTTTATTTACGGCCTTAGGGTTTTGTATTGTACTTTTTCTGCTGAAGTTCTTTTTTGCCTGGTTGGGCGATATCCCTGAAATTGCAACCGGAGCTGTATTCGTTCTGTTTTTTATTGATCTTTTTATCCTCTACCGGAATAGCAAAGGAGTTGAAGTCAAAAGATTTACTTCAAAGCGTTTGAGCAACGGCGATGAAAATCCGATCCAGATTGAGATTAAAAACCATTACGGTTTTGGGGTAAATGCAAGGGTAATCGACGAAATCCCTTTTCAGTTTCAGATCCGTGATAAAGATTTTAGACTCCATTTAAAACCGGCAGAGATAAAGTCAATCCACTATAACCTGAGGCCAACCAAACGTGGTGAATATGATTTCGGATTTATCAGGACGTATATCAGTTCTCCATTGGGCTTGATCAGCCGGCGTTATAATTTCGATGGAGCGAAAGTTCTACCCGTTTATCCTTCATTTATCAATCTTGGTCAGTACGAATTAATGGCCGTTTCGCGCTATTTAACTGAGTTTGGGATCAAAAAAATCAGAAAGGTTGGGCAGAGCAGCGAATTCGACCAGATTAAAAACTATGTTGGGGGCGATGATATCCGTACCATTAACTGGAAAGCCACCGCCAGAAAAGGTGGTTTGATGGTGAATACCTATACGGATGAGAAATCGCAGAATATTTATTGCATCATCGATAAATCGCGGGTAATGCGCATGCCTTTTGAAGGCTTAAGCCTGCTTGACTATGCCATCAATGCGAGTGTTGCGCTGGCTAAAGTAGCGATGCTTAAAGAAGATAAAGCAGGTTTAATTACCATATCCGAAACTATCGGTTCAATAGTGCCTGCTGACCGTAAAGCTTCGCAGTTGGGTAGCATTATGAACGTGCTTTACAAAGAAAAAACCCGATACCTGGAAAGTAACTTAGAGGTGCTTTATTCTACTGTCCGTTCGGTAGTAAAACAACGCGGACTTTTGGTTTTCTTTACCAATTTCGAAAGTTTATCGGCGCTCCAACGTCAGTTACCCTATTTAAAAAGAATCGCGAAGTACCACTTATTGGTAGTGGTGTTTTTCGAAAATACTGAACTCAAAGGCTTAAGCACCGATCCGGCCAAAGATGTTGAAGGAATTTACCACAAAACCATTGCAGAGAAGTTTATCTATGAGAAAAAACTGATGGTTAAAGAATTGAACAAACATGGTATTCTGGCTATTCTTACCCCACCACAAAAGCTTACGGTTAATGTGATCAATCAGTACCTGGCACTGAAGGCACAGCAGAGGATCTAGTTTGGATCCTTGAGCCCTTAATCTGTAGTCCAAATCGACAACCGCAAAGAGTCCTGGGTCCAAAAACTGCAAATATTGCTTAAAAAATCAGACTAATCAATATCTTCAGTCTGCGTCCCACCAATGCAATTACTTATAGATATAAATATTTGAAAATCAAATCATTAAACCTATACCAAATTTAAAACTTATACTCCATTATATAATCGTCCATAAAGTAGCCCTCACCTATATCAAGCTTTACCGATTCTTTAATGGTAAAACCCCCTTTCAGGTAAAAGTCTTTGGCTTTATTATGCTTGTTCACATTCAATTGCAAAGCGCTTCCTCCTGCATCTTTTACCTGGTTAAAAACCTCATTAATTAAGATTTTTCCAACACCTTTACCATGTGCAGATGGCAGCACATAAAGCTTGTGCAATTTGTAAATACGCGCATCATGTCCAATAATAGAATATCCTGCAAACCCGAACTGATTTTCTCCTTCCTCTGCAATGAGGAAGATATGCCCTTCCATAAATTGTTTCAGTAGCTCACCTTTGTTATACATTTTATCCAACATATAATCGATCTGCGGCTGCCCGATAATATCCAGGTAGGCCGATGGCCAGGTTGCCGCAGCAATGTCCCTGATGATTTCTATATCATCTTCTTTTGCTTTTCTGAGCGTAATCATATCGGTTCACTAATAAAAATTGGTTGTCCTGAAAAGGTAAATTCTACAAAGCCATCTTTAACTACGGTAAAAATTTCTTCTTCATTCTGCGCGAGGTTGGTTACTTCGAGATATCGGTTACCATGGATCAGAAATTCACTTCCCGCAGGTTTCCAAACAGAGAATCCCGATTTTATGGGATAGTGCTTTGCTCTTTCGGTAAATACTACCAGATTAATTTTGTCTTCAAATCCTGCAAATTTCTCAAGATCGAATTTATTCGTAATTACATTTACCGCAGGATATTTCTCTTCGTACAGATAATTAACGGCCACCATTAAAGCATCAACAGGCCCCTGAACAACTTTTGTATCTTCCTGCGTTTCCTGCCCGTTCCCGTTTATCAGCACATCTACCTTTAAACCTAAAGAAAAAATCTTATCGTAATTTTCTCCGTTAACCAAAAGGGTAGGACTCCATTCGAGCAGTTGCCCTAAAAACTCTTCGTTAAAATTCCCAAGCTCATCGATGTACAAAGCCGGCTCTTGTTTTTCTTTTACAATATGGTGTGAAGACATACTGCGAATATAGAAATTTCGCTTTAAGTACGGTATAGGAAGAATCAGTTCGAGGTAAAATGATTAACGATTGTATGGATATTCACTCACCCAATGGAAACCCCTGTTGATGAGCTTAAAATCTTTAAGGTCTTTTCGCTTAAAACTTACCGATATAGAATCTTTCTCTGTCAGGCCCGAAAGAATCAGCCTGTCTTTTCCAATAATATTATAGTTTAAAACATATTTAGTGGAGTCTTTATCCGTTGATTTTAGTACCAGTTCTTTTTTCTTCTGATCAAAAACAGTAGTGAAATTAGCGGAACTGTCGTTCATCTTCTTTATCCTTGCATACCCTGAATAATTAATAATCATCTGTCTCCATCGCGTACTATCAGTAGTTAAAGGCGCCAAGGTTTCACCTTTAACCTTCATGCTTTCAACATCATAAATACCATACATAAATGGTTTGGGTGCCGCACTACCATAAGTTTTTCTCTGTTCAATTAATGACGATACCAGGAATGCCAGAGAAGCCGTAATGTATAGATATTTTGCACCATAAGCCGCAAAGTAGAGCCATTTCTTTCTAAAAGCCGGACGGTACATTTTTTCGAGCTGCTGGCTTTCATATCTGATAAAGAAGCGATATAGTTTTAAGAAATGTGGGGCCAAAATAAAAACACACATCACCACCAGTGCGGTTGAGAGTAGTTTTACAGGAACGTCAAAAAAATAATTCATCGACATTACGTGCGCTGTTGCGGCCAATGATAGAAAAGCACCCACAACAACCGTTCTACGGAACAAAAGCATGATGGCAGAAACTTCTATAATACCCATAAAAATATTGTAGCCTTTAGAAAAGCCGAGGAAGGTCCATGCAAGCCCCATTGGCGATGCATTTCCGAAAGGTTGAAGCAACCTCATTAATGAAGGATCAGGAAACTGGAGTTTGATTACTTTTATAGCGCCATATAATATCAAGGTAAAGGCTAAATAAAATCTTACCAGTACCACAAGCCAGTAATAAGCTGTATTATAGCTTTTGCGTTTGCGGTCTAAAACTGACCAGGTGATACTACCAATTACCGATACCAAAAATATAAAGAGTAGCAATACCCAATCATAAGAGGTATCGCCGCTGCCATTGGTGTAGATTGTAAAATCGTAATTATAGTGGATAATGTGTTTAGAGAACCAGGGAATAAGATCGTGCAATACCAGGTTAGGCAACTGCAGCACACTTGACAGGAACGTAAAGGCTCCATTGTTATTCAAGATGATGAAAAGAGACAAGAGGAGGAAAAAGAACCTGAAGGAAATTTTTTTATAAATATTCCAGGGCGTATTGTTTTGAAGAGCGTTTTCAGACATATTTTGTTCGGTTTATCCAAAGCTAAATATTATCCCATGGGCTTCAAATTATAAAATGTTAATTAACAGCGTTTTCTTTAACTAATGTGTAAAAATCCTGATAGGCTTCAATAAAATCGTCAGCAAAATTAATGGCTCCGGAAACGGCTATGCCATAAATACCGGTTTGCATTAAAGCTTCCACATCGTATGTTTTTATCCCGCCCACAGCCAATACCGGAATGCTGATGGCCTGAGTTTTCAATTCTTTTACCATATACTGATAGCCATCAATGCCTAAATGCGCATAATTGTTGGGTTTGGTTTCAGTTTCTGCAAATGGACCATAACCGGCATAATCTGCACCTTCTTTTGCAAGCCTGACTAAATTGTCTACAGTATTCGCCGATCCTCCCAGTGTAATATCATGGCCAACCAGTTTGCGCAGTTTTATAAAATCGGCGTCCATATCTTCGATATGAAATCCCTGGATATCAGCCTTTCCATTTAAATGAACATGATCAGTAACAATTAAGGTGGTGCCCCAGTCATCACAAATTTCGGCTATCGCATTAATATCCTGTAAAAGTGCTTCATCATTCTTACTCAGACAACGGTACTGGATCCATTTTGCACCGGCCTCACAGGCTTGTTGCACCTGTTCAATATGGCTTAAATGTGGGGTATCGTGTGTGATGTAATGAAGCTTTTCGATATATTTCATGCTAATTTGTTACTATGGGCAATAAGAGTTGACAACCTAAACAGGCTAATTGCCTAAAAGTTGTCAACTCTGAATGACAGATTAAAATTTAACATTCAAACTTAGTAAAAAGTTACGGGTAGCCTGAGGATAATAATAATTGGAACGGCTCAAATCGCCACCAAAAAGGTATGGATAGGTACCTCCATTGCTTTCATATAAAGTACTGAATACGTTATTGATGAGCAAGCTCAAGCCAACATTTTTCACAGCCGCAAACGATGTGTTATAGCTTAAACGGATATCATTAACAAAAAAACTCGATAGTGTGCGGCTATCAGCAGAAGTATTATCCAGGTATTGTTTGCCCACATATTTAGTTAACAAAGCTACATTTGCATTTTTTAATACATTGTAATTGATTTCACTGGAAGCAATAATTGATGGCGAAAAAGCAATGGTGGTATTTTTATAATTGTTAACCACTACCGGATTAACTGCTTTGGGGTCTTCATCATAAATATATTCTTCAAAATTTTTGATCTTGTTTTTACTTAAAGTTGCAGTTGCAGCCCACGAAAGGTTTTTAAGAATTTGCCATTTTCCATCAAACTCTATACCTGCCCGGTAACTATCGGGAACATTTTGGCGTGTCTGTCCCCCAACATCATTTAATTTTCCGGTATTGATCAGCTGATCTTTATAAAACATTGCAAAACCGTTTATGCCAAAAGAAATGGCAGAAAACTGAGTGCGATAACCGGCCTCTACATCTGTTAAATGTTCAGGTTTAGGTCTGCTGTTAATATCTGAATCTGTAAAATCTCTTCTATTGGGCTCCTTATTCCCAACAGCAACTGATGCATAAACATTGCTTTTATCGTTAAAATTATAGGTTAAACCTGCTTTTGGATTGAAAAAATCTAAGGTCGCATTTTGTTGTGCAGGCGTTCCGTTCGGATCTATTCCAAAATAAGAATAGTAAACCCGTCTGTATTGAAGATCGGCAAATAAATTAAATTGATCAATCTGATAATTTGCCCTGCCAAAAATATTGAAATCAGATTTGAAAGCATCATTATCATTATATCGGTGGCGGATAGATTCGCTGCCATTATAATTGGCAAATTGTGCCCAGATTACCTCATCAAAATGCCTTCCTTTATATTCATTGTAAGCACCGCCGAGAACAAAGTTCAAGTTATTTTTTGGAGTATAGTTTAAGGAGTAAGTGACTCCATAAAAATCATTATCCAACCATAAGCGGCGAACAAGGTCAGATGTTTCTTTCTGTTCGGCACCAACTACAACAGGATTTATTTTATAAAATTTTAAACTATCATTTTTAACAAACTCTTCATAGTAGCCTCTTCCATAGGTATAATGCAGGGCTGCGTTGGCAACTAATTGGCTATTGATGTTTCTGGTATAAAATAACTGATAATGGTCTTGTTGATAATTGTCTGTCTGGTTATCATAAGTGAAATCATTGTGTGTGCGATCAGTTTCCAATGCCTCCTGGCTTATACCATTCCAAGCCTGGTAGGTTTTTTCAGTCCCACTAAAAACATTGGCACGAAGAATGTCTTTTTTACCATAATAAGCACCAGAAACAAAGAAAGATTTTAGATTTGATGATGCCCGGTCTACATAACCATCAGATTTTATTCGTGATAAGCGGCCATCAAATGTAAATTTATTATTAATTAAGCCTGTTCCTACACTTACCGTATTTTTCCAGGTATTATAAGAACCATAGGTATTGTTCAGTTCTGCATAAGCAGAATCTCTACGGGTGGTGGTCTGGATGTTTAAACTGCCTCCAAATGCACCTGCGCCATTTGTTGACGTACCCACCCCACGCTGGATCTGGATATTATCAACCGACGATGCTAAATCTGGTAAATTGATAAAAAAACTTCCCTGACTTTCTGCATCATTAAGCGGAATTCCGTTTAAGGTTACGTTAATTCGAGTAGCATCACTACCCCGAATCCGCATTCCGGTATAACCAATTCCCGTTCCACCATCAGAACTTACGACCACAGATGGTGTTTGATTTAATAAATATGGAAGATCCTGGCCTAAATTATTTTTAGCCAACTCTGCTTTATCTAAATTACGAAAAGTCGTTGCTGAATTTTTAGAAGCCCTTGTTGCGCTTACCACAACTTCATCTGCCAAAAAGTTTTGCTGAATCAATGTGAAATTCAATGTTGTAGCCTCTTTAAGGTCTACGGTCTTTTCTTCTGATTTATAGCCTACATAGCTTACTACAAGAGTATACTTTCCGTTAGTCAGATTTGCGATGCTGTAATTTCCTGAAGCATCACCCACCACAGCTGTTTTTTGATTTCTTAATTTAACCGTAGCACCCGGAAGCGGCTGCTGGTTTTGATCTGTTACTTTACCGGTAACAGTAATTTGCGCCGATGCAAAGCAAGGCAACATTGCAACAAGCGCTGCAAAAAGTAAATTTTTCAATGTTTTTGTTTTTAGTTAAACCCATCGGAAAAAGGGGCTTCCCCGATTTCAGTTAAACTTCCATAACTCCAATCCCTACGCCGGCATTACCCGGATCAGGTGCATTCGAGGCTGATGGCTGGAAGGTTTTAAGGCTGATGGGATTTACCCTCTTCCTTTTTACCCTCTACCTTTTACCTCAAAATGGGTATGATCTCAGCCTGTTTTTGTGTTATTTAAACAAGGCACCCCTAATGATGGCACAAATGTAGAAAATATTTAATAATAAGCATGTTTTTTGATGCCTTCTGAGTTAGATAAATCTAAAAACTGCTTAATAAGGATGAATTTTATCCCTTTTAGGTTTAGAAACGACAGGTTCTGCGCGTTTGGCACTTTCAGTCCCGCTTTACGTTCCAGGTCCTCGCTGTGCTGTGGGCTTTCCACTTCAATCAGGTTTAGGTGGCCAGTCCGGTAGAAATATTAATGAATGATCATCAAACGTTCCTCGGGACTTCTCTTGTGTGGAGTGTTCTGGCGCAAGGGTAACAAACCTTTGTTCAATAAACCTGACAGGAGCGAACACGAATCCCGATTTTTCATCGGGTGAAGTAAAGCGAATGGCGGGACTGCCGGCAGCCAAAAGCTACTGACAATCATTTCCAAAAAAATATAAGCCTCCTACCTGCTTAAAAAATCATCAATGGCTCTAACAGCATTTGCTACCCTTTCATCACCCAAGCCGCCAACTACTTTGTAATTTGCATTTAAGGAATGGAGTTCGTTATGCCAAACCTGCATAAAATATTCGCGTTTCTCCGGAAAATCGCGCAGCGGATCATCTTGCCATGGCAAATCAATATCCATTAACAGATACAGGTCGTATGGTTTTTGGGGTAGTGCATCCAATACAACCTGAGGTGTTTCACCAAGTACTTCATCACTCCATATCTTTACCGTAATAAAAGTAGTATCACAAATAATGAAATCACTTTCAGCAATCGCTAAAACTGCATCCTCTAAAGCTACCTGTCCGTAGTACATATTCACCTCATCTTGTAGTGTATAGTCGGCAACCAGGTTTTCGCAATAGTAACGGGCATATTCAGGCACCCATGAAACTTTGTAGTGTTTAGCCAGCTCCTGGGATATAGTAGATTTTCCCGTACTTTCCGGGCCAACAATAGCAATCTTTTTTATGTTCTTATTCACGATACATTTTCTGAATACGTTCAAATGTAACAGAAAAAGCCTTAATAGAAAAAATCCGGCTGAGGAGGGCTCCTCTAACCGGATAATAAACCAAACAAACTATTTATGAAGAAATCCTCATGGCGGGTAACTAATCCGCGGAGGAAGCTTTAGATCATTGTCTAAAGTATATACAAAACGCGTATATGCTCTGCTTATTACAACATTATTGCCAATATTTTGATCATCACAACTTCGTGACGTAATTCTGACCAATAGGGCCACTTTTTCAAAATAGTTTTAACACTAATTAACAGTTGTAACAAAAATACACATTTTCATTTTACATTCGTGTATAATTTATAGTACAATCAGAAAAATAGTGTTCATTATTTAAAACTATATGTACTAAACGCTGTTATCTATTTAAGACATTAAGCAACTAAATCGTTATACCATGAAAAAATTGTGTATTGTATTATCGCTACTGATTGTACTTGCTTTAGGTTCAATTGCCTTTACTCCTATTAAATCAGGTGGAATAATCGGGAAAATTACGCCAGGTGATGCGGCTTCTACAGTTTCGCTTGTAGCAGCGAAAGACACGCTAAATACACAGATTAATCAAGGTGTTTTTACTTTTACAAACCTCAAAGAAGGTGTTTATACGGTTGTGGTAAAAGGCAATGCGCCATATAAAGATGCAGTAATAGAAAAGGTTGCCGTAAAAGATAGCGCGACAACAGATTTAGGCGAAATTAAATTACAACAGTAGCTCATTTTTCAAAAGAAAAATCTAAAAAGAGCGCTTAAATAGGGCTCTTTTTTATTTTAAAAAAAACGCCTTAAAATCATATCTAATGATGTATCTTTGCATCCCGACAGAACAGTTGGGATTTTTCTTCTTATAAGCATAATACCTTCTTGCTTCTTCACCTTCGGGTTCAACACTTTAGAATTTTAATTATTGTTTAAGCTTTATCATGCCTAAAGACACTTCCATACGCTCAGTACTGATTATCGGATCTGGACCAATTATTATTGGCCAAGCCTGTGAATTTGATTATTCAGGTTCGCAAGCGGCGCTTTCTTTAAAAGAAGAAGGGATTACCGTTTCTATTATCAACTCCAATCCGGCGACCATTATGACGGATAAGGTTATCGGCGACCATGTTTACCTGCGTCCGTTAACCGTTGATTCAATAGAAGTTATTTTACAAGAGCATATCGACTCTGCAGATTTACCTAGAATTGATGCCGTACTTCCTACAATGGGAGGCCAAACTGCACTAAACCTCTGTAAAGAAGCCGAAGAACGTGGTGTTTGGGAAAAATACGGTGTAAAAGTGGTTGGTGTAGACGTTGCCGCGATTGAAAAAACCGAAAACCGTGAAGCTTTCCGCCAGTTAATGGTTGATATCGGTGTAGGTGTTGCACAATCGAAAATTGCCAACTCATTTTTAGAAGGTAAAGAAGCTGCACAAGAAATCGGCTACCCATTGGTAATCCGCCCTTCGTATACTTTAGGTGGTTCTGGCGGTGGTTTCGTACATAAAAAAGAGGAATTCGATGCTGCGCTAAAACGTGGTTTAGAAGCTTCGCCAACACACGAAGTATTGGTAGAGAAAGCTGTTTTAGGCTGGAAAGAATACGAGTTAGAGTTGCTAAGAGATAGCAACGATAACGTAATCATTATTTGTTCGATCGAAAACTTCGATCCGATGGGGATCCACACGGGAGATTCGATCACGGTTGCTCCGGCGATGACTTTATCTGATCGTTGTTACCAGGATATGCGTAACCAGGCGATCAAAATGATGCGTGCAATCGGTAACTTCGCCGGCGGCTGTAATGTTCAGTTCTCAGTTAATCCGGCAAATGACGAGATTATCGCCATCGAAATTAACCCACGTGTATCACGTTCATCAGCTTTGGCAAGTAAGGCAACCGGTTATCCGATTGCGAAAATTGCAGCTAAACTGGCTATCGGATACAACCTGGATGAAATTGAAAATCAGATTACCAAAACAACTTCAGCATACTTCGAACCTACTTTAGATTACGTAATTGTTAAAGTACCGCGCTGGAACTTCGATAAATTTAAAGGCGCTAACAAAGAGCTTGGCTTGCAGATGAAATCAGTAGGTGAGGTAATGGCAATTGGCCGTACCTTTATCGAAGCATTACAAAAAGCTTGTCAGAGTTTAGAGATCAACCGCGCTGGTTTAGGTGCAGATGGCAGACAGGTTCGCAATATTGAAGAGATTATGGACGGTTTAGAGCATGCCTCTTGGAACCGTTTATTCTTAATAAAAGATGCCATGGTAATGGGTGTGCCTTTGGAGTCTATCCGTAAGGTTACTAAAATTGATAAATGGTTCTTAAACCAGATTCAGGAGCTTGTATTGCTTGAAACTGAACTAAAAAGATACTCATTAAATAACATCCCTCAGGATTTCTTCGTAACCCTTAAGCAAAAAGGCTTCTCTGATATTCAGATCGCGTGGTTGTTAGGCAATGTTACTGAAGATGAAGTTTACGATCGCCGTAAAGCTTTAGGCATAAACAGGGTGTATAAAATGGTTGATACCTGCGCTGCAGAGTTTCCGGCCAAAACACCATATTACTATTCTACTTTCGAAGAAGAGAATGAATCAAAACCTTCTGACAGGAAAAAAGTAATTGTTTTGGGTTCAGGACCTAACCGTATTGGTCAGGGTATCGAATTCGATTATTCATGTGTACATGGTTTATTGGCTGCAAAAGAATCGGGTTTCGAAGCCATCATGGTTAACTGTAACCCTGAAACGGTTTCTACCGACTTTAACATGGCCGATAAATTATACTTCGAGCCTGTTTTCTGGGAACATGTTCGCGAAATTATCGACTTAGAAAAACCTGAAGGTGTAATTGTCCAGCTGGGTGGTCAAACCGCGCTGAAAATGGCAGAAAAATTAACTGAAAAAGGCATCAAAATTATCGGAACATCTTTCGAGAACATGGACATTGCCGAAGACCGCGGCCGTTTCTCTGATCTATTGAAAGAATTAGACATCCCTTATCCAAAATATGGTGTTGCAGAAAATGCCGAGGAGGCCATTGTTGTTGCAAATGAGGTAGGTTACCCGGTATTGGTTCGTCCGAGTTATGTACTGGGTGGACAGGGTATGAGTATCGTAATTAACGATGAAGACCTTGAAAAAGCAGTGGTGAAATTATTAGGTGATTTACCGGGCAACCGCGTATTGATCGATCACTTTTTGGATAGGGCAGAAGAAGCAGAATCTGATTCAATATCTGACGGTGAGGATGTACACATTGTAGGTATGATGGAACACATTGAGCCAGCAGGTATCCACTCAGGAGATTCATTTGCAGTATTACCTACATTCAGCTTATCCGAAACGGTAACAAAAGCAATGGAAGAATACTCCATTAAAATTGCAAAAGCGTTAGATGTACGTGGTTTACTGAACATCCAGTTTGCTATTAAAGATGAGAAAGTATATGTAATCGAAGCGAATCCCAGGGCATCGCGTACGGTTCCGTTCATCGCAAAAGCTTACGATGTTCCATACATCAACATTGCGGCCAAAATTATGTTAGGCGTAGCTAAACTGAAAGATTTTACCATCGAGCGCAAGCTTAAAGGTTACGCGATTAAAGAACCGGTTTTCTCTTACGAAAAATTCCCGGAGGTAACAAAGGAATTAGGTCCGGAAATGAAATCTACAGGTGAAGCCATCCGTTTCATCAAAGATTTAGAAGACCCTTACTTCCGCAAGCTTTACAAAGACAAATCAATGTATTTGAGTAAGTAATCTGCTTACAAAGGTTTATAAAATAGCAATGGCCAGTGAAAATCACTGGCCATTTTTATAATATTGTATTTGGCGGCTCGTCATTCCCAACTCGATTGGGAATCTTAAAGCTTATTGCATTAAGATTCCCGCCTGCGCCTATCGTGTGGACACATCTTTCGGTTTGGGTTTTTTATACGTTTTGCTAGCTTGCTTTAATAAATTTACAGGTTTTACCGAAGAACGCCGTCAATCCCAAGGGCCAGGAGAATCAAAAAAACAGAAGTAGTTCATTACAATTGGCACAAACAAACCTGAAACGCAGTGGTTTTGTGTTCGTAATCATGAATTAAAGCTCAAAATAGTATTGAACACAAAACAACGTGCCGCTGTTTTTTTGATGTGCGTGAGATGGTGTAAAGGGCCCATTGCTGGATTGACAAAGCGCTTTGGGTACTTTGGCGCTCCAAAGTACCATGCCACCGCGGCATAGAGCGGAAAAAAAATCAACATTTATTTCCAAATTATAGTTTTTAAGATATCAAAGCTTGTTATTAGCAGGAAAGATGCTGAAATAAATTCAGCATGACGATTGACCTAGGCAACAACGCTAAAAACAAATGTAAACTAAAAGAGATGTGTCCACACGGTAGGCCTGCGCGGGAATGACGACCGTTTTATAACAGCTGCTATTATTGTTTCAACTTCGGAATCCTGGTTGGTGTATCTGTTCCGTTTACAATGCTGGTTGCACTCTTGGCAATTGCTTTAATGGTAGAAAGGATATTTTCTACATCTAAAGAGCTGTATTCGTCCTTCACACTATGGTATAATTTATCAATATCAATTTTATCGGTACTAATGGTATGTGCCGGAACGCCTAAAGCAGCAAGAGTAGCATTGTCACTTCTATAAAATAAGTTTTGATCGGGGTATGGGTCCGGATGGAAAGTAAATTCGGTTCCAGCTAAGTTTTTCTGTAAAATCTTCCCAAAATCCGATCTTTCGTAACCTGTAATAAAAGCGGTGTTTTTTCCAAATTTAGATTCTTTGCCGATCATTTCGATGTTGAACATGGCTACAACATCATCAGGATTTAGTTTTTCTGAGAAATACCTTGCGCCAAAACCGCCAATTTCTTCTGCAGTAAAAGCAACAAAGATTAAAGTGCGTTCGTTATTTTTTTGTGCTTTGTAATATTTTGCCAGGGCAATCATCGCCGTTGTGCCCGAGGCGTCATCATCAGCGCCGTTAGCAATACTATCACCATCTACCGGTTTTAAAAATCCCAGGTGATCATAATGACCTGAGAAAATTACAATTTCTTTCGCTTTTGATTTACCTGGAATTACACCTGCAACATTGAACAAGGGCATTTGGGTTACCTTGCTTTTAAAAGTTGCTGAAAAATCTGTTGCGGCATCTTTACCTAAAACGAAAACCTGTATAGCGCCGTTGGTTGCTTTTACATCTTTTTCATCAACCGTTGTAGGTTTGCTGAAATGATCTTTATAACGATTAAAAAGATCAGCAAACTTATTGTCGACTAAAACGATCTGGTTTTTATTAGTGTTCAGCATGGTTCTGAACTGCGCTACAAAAGGCTTTTCAGGATCTAATTTAACAACAGTGGTGTTGGATTTATCAAGCGTAACACTTTCTGTGGTAACGCCGGTAACCATTATATTTTCTGGTGCAATTTCCTGTCCGTCTATTTTAACGCTGGTGCTTTGGTTAGCAACCTGGTATTTGTTAAAAGTTTGGCGGAATGTTTTTTCACCTGCTAAGGGCTGCAGGCCGATTTTCTTAAATTCTGATTCGATAAATGTTGCTGCTCTGTCAATACCAGGGGTAAAGGTTGCACGCCCCTGCATATCATCTGCACTTAAAGTTTTAATCAGGTGATCGGTGTACTCACGTGTGATGATTTTATCAATGTTTTGCGCTTTAAGCTGCAAACTTGCCATCCCGACAAGGGTAAAGAGGAATATTTTCTTCATATAATAAGTTATAGAGGTGTGAATTTAGGATTTTTGTTGATAATTCTGAGGTTTTGTAGTCGATAGTTTATTGGTTTATGGTCTGGTTGCTCATGATTAATAGCCTAGTGGTTTATAGTGTATCGCTTTTGTCCATGATCTATGGTCCATCTAACTATGAACCATTCGCTACGACTTCCACTAGCCATCATCCATACTATTCTCCGTCCCAATCGTATTTTTCTAGAGCACGGTATGCTTTCCCTTTTATTATTTCTTTTTTCTTTGACGACTCGGAATCGACCCTCGTTTCGTGAATATTATCGGCCACCTCAAAATGAAAATCCTTATCCTTTTTCGAATGATAAATGGATACCTCATCTCCATCCGCTATCGCGTAGTCATAAGGTCCGCGGGCACTCATCAGTTTTACAAACACAGGTAAACATTCAAAAAAGATAAACAGCAGCCCGATAAAAGTAACCGCAATTGCGGTATTGTTATCCCGGGTGCCATCTACGTTGAATTTAAGTTGCCCTAACGCCCAGTTGCGATCAGCAAAGCCAGCAATATCCGATAAACTGTCTAACTGTTTTTTGGTGTATAGCTTCTCAGTAAAAAGTCCATCAAATTCTTTACGTTTATCTACAAAACCTTCTGATTTATTGATGTTGGCTTTCAGCGAATCTAATTCTGCTGTGCGTTGTGCAATCTCTGCTTCCTTGCGTTTTGCGTATGGTCCATAGCCCATTACACCTGATGTTTCGGTGGTTTTATTTCCGAAGATCTCAAAATTAAGCTTTTGCCTATCCGCTTTAATTCCTTTCTCAAGTGAATCCCGGGTGGCTTTCTGTTGATTTAACCTACCGAATTCAACCTGATATTTTTTCTCGAAGGCTTTGTTCAGGGTATCGATTTTAGCACGTTGACCATTTAAGTAACTCACTTTTAGGCGTTCTTTAATTTCTTTATCGAAAATTTTAAGCTCTATTGGTCTCGAAATTACCATACCAATCATAATGGCCAACAGAATACGCGGTGTAGCCTGTAATAATTGTTTATTGGTGCTGGCACTTTTATTAATACTGGAGACGATGTACCGATCCATATTAAAGATGGCTGCTCCCCATAAAAAGCCGAAAACAATGGCAAAAACTACGGCCAGGTCATCGCCTTTAAATACAAAATATATGGCATAACCGCCAGAAAGTGCGGCAAATAAGCCGGTAAAAAAGATGGTGGCACCAATGCCGGTATATTTATTTTGTTCTGAAGGGTATTTTTCCAGTGTCGGGATGTGAGCGCCGGAACAAAACCAGAAGAAACGGTTCAGATTGTCCATTTGTAACTATTTATAATTAAACGCCTAAGGGTTCCAGTTGTTACAGTTTTAAGCAAAATTTTATGGCATTTTTTTGATGGCGACTGTCAAGCTGATTTTCCTATATTTGCATAAATACATTTTATAAAATGAAAGAAATATCGGTACAAGAACTAAAAGAGAAAATCGATAACAAAGAAGATTTTCAACTAATTGATGTTCGTGAAACATTCGAATATGAAGTTTCCAATCTTGATGGTGAGAATATCCCTTTAGGTGGAATTTTAATTGAAGCTGATAAGGTGGCTAAAGATAAACCGGTAATTATTCAGTGCCGTAGCGGAAAAAGAAGCGCTGCAGCAGTAATGCAGTTGGAGCAGCAATACGGATTTGAAAATCTTTATAATTTAAAAGGTGGCATTTTGGCTTGGCAAGAAGCTTTTGACCCGAATATGCCAGTATATTAATGATAGCATGAATGAGTTTTGAATGAGTGATTGTTAATAGCATAACGCTTATTCAAAATTCATTTTATAATTCTGTCATTCAATCACTCTCTAATTCAATCTTTCCACCGTGGGTAAAAAATTTGCTTTAAACATCTTCTATAACTTAGCCATTATACTTTCTATTTTTGGACTGGTTTGGTGTTACAATAATCACAAATATCTTCCAGCTGGCTTTTTGGTAGGCACAACGGCTTGTTTGTTTTACTTTAAGTATCAACTTACTAAAGACATCAGAAAAAGTTTTAAAGAAAAAGATCAGAAGTAATATCCGCTAAGCCTAAACCTGGCAGATTTTTTAAGATATACTTCCCGTTTTCAAAAGCCGGATCAGTAAATGGGTTATTCTTGGTCAGCCATGGGCCATCTAAATCGGCCCAATTACATAAGGGAGCCAGAGCAGCGGCAGCCAAAGTAGCACAACTGGTTTCGCTCATACAACCGATCAGCACTTTCATTCCAAAAGAACGGGCTTTTAAAATCATCTGATGCCCTTCGT
The DNA here is from genome assembly GCF_005938645.2 of Pedobacter sp. KBS0701. Lineage (NCBI taxonomy): Bacteria > Pseudomonadati > Bacteroidota > Sphingobacteriia > Sphingobacteriales > Sphingobacteriaceae > Pedobacter > Pedobacter sp. KBS0701. Next base: position 5,134,919 of record NZ_CP042171.1, read on the forward strand.
ACATTCCGCAGCTTTTCATCAGTTTTACATTAATACCATGATAAGCGCCTTTCAGTTTATCCATGTCGGCTAAACGCTGTACGGCTTCATCGGCAAGTAATGGAATAGGGCTACGCTCGGTTAACCAGGCATTTCCATCAAGATTATTTTTATCCATAGGTTGTTCAATCAGAACCACACCCTGGTTATGCAGCCAATAAATCAGGTCAATCGCTTTTATCTTATCTGCCCAGCCCTGGTTTGCATCTACATAGAGTGGTACGCTGGTCATGCTGCGGATAGTTTCGATAATTTCCTGGTCGTTATCCCTTCCCAATTTAACCTTAATCACTTTAAAAGCTTCGGCATCTTTCAGTTTTTCGCGGATTACTTCTGGGGTATCAATCCCGATGGTATAAGAAGTTATCGGCATTTTTGCAGGGTCGGCCTCATAAATTTCGTAACAGGGTTTATTTAGAAGTTTCCCTTGAATGTCGTTAAGCGCAATATCAATGGCTGCTTTAATGGCCGGTTGACCTGGTGCAAGGCTATCTAGATAGGCAATAATTTCTCCAAAGTTAAATGGAAACTGGATTTTATCCCAGTCTACCATTTGAAGAAAACTGTCCGCACTTTCGTAGCTTTCGCCCATATATGGCACCATAGAGGCTTCGCCATAACCCACAACGCCTTCATGTTCGATCTTTAATAACATTAAAGGTGTACTGGTTCGGGTAAATTTCGAGATCGAAAAAGGATGTTTTAATTCTAATTCAAATTGCCTGCAACTAATCTTCATTATCAATCGTCTTCTAAATAAATAAGGTAATTATCGCTTTACAAATTTATCTTTGTTTTATTAACGCAACTACTACTGTCATGAAAAACAGCTCAAGATTACGGTATTTTATTTATTTATCCTTAATAATTATTGGAGGATGTACCACAGGAAAAAATGCCTTACAAAAAGGTGATTACGATGCTTCTGTTGAAAAATCGGTGAGCAGGCTGCAAAACTCACCTAAAAACAGCGAAGCCATGCAAGTGCTAAAAACGGCTTACGATTTAGCTTTAAAGGATCATTTACGGAAAATTGAGGAGGCGAAAATGTCAAACGATCTATTCAGGTGGGAATCGGTGATGTACGATTATCAAAAAATAAATCAATTGGCAGATGACATCAATAGCTGTCCAGCTTGTTTAACCGTTGTACCAGGTCCATCAAAATACATCAGTGAATTAGCAGAAAGCAAGTATAATGCAGCCGCCGCCAGGTACAACTCTGGCCTTGGATATTTAAGAGAGAACAACCGTCAGGCAGCAAAGAAGGCCTATTATGAATTTGAGAAAGTCGTAAATCTTCAGCCCGATTATAAGGATACCAAAGCCAAAATGGAGGATGCTTATTGGGCAGCAGTAACCAGGGTTGTGGTACAGCCAATTGTTGTAAACAGCGGCATGTACAAATTAAGCGCCGATTATTTCCAGCAGCAGATTGATCAGTTTATCGGAAATTACTCGAGAAATAAGTTTGTGATATTTTATGGCGAAACACAGGCAACAGATCAAAAAATTATTCCCGACCAGGTATTAAGCTTAAACTTTGACGATTTTGTAGTAGGCCAAACCTATGTAAAAGAAAGGGTTGAAAAGTTAAAACGCGACAGCGTGGTAATCGGCGAAACACGCGATAAAAAACCAGTTTATGGTACAGTAAAAGCCGCCTTAAGTATTTTCGAAAAGAATATCTCGTCATCAGGATTATTGGATATGAGCATTACTGATTGGAAAACAAAAAAATTGGTACGCCAACAGAAATTCCCTGGTACTTATATTTGGAAAGATAGCTGGGCCAGTTATAAGGGCGATGACAGGGCCCTGAGTAAACAACAATTGGCTATTACCAGAAGAAAAGAACAACTACCGCCACCACCAAGTGCATTGTTTTTAGAATTTACCAAACCGATTTATACCCAGCTGGTTGACGATATCAGTTATTATTATAATAATTACTAAAACTTAACCACCCCCGGCCCCTCCTTGAAAAGGAGGGGAGTTAGCACCCCCCTTTGTTTAAGGAACTGCTTTACGCACTACCTGTGCATCTCTCTTGCAGGAGAGGGATAAATTGAACATTGCAATACCATTCACGTAAATAGGGTGAGGTGGTTGTAATCCCTGCGTTAAAATAAAACATCATTGTTTAGCCCTAAAAATATAATGGCTAATATTGCAGCGATGAATACTGGCTTATACAATCCTTTCCAAAACTTCGATTTTTTATATAAAACCTGCTTTTTAAGCGGAAAAACTTTTAATTCTCCTGTAATCCAGGTGCCTTTGCTTCCAAAATGGTTATTGGAGCAGGCGGCTTTAAGTGGCGAAGAGCAGATCCAGTTTTTGGATGAGAGTATCCGTTCGTACAATACGCTGGTTATCCCGGTAAATACTGAGATAAACGAGCAGTTTTTAGATCCTTTGGAAGATAAAATAGAAGGGGCATTTGCAAAAGGTTATGATGCCATTTCTGCGCTGCCTGAACTGGATCTTTTCAACTGGATCGGCAAATTTTTATATGGCTTTGTGTATATCGAAATGCATTCGGCTTTACGGAAAGAAATGACTGCTGATGGATTAAACATGTCGCAATCTTTGATGATGAAATTTGCCAATCTGAATTTCATGATGCAGAACCTGTATACCAGCCTGGAGTTTGAAGATTTTTCACCATGGTCTATCACGGTAGTAAAACTCGAAAACGGAGAAACGCCATTCAGTTTCCGTGATGAGATTAACACCTTAACCTTCTCGTTAAAAATGAAAGATTTTGGCATTATTGCCTGTTTACAGGATAATGGAACCAATAAACGTTATCACCAGGATCTCATCAATGAGATTAAAGCCAAAGCCTTAACTGCCGAGCAGTTTGAAGAGCTGAGTGCGCGTTTTTATTATTCTGCCTATCTGTTTAACCGTTTACCCGAATATACTTTTATGCCTGTTGAAGGCACCACCTATATCGAAGCTATGCCTTTACGTGGAAACATGACTAAACCGCTTTTTGATGTTTGGCAAAACAAAGTATATGCACAGGTACTGGAAAATTTCTGGAAACCCTGGGGATACGTGGTGTTTGAGATTATTAAAAATCCTGATGAGCCAATGAGTTTCTTCGAGAAACCTTATTTACCTACTGCTGGCTAAGTTTTTACCACAGAGGTACACGGATAAACACAGATTTAAATTTTTCGATAATCAAAATGCGATTGTCACTTCGAGTGGAGTGCAACGAAGTAGAAAAATCTGTTATAGATTTATCTCCCGCTCTACGCCGCGGGGGCACGGTACTTTGGAGCGCCAAAGTACCCAAAGCGCTTTGTCAATCCGGCAAGGGGCCTTTTACACATACCCATATACATCAAAAAACAGCGGCACTTTGTTTTGTTTGTTAAAGGTAAGTGAAAGGTTTTGCAAACATGAAACACAAAACCACTGCGTTTGAGGTTTGATCGTGCCAATTGTACTATTGTGCTACTGTTTTTTGATTTTCCTGGCCCTTGGGATTGACGGCGTTCTTCGGTAAAACCTCCTGGTTTTTTTAAAGGAAGCCAGCATTACGCATAAAAATTTCGAAAAAGACGTGTCTACGCGATATGCCTTAACCTCCGGACTACACTTCAGTCAAGTTGACGAAGTTAAACTATCTCCCGCCAGTTAACATTGTAATAAAGTTCTGCAAGATCCCCGGAACAAAAATAATCGTAAAAATCAATCCGGTTAAGGCACCAAAAAAGTGTGCATCGTGATTGATATGGTCTCGTGAGTTCCGCGAAGCATAAGCACAATAAATTAAATACAAAATCCCAAAAACTACAGCCGGAATCCCGATCGGGATAAACATAATGTAAATTTTAGACATTGGGTTAAACAAAATATAGCTAAAAAGTACCGCGCTAATGGCTCCCGAAGCACCGAGGCTATTGTAGTTAAAATGATCTTTATGTTTAATAACAGTAGGTAAATCGCTCAGTACCAAACCCAAAAAATATAGTAATCCAAACTGCCAGCTCCCCATCAAACTTTCCAATGTAAAGGCGAAAGCATAAAAGGTAAACATATTAAAAAACAAGTGCATCCAATCTGCATGCACAAGCCCGCTGGTAATCAAGGTATATACATTCTGTCCTTTTGATACACTAAAAGGATGCAGCATAAATTTTCCGTAAAGGGAATGATCGTAGAAAGCGTATAAACTGGTAATAATGGTAAAAACGAAAATTACGGAGGCAACTGGTGCCATATTGAAGTATTCCATGGGCATTATTTTAAATCAAGTTTTACGTCTGTAACCAAACGGGCTACCGGATATCTGTTGTGAGTTTTTTCGTAATAATCAGAATTTTTATACACAAAATCAAGTTGTGCAGCCGCACTCTTTGCAAATTCGGCATCTGATGATTTTTTGGCTTCCAGTTTACTTTTCAGTTCCGGATTGTTTTTAAGCAGTTCTGTTGCAGTATCTTCAAACACATAGGCCGAATAATGCTCTTTCATATCCAGAATAGAATCGAAAAAATTCCAGTTGAAATAAGAATCGGTGGCCTGCGGTTCCAGTGTTTCTATAATATAACGGTTAACAGACTGGTTGGCGTACACCACAAAGTCGCCGGCATAATACTGGAGGTTCTGTTGTGCGGTATTCAATTTTACGGCCGAGTGCAGGTAATGTCCTTCGTAAGGTCTTGTGCCTGTTTTAAAATCGCTGATATAATAACTTTCCACCGCAATTTTCTGATCAGCTCTTAGTTCGCTGATTTTAACATTGCTCAGTTTAAGCAGTGCAATTACGCGATCCCAGGCTTTCGGAATAATGTAGGCAATAGGTTTTTGAACAGATAATGCAGGTTCAAACTTGTTCCATTCTTTTATAGTTTTAGTGTAAGGCTTGTTACGGTCGTAATATAAACGGTCGGCACCGGTTACCGTGCTCGGCTTTTGCCCGGCTTCAAAACCTTTAAAGGTCAAATCGTTTACTTCAGTTTGATTTAATTTCCACTCTAACGGGAATTCCTTTTGCGCTGCAACAGCTTCGTCCGCTCTGCGCTTGTTCTCTCCGATAATTTTAGCATCGCGCTCAACAATCCTAATGTAGCTTTCCAGGAGTTTATAAGTGGCATCCACACGCAGATCGTACGATTTTAACATATGTGTTTCGGGCATAAAACCAATGGTATTGTGCAGCGTGGTATAACCTGTTGAATAACGAGGAGGATCAATAAAACCTGTTATTCCGGTTTCAGGGGTTTCGCCTATTGAGTTTACATAAGGAATCATCGGGTAACCCAGCTTTTCCATACCAGTATAAAGATCAGGTACCAGAGTTTTGGTTAAATAATCAGCAAGTATAGGGTTTAGCTTATCTTTTTGTGTCGGGATAAGCGTCATCACATATTGATAATCGGCACCATTGCTGGTGTGGGTATCTACAAATATTTCAGGTTGCCAGGTGTTAAAAATGAGTTGAAAGGTTGCCGAATTTTTCGAATCGGTTTTAATAAAATCGCGGTTAAGGTCGAGGTTTTTGCTGTTGCCCCTAAATCCATAGGTCAGTGGTCCGTTCTGGTTGGCCCTCGATGTGCCTGTTCGGTTAAAACTTCCATCAATATTATAAAGCGGAATAATACAGATAACCACATCTTTTGGCAGTTTACCGGCTTTAAGCAGATCGCGGGCCAGCATCATCGATGCATCTATGCCCTCTGGTTCGCCAGGGTGAATGCCATTGTTGATCAATAATACCCTTTTATTGCTTTTCCTGTTCAGTACCGGATCAAAAACCTTATCCCTTGATAAAACAAACAGATGTAACGGCTTACCAAAATCTGTACTTCCATAAGTTAAGAACCTGGCTTCCGGGTAGGTGTTAGCCAGATCTTTGTAATAAGCTATTGCAGCTGTATAAGTAGTTGTTTCAGTTTTTCCACTTAATTCGAAGGGCGATTTCTGTGCCATAGCAGTTAATGAAAAAGAAAATATAAAAACTGATAATAATATCCTCATGCTACTTATAAATAAAATTTACAGCGTTTTACGGTAAGAGCGAACGCTTCCGAACATATACCTAAAGCCTAAGGTAACCGAATTGTACATATCTGGATAGGCATTGTTGGATCTTAGTCTCGACTCGCTATAACCGTCCAATCCTTCGCCAAAAGTGATGTTAGACTGAGCATTAACATTGATTACATACCTCATGTAACCATAGCTATCTTTTATGTAGTAGTTAAATCCAAAATTTATCGGCAGTAAAAAGTTAACGCTTTTATCTTCTCCGCCAAAGCGGTTGTCGGGAGTATGAGTCTTTCCTGGCCGATATCTTGCTATGTTGGAAATGTCATTATTTATCGCTCCCAATCCGAAGCCAAGATACATCCCTCTCATATTATACAGTAATCCTCCCTGGTTATAATTAACGAGTTCCCCCAACATTAATTTTAGATTAACCGTAAGTGCTGTGTATTTGTTGACAAACCAACGGCCGGCGGGATCCTCAACGGCAATCCCTCCTTTGATCCTTCCGTATTGCCCTTCCAGACCCATTGTTAGGAATGGAGTCAGGTGATAATCAAAAACACCGTAAACAATTTTTCCGTAGTCTCCCTGATATACGTCGGTATATGATCTATTCATCCCACCGCCAAAACCATACGACATTTTAAAGTAGTTGGATTGAGCAAAAGAAAAACTTTCAATAAAAACGAGCAGAAGGGTTAAATAGATAGCTCTCGGCAAATTAAAAATCATATCTTTTTTTACAAAAATAATATGATTATCGGATATCTATAACTTTTACCTTTGAATTATGAGCACATACACCAACTTTAACAAATCGCTCGAGCAGCGGTTTATAAAATATACGAGGATTGATACCCAATCGGATCCAAATTCTCCTACCTGTCCATCAACCCTAAAACAGAAGAATTTAGGTAAAGCGCTGGTTCAGGAATTGTTAGAAATTGGCATTGCTGATGCCGAAATGGACGATAATGGATATGTATATGGTACAATCCCATCAAACACCAACAAGCAGTTGCCAGTAATTTTTTTCTGTTCGCACATGGATACCTCGCCTGATTGTAGCGGAGAAAATGTTAAGCCGATTATTCATCACAATTATCAGGGACAAGACTTAATTCTGCCAGATGATCACCATATTGTAATCAAACTTTCTGAACACAAAGACCTTAAACATCAGATTGGAAATGATATTATTACCGCCAGCGGAACAACTTTATTGGGTGCAGATAATAAAGCAGGATTAGCAGAAATTATGGAAGCAGCCGCCTTTTTAATGAAAAACAAAGAGGTAAAACACGGAATCATCAAACTTCTTTTTACCCCGGATGAAGAAATTGGCAGGGGTGTAGACAAAGCTGATTTAAAAAAATTAGGTGCCGATTTTGGTTATACGATAGATGGAGAAACACTAGGCTCCATTGAAGATGAAACTTTTTCTGCGGATGGCGCTACCCTTAAAATTTATGGTGTAAGTACACACCCGGGCTTTGCAAAAGGAAAAATGGAAAGTGCCATTAAAATACTTGCTGAAATTTTAGATTCGCTGCCAAAAGATACACTCACCCCGGAAGCTACCCATCAAAAAGAAGGATTTATCCATCCGGTAAGCATGAACGGGCAGGTTGAAGAGGCAGAAGCACAGTTTATCATCAGGGATTTTACCGATGAGAAACTAACCGCACATGGACAATTTTTAGAAGAAGCCGTAAAAAAAGTGATGACTCACTATCCAAAGTCTACCTACGAGCTTAATATTAAAGCACAATACCGCAATATGAAACAGGTGCTGGATCAGCATCCTAAAATTGTACAATATGGCATTGAAGCCATTGAAAGAGCTGGCGTAGTGCCCAAGCAACAAAGTATCCGTGGTGGAACTGATGGCTCACGCCTTTCGTTTATGGGTTTACCTTGCCCCAATATTTTTGCCGGAGAACATGCTTTTCATAGCAAACAAGAATGGGTAAGTGTGCAGGACATGGAAAAAGCGGTGCAAACGATCATTAATATTGCTTGTATCTGGGAAGAGCGCGGTTCGTTGTAGCAGTTCGGAGTTGGTAGTTTGGGTTAGGAGTCATATCTAACTCAAAACGCCCAACTCCAGATTCCAAACTCAATAAGAGGCTTGTCCAATATCTAACCTCGCAATTTTTCCTTCTTTGTTAAACTGAAATTTGAAATAGGTTTTAAAATCGCCCCATTGGTCGGAGTGGAAATGACCATATACTTCCAAACCATTGTTTTCAACTTTATCTATACTGGTAAAGCGCTCATGCCCCAGTGCTTTTTTAAAGAAATTATTAAATTTCATCTGGTTTCCGTCATCATAAAAGGCGACTTCGGCAGCAAATAAAGGAAACCATGTTTTTTCGTCACCTTTTTGCAACGCGACAATCGCAGCCCTTACTTTTACATTTGACAATTTGGTTAAATCTATCGCCATAGGTTTATGATTTTGTTTTTGATGAAAAGTAAAGTGGCGGGTAATAAAATAAACAGTGTATTAAACAGTAATCAAAATTAATAAAAAAGATGTTTTTAAAGCCTATCTTTTTGCTAATTTAGCTTGTAATGATAACTCTCGAAAACGACTATATAAAAGTTAGCCTGGCGGCTAAAGGCGCAGAACTTCAAGGTTTATTTAGTAAAGAAACCAAGCTGGAATATTTATGGAATGCCAATCCTAAATATTGGGCAAAACATAGTCCGGTTTTATTTCCCATTGTCGGCTCATTAAAAAACAACAGTTTTATTTATCAGGGTAAAAACTACGAGCTACCCCGTCATGGATTCGCCCGCGATCATGTTTTTAATTTCGAAAAAATAAGTGAAAGCGAAGCTGTTTTTACGTTAACCCAAAATGAAGATACCTTAAAAGTATACCCTTTTTATTTCGAGCTCAAACTGAGGTACCGGCTAATCGACAGGAAACTGAATTTAACTTATGAGGTAATAAATACCGGTATTGCCGAACTTTTATTTTCAGTTGGTGCACACCCCGCATTTGCAGTACCCAATACCCCAAATACTGTTTACGAAGATTATTATCTGGCTTTTAATGCTGATGAGAAATTAAGCTATTGGAAACTTGAAGATGGCCTGGTGGCAAACGAAACCAAAAATATTGAGCTTAATGCACATAAGCTAAAGCTTACACATGATCTGTTTTATAACGATGCCCTGGTTTTCAAAACCCTGCAAAGCAACTGCATTAGTTTGCTTAATACTAAAAATGATTATGGCCTGCATTTCCATTTTGAAGATTTCCCGTTTTTTGGAATATGGGCGGCAACCGATGCGCCTTTTGTATGTTTAGAGCCCTGGTGCGGAGTTGCTGATGGCGTTAACCACAACCAGGAGTTATCACACAAAGAGGGCATAGTAAAACTTGATGCAGGCAAAAACTGGTCGCGATTTTGGGAAGTGGAGTGTTTTTAAACTGGCTTTTTCGTTCTTCCTTATAAGGACGACTTTTTTGGAGTCTGTAATTGATATACTCCAAAAAAGGTCGTCATCTCGACCGGAGTAACGCGAAGTGGAGAGATCTATCAAACAGATTTATCTTCGCTAATTACTACGTGGTACCCGACGGCGTTGCACTCCGCTCCAAGTGACTGTATCACAAGGGAATTTTTACATGTAAATTATTACTGTCATTTACTTAATGACATTGCCGTTATGGCCCTCCTCGGCTGGTTGCGCCAGGTTCTCCACCGGTAGGATGAAGCAGTTCAGGTTTTTTTGAGTCTCTACAGATCACCTAAGCTCATGTTAAAATATATTTTTACCAGCCAGTATTTAATACTTCAATAGCCTTATCCAGCAGCTCATCTTTTCCTGCTGAAATACCTGCAATGGTTGGATAGATTTTATAATCAATTTTTACCCCTACTCTTTGTGTTGGCGTACCATTGGGATAAAAAACGCCTAATCCTGAAATCATTGTGTTTAACCCACCAGGCAACACAATTGATGATACATTCCCGTCGGCACCAGCCGTGGTACTTCCAATTACCTTTACATTAGGTGTACTTTGAAAAGCCATGGTGGTATATTCGGCCTGGCTTTGGCTTGTTGCATTTACAATTACCACTATTTTGCCTTTGTATGCTTCACTTGATGATTGTCCGTTCTTTATTGGAGATCCGAAACTAAAAGCCCCGGGATAGCCTGTGCTGCCGGCAGTAAACTTAACAAATACACTTTTTTCATTTTTGATATAATTACCAAATGTAAATGGCATAAATTCGGAAGGATAACAGCGCATATCAACAATAATTCCTTTGGTATTGGCAAAAAGCTTCTTAATTGCGGGCAACTGATCATTTTTATATTTACCTGGGTAAACGTAACCGATATCCTGATTAATCAATTTAAATGCCTCTGCTTTTTCAGCCGCCGGGTTTTTATAGGCTAAGGCTAATTTTCCCATTGGCACGGTATAATCGAAAAGTTGGTTACCTCTTTTTACGCTGATTTTAATGCTGTTATCATTGCTCCTTAGTAAGTAGCTACCCGGCAGATCACGGAGCTGAGTATCATAATTTGATGCAGCCGTTATCGGCAGGTATTCCCTAATCAGGCCTGGAATGTCTTTACCGTTAATAGCCGTAATCACATCACCTACTGCAAGTTTACTTTTTACATCCAAAGTATCGGTATGTAAGGCCGTAATAATTAGCTTGTCTTCTATAAATTTAGCTTGAAAAGGCGCTGCCAGTTTGCCTTTAAAACCACTCAATGCTTTACTGCCCGACCATAAATTTGCATGTGTATCATGTACACGTGCAATTAAACTTAAAGCAGCTAAACTATAATCCTGCTCATTTTTTGCACCTAAAAAAACCGGCAGGTTTGTGGTAAGTATTTTATTCCAATCTTCACCAATAACATTTTTATAAGGGAAAAAATAATTGATCATGCCCCAATAACGATAAAGCGACAATAAACGGTAACCCGCATCAGGAAAGGTCATCGAAGCATATCCCTTCTCGTTCTTAAACATCGGATTTCCAATATTTGGATCCATTTCAATATAATAATTCGGACCTGTATTGCGGTTATCTTTGATGTAGGTTAACTTGTCGCCAAGCGATCTGCTTAGTACCGTACCATTAAGTAAGGAACCATAATCTGGTGTAATTTCATATTTTTCAGCAGCTATTTTAGCACAGGTTTTACAGGGGTTTGGCTTTGGTAATTTATCCAGGTATTGCTCTAAAGTTATGCTTAACTCCTGATTACTCTTAGCAGCGAGTACTGATGGTAAAAACCTAAAAAGTTCAGCATCCCAATTATAATCACCTTTAGCTATGGCCGGGTGATGGTATTTTAAAAATGCCCAAAACTGTCCGGCAATCATAAGATTCGTTGTTTTTTGTTCATTAAGTTCAATTTGTTTAATCCCTGAACTGTTTTGGAAAGCAGTATCCAATTCTGCCTTCGCCAATTCTATTTTCATAAACTTAGCCTGTTCTATGGGCTTTCCATCTATAAAAAGTTCCAAATGATCAAACCAGGCTTTTCCGTCTCCGATTAATAAAGCACCAACATGTATCTCTCTCACCTCATCATTTTTGTAATCGAGTTTAATGCTAAATAATTGCCAATCGGTATTTCCTTTAACGCCTCTGTTATTCATATTATCGAAGCCCATTGCTTTATGTTCTTTTCCGTCAAGGCGCATCCAAAGGCCGGCATAACCAGTTTTTACATTTTCTGTTTTGATGTAGCCCTTCAATTCGATCACTTTGCCTTCAAAAGCCTGGCTAATCGGAAAGTCGATTGCACCAAAATTGGCTTCCTGGCCAATCTGACTAATAGATAAGCTATATTTTCCCGACTGTTTTGTGATACTATCTAAAACTACCTGATATGCTTTTTCCTGATTTTGATTAAAGGAAAACAGCCACGATAAGGGCTTTTTGGTACTTGGGTTTATATCTTCGAAATCGCCATTGAACCTGAATTGTGCCTTCACACAACAGGCAGAAAAAATGCATATAAATAATAGAGCTTGCTTCATAAGAACTGATTAAATTAGAGGTTTGTGCAAATTAGGTATTTAAATTATTTTTAAAAATCTTTCTCTCTTATTCAGTTTTATATCTCTGTAAAAAATATAATATCTATTTATTTACTGAATAAAATGGAACCTTCTAATACACACACCAATTTTATGTACTCCATGCCTTTCTCTGTGTACATTGTTGTAAAAAACGGAGGCTCAGAACTTTAAAGCGATAACCGGCTTAAAGTTTCTCTGGTTACCCCAAGATAAGATGCAATAAGGGTTTTCGAAATCCTTTTGTGTAAAGATGGGTATTGGTTAAGCCATTGTTTGTAACGCTCGCTGGCATTATTGCTCAGCAAGGCCAATACCCGTTTTTGCAAGGCCATATTGCCTGTAGTGTACTTTTTTCTAAAGAAATATTCCATTTTTCGGGAGGAGGCGCAAAGCTTTTCCTTGTTGTCAAAAGAGATGGAAAGTGTTTCAGTGTCTTCAATACAATCTACATTTAAGGTTGCCGGCATACCCGTGTTAAAAGCGTTCGGATCGGAAAACCACCACTCTTCCATGGCTAACTGTAAAATATATTCTTTTCCTTCATGGTCGGTATATGAAGATTTTACAATGCCTTTCACTACAAAATGCTCCTGACTGGCTACATCACCTGCCTGAATAATATACTGGTGCTTTTTGTATTTCCGCCTGGTAAAAAAAGATGCAGCATGTTCAAATTCTTCATCTGTTAAACAAATAATCTGATGGATGTGCGTTCTTAAAAAATCTAATTCCATGTTCCTGATGTAAACAAATGTACTCTTTATTCAAGATTTTTAAATCCAATACACCTGTTTTGACAAAATATTTGCGTGATAATCATCACATAAAAATAGTGATGTATGTCCTTTCCAAAAGTTTAACCCTGCATTATGTTTGCAACACACAATAACCAATTACAACACACAAATGAAACTTAAATTACTAGCCTTAATTGCTGTATTATCTTATTTATTTAGTCCAAAGGCCCATTCCCAAAGTTTGGCCAAAATGAATTGGTTTAACGAGCCTGAAAAATGGGAAATTAAAGATAAAAATACCTTTAGCATGTTCGTGCCCGCAAAAACCGATTATTGGCGCATTTCGCATTATGGTTTTACGGTTGATGATGCACCCTTCTACTATGCTACTTATGGTGGCGAGTTTGAGGTGAAGGTAAAAATTACCGGAAATTATGTAACTACTTTCGATCAGATGGGATTGATGCTTCGCATTAATGAAGAAGAGTGGATTAAAGCAGGAGTAGAATTTGTTAATGGGAAACAAAATGTAAGTGCCGTTGTCACGCATAAAACGAGCGATTGGAGCGTGGTAGAACTGGAAAAAGCACCTGCATCAATCTGGATGAAAGCCGTTCGGAAACTGGACGCAGTAGAAATTTTTTACTCCTTAGATGATAAAAAATATACCATGCTCCGTACCTGTTATTTTAAAGATAATGCGCCAGTGATGGTGGGTTTGGTAGCCGCCTGCCCTGATGGTAAAGGTTTTAACGCTGTTTTCGAAAATTTTAAGGTTACAACCACACCTGATCAGAGAAGATTGGATTGGGCAAAAAAGCAGCAGAATTAATAGTTTTTTTCAATAAAGTGGTCGGCATTTCGAAGTTGAATTTATTACATACAAATCAACATAGATGGCTTGTTATTTTAGCAAGTTGATAGGACGCGAAGATTCGTCATTCCCAAGCCGATAGCTATCGGCTTGATTGGGAACCACGGAGTGCTCATGAATGCCTTTGAAACAAGGAAAACTTATGAATAATCTTAATGTAAAATGCTTTAAGATATTCCCGCCTGCGCGAGAATGACGATTTTTCTAGCAATTGTGATTAAATCTGAGCCAACTGAGCAACTAATTCCTTAAAACCTGGTCGCTCTAAAGGTACTGAAGCCAAACAGGCATCTCTAAGTTCACTGATCATTTTATAAATTTCCTCACTTACCTCTTCGTTTTTTAAAGAAAGTAAATCATCCAGCAGATAACCATAGGCGCTTACTTCTATCCGCTCCAGTACATTAGCCGTTTCTGTAGAAGTTTTATCGTAAAAACTGGCCGCGCCGAAATCGCCGAACAGAGTGCTGCCCTCATCATCAATCAAGGTATTGTGTGCATACAAATCGCCATGCATAATGCCTGCTTCATGTAATTGAGCCGCTAATGAGGCTATGGTTTTAGCGATACTCATAATCTGTTTTTCAGAAAGTTTTCGATCAACAGGAAAAACATCCCTGGTACAGCTTTCTAAACTTGGTGGATTGCCAAGATTATAAAAATGATGCGGGATCAAGTCCATTACCAGTCCTTTTTTATCTTCCGGATGTAAAGCAATCTGTCCGATTAGATTGACCAAACCCGGGTGATAACCCGCAGCAATATAAGTTGTCATTTCATCTTCCGGCAAACCATCGCTGGTTACATTGCCCTTAAATATTTTAACCGCTACTTCGCTGGTTTCGTCTCCAATGCTTCTGTTTGCTTTTGAAATAATACCCGATGCGCCTTCGCCTAACAAATGGCTGATTTCTAAATCATGCCAGTTGATCAATGAAAGTGTTTCAACAGCTGGTGTTTTACTAAAATTATTCCCCGAAAATGCAATCCATGATAGTTTTGGCAGTTGCATAATCCATTGCGGTAATTCGTGGAGTTTATTCGCCGCAATCCGCAATAATGCTAAATTCTGGCAATTGCTCAATTCTTCAGGCAGTGTAGATAAACGGTTGCCAGATAACATCAGCTTTTGCATCCTTTTGCAAAGGCCAATTTCTTTTGGTAGTTCAGCAATGTTGTTATTTGTTAAGATTAACCAGCGTAAATTCGGGTTGATCGACTTCGGCGGTACGATTTCAATCCGGTTGGATTTAAAACCAACAATATCCAGAGCAGGGCAATCGGCCAGTACTTCTGGTAAAACCGAAAAAAGATTTTCAGAACAGAAAAAAATTCTCAGCTTTTTTAACCGGCCGAAATCTGCCGGTAACGCACTTAATTTGTTAAAAGATAAATCCAGTACTTCCAGGGTATCGGCCAGCTCAAATATTTCCTTTGGAAACTCGGTCAGGTTTTCAGAAAGTTTTAACGATACTGCGTCCTTTATTTCGCCACTTTGGAGTGCTAACAGGTTTTGCATAGTGTGCTGGTTTTAATAGTTTGGAACGAAGATAAGGCTATATATTTATTTTAAAGATGAATGGTATGTTCAACCTTTACCTGGTCAAGAAAATATTCATCGTGTGATATCACCAGAAGCGTTCCCTGGTAGCCATTAATGGCTGCCGTTAAAATTTCTATATTCTGGATATCAAGGTTATTGGTGGGCTCATCCAATATCATCAGATCGGGCGATTGGTTACTGATGGTTAACGAACAAAGGATCAACCGCATTTTCTCGCCACCACTCAAGGCTGAGCAGGTTTTATCCCAATCGGTTTTACCAAATAAAAACCGGTTTAAACGGGTTTTTATTTCATGTTCCTGCAATACGCCCGAGTTGTATTGCTGGGCCTGTTCGTAAACGGTGAGTTGATTATCGATCAGGGAATAATCCTGATCAATATACATGGAGTTAATGTCTGCTCGATTTAGACTCCCCATCGAGGGTTGCAGCTGACCTAAAATAAGCTTGATCAAGGTGGTTTTGCCTGATCCGTTCCGGCCTTTTATCACATAACGCTCGCCACTAAAAACCTGAAAGCTAATTGGCTCCTTCCAAATGAAATGATTGCGAAAAGCGTAATTGAGCTCCTTAGCCTCCACAATGCTTTTTCCTTTGTGCAGTGTAGCCTGGTCGAAACCGATTTTCATTTTATCTGCATCAGGCAGTGCAGACCTGAGCTGGCTTAATTCAGCAGAAATATGGTCAAGCTTTTCGGCATGTACACCTTTCAACTTTGCCGTGCTTTTTTCTGCGTTGTTTTTTAACGTATTCATCGAAATAGTCGGTAATCCCGCTTTTTCTTGTTTTTTCTTCCCTCTGGCATCTAGCTTCTGTTGCCGCTCCAGCGATTCCTTTTCTACTTCTTTAGCCTTACGCAGTGCTTTTTCCTTCGCTTTTAAATCATGGTTCAACGCCTCATTTTCAATTTTCTTTTGAGCAGCATAGAAATCGTAATTTCCACCGTATAGGGTTATTCCACGCGAACTTAATTCGCAAACTTTCTCAATTTGGCTCAATAAAGTACGGTCATGACTCACTATCAATAAAGTAGCCCGAGTCGATCGGATATAATCGTATAACCTGTTTCTGCCTTCCAGGTCTAAATGATTGGTCGGTTCATCCAGCAAAACAATATCAGGGCGGTGGATGGTGGTGCCGGCTAAAAATACACTGGTTTTTTGTCCACCGCTTAAACTCTCTATTTTCTGGTCTAAGTCTAAATCTTCCAATCGCCAATAGCTTAAAGCTTCCGCGCAGCGTTCTTCAATGCCCCAGTCATCATTAAGTGTAAACATGTTTTCATCGGTCACTTCTCCGTTTAGAATTTCGTTCAGCGCTTTTAGTTTATCTTCAATCCGGAGTGCCTGCGCGACGGTGAAATCATTAAACTGACCAAAAAGCTGTGGTACATAATAAGGCGTCGATTCTGTTTTAACATGTCCGCCAGTTGGCATGAGTTTGCCCGCTAAAATTTTTAAAAGTGTTGATTTTCCTGCGCCATTATGGCCAATGAGTGCAATTTTTTCGTGTTTGTTAATGCTGAGATTTAAATCTGAAAACAATAAATCTCCATTAGCATGGATATAGCTAGCCCCTTGTAGATTAAGCATAAATTTCTTTTTTAATTGGTAAAATAATTGCAGGAACGGAACCGCTCTGCCAGTTATCTATTTTCAGAAAAGAAATGAATCTTACATGTATCGGGGATTTGGTGATGTTGCAAAAGTAAGAAAAGTTTTGCGTTTTGCTAAAAGCGGCTGGTCAGTCCATAGTCTTTAGTCCTAAGTCGGCAGTCTGATAAGCCAAAAATTGGACGTTCACTCCCTCCAATTTGTCATCCTGAGTGCAACGAAGGATCTTTATTTAATGATTTTGCATTAATCACTTAAAGATTCTTCACTGCGTTAAGAATGACAACAATATTACTAATAGCAAACTATAGATTTTATCTATATCAATTTTTATTTGCATTAGAAATTTAATCACATATATTTACAAAAAACTTTAGGGGTGCCTACGTGCTGAGAAATACCCTTTGAACCTGATGCAGTTAGTACTGCCGAAGGGAAAAGTGAAAGCAATAAATTGCTGTCTTTTCGACCCTGTTACGGGCAATCTCTATAGTTTTTCCAATTTTTTACAATATGGAAGTAACTATAAACAATCAAAACTATCTGCTAAACGAGGCCTGTTCCATCGAACAAATGCTTACTGCTGTCATTTCAACGGAGACAAATGGCATTGCTATAGCCGTTAACCAAACCATCATTTCCAAATCTGTTTGGGACACCTATCTATTAAACCCAGGCGATCAGGTTATACTCATTAAAGCCACGCAGGGAGGGTAATCAATAATTCATTCAGTCAATCATTCTCTCCTTCAATCATTCTATCATTCAAATATGAAACAAGAAAAAACACCAAACCAGGAAGTCATCAGTCGCAGCCCATTTCCGGCATCACGCAAAATATTTGTATCCGGAAAAATCCACGATATCCAGGTGGCCATGCGCGAAATCAGTTTAACCGAAACGAAAATCCACAATGGATTTGGTTTAACAGAACCCAATCCACCCGTAACCGTGTATGATACCAGTGGCCCTTACACCGATCCAAATACGGTTATTGATGTACGGAAAGGGCTTCCACGCTTAAGGGAACAATGGATTAAAGACAGGCAGGATGTTACGCAGCTTGATCAACTGTCTTCTGCTTATGGGCAACAACGCCTTGCAGATGATAAACTTGATGCTTTGCGTTTTAATTATACCACTAAACCTTATAAAGCCCAACCTGGTGCCAATGTATCGCAAATGCATTATGCAAAAAAAGGCATCATTACGGCCGAAATGGAATACATTGCCATTAGGGAAAATCAGCAGATCGAATTGTTGAATGCACAATTGGGCGATCAGCACGAGGTCATGAACCATCAGCATCAGGGTAATAGTTTTGGTGCCAATACCCCAAAAGGATACATCACGCCGGAATTTGTGCGGGATGAAGTGGCCGCCGGACGAGCGGTAATCCCTTGCAACATTAACCACCCTGAGTTGGAACCGATGATTATCGGCCGTAATTTCCTGGTGAAAATTAATGCCAACATTGGCAATTCCGCGGTTACCTCTACCATTGAAGAAGAAGTAGAAAAAGCTGTTTGGGCCTGCCGTTGGGGTGCAGATACCATTATGGACCTTTCTACAGGGAAAAATATCCACGAAACCCGCGAATGGATTATCCGCAATTCGCCAGTACCCATCGGTACCGTTCCGATTTATCAGGCCCTGGAAAAAGTAAACGGCAAAGCCGAAGACCTGACCTGGGAAATCTTCCGCGATACCTTAATTGAGCAGGCCGAACAAGGCGTTGATTATTTTACCATTCATGCCGGGGTACTGCTTCGTTATGTGCCCTTAACCGCTAAAAGAATTACTGGAATTGTTTCCCGTGGCGGATCGATCATGGCCAAATGGTGTTTGGCGCATCACAAGGAAAACTTCTTGTACACGCATTTCGAAGAAATCTGTGAGATCATGAAAGCTTACGATGTAGCTTTCTCTTTAGGTGATGGTTTAAGGCCGGGCTGTATTGCCGATGCCAACGATGCGGCACAGTTTTCGGAGCTCGAAACCTTAGGGGAACTCACTAAAATAGCCTGGAAACACGATGTACAGACCATTATCGAGGGACCTGGCCACGTGCCGATGCACCTGATCAAAGCCAATATGGAAAAGCAACTCGAGCATTGTGGTGAAGCGCCTTTTTATACATTAGGTCCTTTAACCATAGATATTGCGCCAGGCTACGATCACATTACCTCGGCCATTGGCGCTGCCATGATTGGCTGGTTTGGAACAGCGATGTTGTGTTATGTTACACCAAAAGAACATTTAGGCTTGCCGAATAAAAAAGATGTGAAAGATGGTGTAATTACCTATAAAATTGCAGCGCATGCCGCCGATCTGGCCAAAGGTCACCCCGGTGCGCAATACCGCGATAACGCTTTGAGTAAAGCGAGGTTCGAGTTTAGGTGGGAGGATCAGTTTAATTTATCGCTCGATCCGGATACGGCAAAAGAATTCCATGATGAGACCTTGCCGGCAGAAGGCGCCAAGATTGCGCATTTCTGCTCAATGTGCGGGCCAAATTTCTGTTCGATGAAAATTACACAGGATGTGCGCGAGTATGCTGCAAAACAAGGCGTAGCCGCAGATGAGGCTTTGGCCAAAGGCATGGAGGAAAAATCTAAAGAGTTTACCGAAAAAGGAAGCGAAATTTATTCTTAGCCTATTATGGAACTGATTGTAATCTCTAAACCGACCGTTTTTAAAGAAGAAAGTAGCCTGATCAACCTCCTTTTCGAAGCTGGTTTACAGGTTTTTCATCTACGTAAAGAAAATGTTGATGAGGCAGCTTACCGGAAGATCATTGAAGGGATTTCACCCGAATATCATTCACGGATTGCTTTGCATCATTTCCATTCGCTTGCCAAAGATTACAATATCAATCGGATCCACCATACCGAAAGTTTCAGGAAGGAAAGGAATAATGGGGAATTGCCAGAAAACAAAATCTTCAGCACTTCTATCCACCACCTGGCTGATAGGGAACAGATCGGGCAATATGATTATAGTTTCTTTGGTCCGGTGTTTAACAGCCTTTCCAAGCCTGGTTATCAGGGCGTAATTCCGCCAGATTTCCGTTTGGAAAAACAACAATCCACCCTTAAAATCATCGCACTTGGCGGCATCGGTTTAACCGAAATCGATCTGGTAAAAGAAATGAATTTCGATGGAGTTGCGCTATTGGGCAGCATCTGGAACGATCTTTCTCAGGCCCTGACTACGTTTAAAAAAGCCAGGGCTAAATGCCTTGCTTATACTCAAAATTTAACCATACAACAATGATTCAGCACTTACAATATATCTCGCAAACCCCTGAAACAGGCACCCATATCGATGCCATTGAGCAGGTGCTCCAGGCCGGTGGAAAGTGGATCCAGCTCCGCATTAAAAACAAAGCCGAAGCCGAAATCCTTCCTTTTGCAAAAGCTGCGCAAGCCTTATGCGAAAATTATGGTGCCAAACTGATTATAAACGATTATCCGCATCTGGCAAAAGCCGTAAATAGTTATGGCGTGCATTTAGGCCTGCAGGATATGCCTGTACCCGAAGCCAGAAAAATTATCGGTAAACACCAGATTATCGGAGGTACCGCGAATACTTTCGAACATATCCGGCAAAGGGTAGCTGAAGGAGCCGATTATATCGGTTTGGGCCCATTCAGGTTTACCCGCACAAAAGAAAACCTGAGTCCGATTGTAGGGCTGGAAGGTTACCAAAAATTGATGGAGCGGGTAAAAAAAGCTGGGATCAGCACCCCCATTATAGCCATTGGCGGTATCGAATCAGCAGATATTCCGGCTATACTCGAAACCGGAATTTACGGAATCGCCATCTCGGCGGCACTCACCAACCAAACACAAATGGCCGCGGTTCTTGAAGAAATCAACAGTAAATTCAGTATTCATTCGATTTAAAAATTACAGATATGTTAACCATAGCAGATCAAACTTTTAGCTCCCGCCTTTTTACCGGAACCGGAAAATTCAGCTCTGCCAAAGAGATGGAAAACGCCTTAATTGCCTCGGCTTCCGAACTGGTTACCGTAGCGCTTAAACGTGTCGATTTAAAAGGTAAGGAGGACGATATTCTCCATCACCTTAAATATCCGCACATCAATTTATTGCCCAATACTTCTGGCGTACGTAATGCAAAAGAAGCTGTTTTTGCAGCTCAACTGGCGCGCGAAGCTCTGGAAACCAATTGGATCAAACTCGAAATCCACCCCGATCCGAAATACCTCATGCCCGACCCGATTGAGACCTTAAAAGCCACTGAAGAACTGGTTAAACTCGGTTTTGTAGTGCTGCCTTATATCCATGCCGATCCTGTTTTATGTAAACGTTTGGAGGATGTGGGTACCGCTGCGGTGATGCCTTTGGGCTCGCCGATTGGTAGCAATAAAGGGTTACGCACCATCGATTTTTTAGAGATTATTATTAGCCAAAGCAGGGTTCCGGTAATTGTAGATGCAGGCATTGGCGCACCTTCTGATGCGGCCAAGGCGATGGAAATTGGTGCCGATGCAGTTTTGGTAAACACGGCTATTGCCATTGCAAAAGACCCGACCAATATGGCCATTGCCTTTAAAATGGCCGTTGAAGCTGGCAGAATGGCTTTTGAATCTAAACTGGGCGGTCAGCAGCATTATGCCGCAGCCAGCAGCCCCCTAACCGCATTTTTGGATGAAGAGTTTTAACGAGGTATTCGAATCCTACAATTGGGACGATACCAAAGCCAGTATTTACGATAAAACAGCCGCCGATGTAGAACGGGCTTTAAGTAATCAGCAACGGACGCTGGAAGATTTTAAAGCACTGATCTCCCCGGCTGCATTGCCCTATCTCGAAGATATGGCGCAAATCAGTCAGCGTTTAACTTTAGACCGTTTTGGCCGCGTAATCCAGATGTATATTCCGCTTTATCTCTCCAACGAGTGTAATAATATATGCACTTATTGTGGTTTCAGTTACGATAATAAAGTACGCCGGAGAACGCTTAACCCCATGGAAATTATGCAGGAAGTGGCCGTAATTAAGGGTATGGGCTACGATCATGTACTGCTGGTAACAGGTGAAGCTAACCAAAGTGTTCATACCGATTATTTTAAAAAAGTATTGGACTTGATTAGTCCGCATTTTGCCCATATTTCGATGGAAGTGCAGCCTTTGGATGTAGCTGATTATGAAACCCTGATTCCGCATGGCTTAAATACCGTACTGGTTTACCAAGAAACCTACCACCAGGACGATTATCGTAAACACCACCCCAAAGGCAAAAAATCGAACTTTTTATACCGTTTAGAAACCCCTGACCGCTTGGGCCAGGCAGGTATCCATAAAATGGGATTGGGTGTGCTCATCGGTTTGGAAGACTGGCGTACCGATTCGTTTTTTACGGCCCTGCACCTATCCTATCTTGAAAAACAGTACTGGCAGAGTAAATTCAGTATCTCTTTCCCGAGGTTACGTCCTTTTAGTGGCGGTTTGGAACCAAAAGTGGTGATGAACGATAAAGAACTGGTACAACTGATTTGTGCTTACCGCTTATTTAACAGCGAAGTAGAATTGTCTATTTCTACCCGCGAAACGCAGGCATTCAGAAATCAGGTAATTAAATTGGGGATCACTGCCATTAGTGCAGGTTCTAAAACCAATCCCGGGGGTTATGAGGTAGAACCACAATCGTTAGAGCAGTTCGAAATATCCGATGAACGTTCGGCACAGGAAATTGCAGCGATGATTAGAAAACAGGGTTATGAGCCAATTTGGAAAGATTGGGATAGGAGTTTGATCAGTAAATCATGTTAATAAAAGAAGAACTAAACCGTTACAACAGGCAGATGATTTTGCCTGAATTAGGCTTAAAAGGGCAAGAAAAGTTAAAAGCTGCCAAAGTATTGGTTATTGGTGCCGGTGGTTTAGGCTGTCCGGTATTGCAATATTTAACTGCAGCCGGGGCAGGAAAAATCGGAATGGTAGATGATGATATGGTAGAATTGAGTAACCTGCACCGGCAGATTTTATATAACCATACCGATATTGGCCTTTCGAAAGCAAAAACTGCTGCAACAAAGCTTAAGTTACTTAATCCGCACGTAGATTTCACTGCTTATCACGAACGTTTTACTGCTGATAACGCCATAGCTATTTGCCAGGATTATGAGCTGGTGATCGATTGTTCGGATAATTTTACCACCCGTTACCTGATAAACGATACCTGTGTAGAATTAGGTAAAACACTCATTTTTGGCTCTATTTTACAGTTCGAAGGTCAGGTGGCGGTATTTAACCATAACAGTGGGCCAAATTACAGGGATCTTTATCCTGCACCACCAAGCGAAAACATCAACTGTGTAGAAGGTGGAATAATCGGCATTTTACCCGGAATAATAGGTTTGTATATGGCCAATGAAGCAGTTAAACTGATCTGCAGCATTGGCGAAACTTTAGCCGGTAAATTAATGACCGTCAATGCATTGAACAATATGGTGCTAGTATTTAAAATCGCACAAGGAAAACAAGCCGAAATAGTTAAAGCTGAAACTACAGTGAGCACCTCAAAAGAAATCGATAAAACAACTTTAGATCAATGGCTTTCAGAATCTCCTGATGAAATCTATTTAATTGATGTTCGGGAAGATTATGAACATGAGGAATTTAATATTGGCGGAGTAAATATTTCCTTATATGAATTAACATCATCCCTGAAAAGTATCCCAAAGAACAAAAAAGTAGTGTGTTATTGCCAAACCGGACAACGGAGCAAAATGGCCTTGCAATTATTGGAAGGGATTTATGAAGGGGAAGTTTATAGTTTAACCGGTAAACTGTTGTAATGCACTAACAACTACAGAATCCCATATAAAACCGTATGATCCTCCTTTATGAAGAGGATTAGCGAGATCCGCATTTGCAATGCGAAATAAAAACATATTGGCGATAAAATCGTCATTCTCATTCACCTCCTTTATAAAGGGGATGATATCACATTTGCGAGTATTACTTAAAACATTCCTGCCCTCAGCTGCCTGGAATCATTTTAGCAAGCTGTCCTCATATAAGGAAAATCAATCATTAGCTAACAGACTCAGACTGCCAATCAAGGATTTCAGATTAATGAAAGCCAGCCCAGATTCTCATCTCTTCACTTCAACCCAAACCCAAGATACGTGCCGTATAATAAGAAAGTCAAATCAGGCTAATTATTAATGTGTGGTATATCTCTAATTTGGTCATGAAAACATATCATTTGGTCGAATATATTCTATGGAATAAAATCAAAAGTGAATGTTTGTATC
Source organism: Pedobacter sp. KBS0701 (assembly GCF_005938645.2). Lineage (NCBI taxonomy): Bacteria > Pseudomonadati > Bacteroidota > Sphingobacteriia > Sphingobacteriales > Sphingobacteriaceae > Pedobacter > Pedobacter sp. KBS0701. Next base: position 5,159,122 of record NZ_CP042171.1, read on the forward strand.
ATAAACAACAAACAAAAACTATTATGAAACACAACTTAAACAACGCTGAAGAATTAGAACTGAAAAGAGAAATCATCACCTGTGAAAATGTTAAATGTGGTATCGCTAATAAAGACAATACAATTTTAGGTGATACACTGACAATGACCAGTACCATGACAGGTTTCGGTATTTAACCAATTAAAAAAAATTATCCATTATGAAAAAGTATGAATTTAACCCAGAAAGTAATGAAGAAGATTTTCGCCCCTTTATGGATGATGAGTTAGGAATGATCTTGGGTGGAGGGGGCGAAGAACAATTTCTTCACTATTTAAAAGAAGAACACCGTAACCAGTTTGATCAGAACGACGGCAGTTTTCAAAAGTTTAATCACTGATTACGTTGGCCACGTAGTTAGCATTAATAAACCCATCAAAATACGCATACCGGTTAGCGCAATTAAATGGGAAAACAAATTAATCAAATCAATTAAATCATTTTAAAAATTAAACATCATGAAAAAAGTTAATTTATCAGAAAAAGTACAATTAGACAAAGAAATCATTTCAAAATTGAGCGAAGATCAATTAAAAGAAATTGAAGGTGGAAACGCAGCTGAATTATCATGCTGGTCAGATTCTTGCAAAAACAACACTAAAGCTTCTTTAGAAGAAGAATTCGGTGGATAGAAACCTTTAAAGAGTGTGCCGTCTAGACCTCGGCGCACTCTTTATTAATCAAAATCAATTTTCAAGCTGCTTACTGTTACCCCAATGCTCTGGGGTATTGGCCTAAGCGATAAGTTTCAAATCATATTAACTATTAACATGAAAAAGGTAAAGTTATCAAATAAAGTGCAATTAGAGAAAGAAATTATTTCAGAACTAAGTGAAGATCAGCTAAAAGAGGTTGAGGGCGGTAATGCCATCGAATTTTCTTGTTGGGCAGATTCCTGCAATAGGCCCATTAAAGGAGAACAGGACGCTATTAGCGATTAACTGGCCCTACCTATCTATTAAAAACTACCTATATAACATCAGCACTATGAAAATGAGAAAAAAAACCTATGTCCCGCATTTAACTTTCCTATCCCTTTTTATATTATCAAGCATTAATTTCGCAAATGCGCAGGGAAAAATAAAAGGAAGGGTTATCGACGACAAAAAAAAAGGTATTCCCTATTCTAGTGTTGCATTGTGGAATGCCGGGGGGAGTGCACTGGTAAAAGGTGCAATTACCGACCTGGAAGGACTATTTACAGTTGAAACAAAACCCGGCGAATACACGCTTATATTAAGCAATATGGGCTTTGTTAAGTCGACAAAAAAAATTGTAGTTACCGCCGATAAAGATTTAGAATTAGGCGAAATTACCCTGAACACTGATGTTCAGAACCTGCAGGAAGTCAAAATTGTAGGGAACAAATCTTTTATACAGCAAAAAACAGATCGCATTATATTAAATGTTGGCGAAAGTGTGCTTGCTGCGGGCAACGATGCCTATAGCATTATTGGTATGGCACCTTCTGTACAGATGACCAACGGCAACATCTCTATGGAGGGGAAATCGAATGTTTTGATTATTCTCGATGGAAAAAAAATACCTAATGCAACCTTATCTAATATTTTAAGTTCTATACCCGGTGATCAGATTGACCGTATAGAGCTGATTACAAATCCATCATCAAGATATGATGCAAGTGCCAGTGGGGGTGTTATTGAGATTTATACCAAACGAAGCAAAAAAATAGGCTGGACAGCAAATACCGGCGGTAACCTCAGCCAAGGTTACAGGTTTGGAGGTGGTGCAAATGCCGGCATAAGAATCGGTGCGCCCAAATACGATTTTACCTTGAACGGCAATTATGGAAAACGTGGCCATATCGAAAAAGGTTATGACAACAGGGTGTTGTTTCAGGGCATAAACCGTGTAGGTGATTTTAACCAAACAGTAGATATTTCCGACGGTGCCTCTGCTGATGGGAGTATTAACGCCAGTTTAAATTATTATATCAATAAAAAGAACACCATTGGTGCCGATTATACCTTTGTAAAAGCACACATGTACGGAAAAGGGGATGTAAATGCACTGATCAGTCAGCCTAACAGTTCCAGTAGGATCAACACTTTTAATGATTTAGATCTTACCGTTGATTTTGCCAATTACGCTATTTTTTATAAACTCGATCTCGACACTCTAGGCGCTAACCTGTTGTTAACAGGCAACTATACCAATTACATTAGCAATCAGAACCAACAGTTTAATCAGGATAAATTTGACAATGGAGCTGCAACGCCAGAGTTTTCACTATTCAGGAACAGGGCATCATCCAATTACGATATCTACACAACCTCATTAGATTATACACAAAACATTAATCCGGCACTAAAACTGGAAAGTGGTTTAAAATATACTTACACCAGTAATAACAGTCACCAAAACCCAGCTAATTTCATGAATAACCAGTGGCAGGAAGCCGGTGGTATTTTTAACAACCTTGGTTATCAGGAACAGATACCTGCAGCTTACCTCAACCTGAATTACGAAGCAGGCAAGTTTAATTTTCAGGCGGGTTTAAGGGGCGAGTACACACAGTACAAGGTGGTAATGGGCTTAGATTCTAATTATTTTAACCTCTTTCCCAACATCAGGGCAGATTATAAGGTCACTAAAAATTATACCACATCACTGGCCTATGCAAAAACCATTAACCGTCCATCTTACGATGACCTGATTCCATACGAGCTTTACATCGATAACTACACCCTTACCAAGGGAAATGCCCTGCTCAGGCCAGAGTATCAACATGCCTTTACCTGGTCTAACTTATACAAAAAATACAGCCTTCGTTTCGGATACACCCAAACCGAAGATGCTATTATGAGCACCATTTTATATGATCAGAACACTTTGAAATTTATAAAAACAAAAGCAAATTTCCTGAAAAACCACCTGGTAAGCGCCAGTTTTGGTTTCCCCATTAAGTTTGCTTCCTGGTGGAACGCTAATAACCGCCTATCAGGCTATTATCAGAACATCCGTTTTCCTGATCCGGTAACAAATGCCAAAATTATGATCAGAGAGAAGTATTATTTTACCATTAGCTCGAATCATACCTTTAAAATTTCACCAACCGTTTCCGCTGAGCTGTCTGCATCGTACGAATCGCCAACCATTTCGGGACTTTACGATTACGAAGGATATTCGAATGTAACCGCAGGGATCAGAAAGAAAATATTTAAAAACCAGGGCTTTATCAAGTTTGATGTAAGTGATATTTTTTACAAGAACAATCAACTCCTATCTACCAATATTGTTCCCTTAATAACAGAAAGTATACACCGTGTAGATACCAGAAGAGCCAGAATTGCCTTTGGCTACAATTTTGGAAAGATTGGTAAAGACAGACGCGTACAAACAAACGGTAACAGCGATGAGCTGGGTAGGTTAAAATTATAATTATGGAAGCAGTATCTAAGCACTTGGGAAAAATTAATACAAATATGCTCTTACCAGAAATTATTGATCTGGTAAACAGCCATGCACTCAATGCCCTGCCTAATTTTGGAGTGGGCCATGGCAAAGGCGGAGCCATTCTGTTAAACTGTTTATACGCAAGGTATACAAAAAACGAAATTTATTATGTAGCAGCCGAACGGTTTTTGGAAGCGGCCTTCGATGACCTTAACCCCTCCAGATATAAATCGACACTTACCTCAAACTATTATCTTGATATTGCCGAATTCGGCAGTCTTTTGATTTATTTAGAAAAAGAAGGGCACATAGAAGAAGATTATACCTCCTTTAAGCGGCAGATTGATGATTTATTGGCCCAAAGGGTGAAAGAAAATATAGTTGAACGCAACTTTGGGATGTCTAAAGGTGCCATTGGGATTGGTTTTTACCTCATAAACAGGGCTTCGTTATCAACTGTCGCTAAAAATGCGGTATTGCAGATCGTTAATGCACTTGATGAACTAAAAGAAGGTGATGAAGCAAGAGGATATTTCTGGACGACACACTATTTTAGCGAGCCTAGAATTTACACGGGTTTGGCCCACGGAAGTGCCATGGTGATCAACTTTTTATCTTCAGTTTATGAAGCGGGTATTGAACCTGAAAAATGTGCAGAATTAATGCGTTATGGTTTGAAATTTCTATTTCAGAACCGCATGAATAGCCAATTGTTTACCTCTGCTTTTCCACTATGGGTTAAACAGCATGAAAAAATAGTTAATCATTGCCTGGTTTACGGCGATATCGGTACTAGCTATGCCATCATCAGGGCAGCCCAAATTTTAGATGAGGAAGATTACCTGACAGAAGGTACCCAGATTGCCCTCGAAACAATTAAAAGAAAAACCAAAGAAGAAACCTTTTTAAACGATGCTTCTGTTAAGTATGGTGTGTGTTCGCCCTGCTTAATTTATAACAGGATTTACGAAATTACCCGAATCGAAGCTTTTAGGGAAGCTTCAGCTTATTGGCAGGCGCAGATCCCGTTATATGCCACCGGTCAGAATAAATATTTAGGTTTTAAATCCTTTTTCTTCGGCGAATACGATAATGCACAGCTCGATTTAAACTTCGGTCTAATTGGTATCGCCTTAACCATTATGCAATCCACTTCTGATCAGTATACGATCAATCAATTTACCTGGCTCCATTAATCATGAAATTCAGCTGCATAATACTAGATGACGAACCACTTGCCCAGGAGCAGGTAGAAGCATATATTTCGCAATGCGATGAGCTTGTTTTATTGGGAAAAGTAACCAGCATGCAGGGCTTAGAATGCCTTTTGAACATACATAAGGCCGATATTTTATTTGTGGACATCAAATTTAGAGGGGGCGACATTAATCAGATTGCAAAACTCAAGATTAAAGACTATATTATAATCGTTATTACGGCACTCTCTCACAAACATTTAGACGAGTATAATTTAAAGTTTGCCCGGGATATATTGTTTAAACCATTTTCTCTTGAGAGTTTTAAAGAAAGCCTTAATAAAGTTATTCCACTTAAAGCTTTAAAATAAAAACTCGACCTATGGGAAACAATATCAAGCCTTTTGATTTTTACTTAATGCGCCTTCCTGCCAAAAGTATGCAGTCTGTTTTAGCGTTAAACGAAATAGAAAACCGTAACGCTTTTATACAGGAAATATACCATCGGTACCAATCGCGCGAACTGCAGGATGCCATTTATCTGGCCAGTCCCGAGTTATATACTGAAGTAATAAAATGGCTTGATGGTCCTGCCGGTGCTATAGACGATAAATTACTGGTTACCCTTTATAAATATCTGCTAAGAATGGGTACCAGGGCAACTCCTTATGGATTGTTTTCCGGATATAATACCGGTAAAGTTACTGAGAAGGCCAGTGAACTTAAATTAACAGAATCCGAAACCCGCCTAACCCAATATACCCGTTTGGATATGAACTACATTTCAGAATTGGTTGGGTCGCTGCTTAAAAATGAACATATCAAAGCCAAACTGATCTTTAAAGTCAATAACAGTTTGTATAAAATAGGTGGCGTTTACCGTTATTTTGAATATAAATTCATTAACAAAAAACGTCATTACTATGTGGTAGCCATTAAACACTCCAGGTACATCCAGTGTTTGATAGAAAAGGCCGATGCCGGTGCAAGTTATCAGTTTCTGCTTGATGAGTTAACCCTGCTCAACCTTAATATTGATGATGCCAAAAACTATCTTGATAGTGTAATAGATGCACAGATACTGGTATCGGAACTTGAACCAACAGTTACCGGGGATGAATTTTATAAAAAACTGATCCACATCCTCAAAAGCAATAACCCTGGTCATTCCTGCATCCCGGCACTAACGGCTATTGAAGATCACCTGCTCGTACCGAAAGATTTTGTTAAAACCTGTACCCAGATCCATCACATTATCAAAGAAAATTTCCCATTATCGCATGCCAAAGATCTGGTTCAAACCGATCTTCATATCGGAATGGATCATAACAATATCAATATTGGGGTAATGAATATTCTTGCTGCCGAAATGCAGTCGCTTTCTGTTTTAAACGAAAACAAAACACCTGTAAGGATCAAGAATTTTATTAAAAAATTTACCGAACGGTACGAAGATCAGGAAGTGGAACTTTTGGAAGCACTTGATAATGATGCCGGAGTTGGTTACGATAAAGCTGGAACAGGCAACAATAACCATGCGCCTCTGGTTGATGATTTAGTGTTGAAAAGTACAGCTTCTGCCAAAAACATCAGTTGGACCAGTTACAGGGAATTGGTTTTTAATAAGTTTTTAGAAAGCAGCAAAAACCATGGCCGCCCTGTGGTTTTAACCGATAACGATTTAAATGGCATCGGTAAAAAAGATCAGAAACAAGTTCCGCCAACTTTTTATGCCATCGGCAATTTCGTAAGTAAAAATACGGAGCGCCTGGATAACGGCGATTTTAAGTTTAATCTCACCGCATGTTGTGGCCCTTCTGCCCTGCCATTGTTGGCGAGGTTTGCTCAAAACGACGATTTTTTAACCCAAAAACTAAAAGAATGTGCGCAGCTCGAAGAAAAGTATATAGCGGGAGCCATAATTGCCGAAATTGTGCACCTTCCCGATTCTAGGGTGGGCAATATTTTACAACGCCCACAGTTAAGGGGCTACGAAATACCTTTTTTGGGTACTTCATCCCTGCCAAATGATAAGCAGATCCCCGTTTCGGATTTGATGATCTCGGTAAGCAATAACGAAATTAAACTGCGTTCGAAACGCCTCAACAAAATTGTGATCCCGAGGCTCTCTTCAGCGCATAATTATAACAATGGAATAGCTGTATATAAATTTTTATGCGACCTGCAGCACCAGCATGGCGCCTACAATATCAGCTGGGACTGGGGAATTTTAAATGATCAGCCTTATTTGCCAAGGGTAGAATATAAACATTTGGTTTTGAGCCGTGCACGGTGGAAAATGACACCCGATATGTACGCCGAAACCAAAACTATTGTAACTCAGCAACAGCTTGATCTTTTCCTTGCCAAGTATAAACTGCCCGATAAAGTAGTTTCGATAGAGGGCGACCGCGAGCTACTGATCGATTTTAAAAGTGTTTTAGGTTTAGAGCTGCTTACTCAAAACCTTAAAAAGAGTACCGTAATATTATACGAGTTCCTGCACGAAGATGGTGATGCTTTAATGCTCGATCATGCCGGCGAAACCTTTATCAACGAGGTGGTAATCCCTTTCCGTAATGAAGAACCTGTAGAAAAACAGATAACAAGTTTAGCCTTTAATGCACACAATTTGCCCCGTAAGTTTAATCTGGGCTCGGAGTGGACTTATGTTAAGATATACTGCGGTTCCAAGTGGGCAGAGAAAATTTTAACAGATTATATGCTGCCTTTGGTAAATACTTTAACCAGCGAAGGTTTGGTAGATAAATGGTTTTTCTTAAGGTATCATGATCCCGAAGGACATTTAAGGATTCGCTTTTTGCACCCTGATAAGCCCGAAACCATGGCGAATATTGTTGGCCGGATAAATGAGGCTTTGAAACAACTGGCCGAAGACCGGATTGTTCATAAAATCCAGTACGATACCTATAAACAGGAAGTTGAACGTTACGGAAAGCATACCATGACCTTTAGCGAATCGATATTTTATTACGATAGCAAGGCCATTATCAATTTTCTGAATATGATAGAGGGTGATGAAGGCGAATATTACCGTTGGTTGTTTGCGGCCCGCAGCATAGATGTTTTATTGGGTGATTTTGGCCTGGATCATGAACAAAAGCTAAAACTCGCCACCCGGATGCAGCAGGCTTTCCTCAGCGAGTTTGGAGGAAACGCTGGCCTTACTTTGCAGCTTAACAATAAATACAGGGCTATTAGCAAGGCACTTAATGGCTTCTTAAACGGAGATGATGATACAGAAGAGGTTGTTGATGCGGTTAATCTTTTTAAAGCCCGCTCAGCAGAAAATATAATGGCTTATAACGCCATAAGAACAGTGTATGCCTTGCATCACCCTAATCTGAATCTTGATGCTGAACTGGCAGAAATTCTTCCAAGTTATGCCCACATGTCGCTCAATAGAATTTTTGTAACCAAACAGCGCATGCACGAACTCGTTATTTATCATTACTTAACCAAATATTACCAGGGCGTAATAGCCAGGAACAAACAAAAAATATTAACCTCTAACATGTACTGATATGGATAAGATAGAACACGTTTACAGTGCGGAAATTAAAGAAATTGTGGGCGAACCTCCAAAATGGCTGCTTAAATCGGGGGGTGGGAGCCTGCTTTTACTCTTGTTATTGTTAGGTGCATTATCGGCTTTTACCCGTTATCCTGACAAAAAGACCATCACTGTTAAAATTTACCGTGAACAAAACGCCCTTATCCTTTTAAAAAGTTTAAATGTCCGCCAGTTTTTGAAAACATCCGGAGGCCAGGTAAAAAAGGGTGAGGCGATTGCGCTGGCCGTTCATGGCGGGGTAAAGCAAATCATTACCGCCCCTTTTACAGGAAAACTGTTTTATGATGATGATGTTTTAACCAATGCCGTTAAAAAAGACACTTTGGCCATGTTGGTACCATCTAAAGGAGGTTTTAAATTTAAAGGAGAAATCAGTACAGAATATGCCCGCTTGTTAAATGATGCAAAAAGTTCAGTATTTAAAATAACACCTAATAATCAGGTGGATAAAGACCTCGAATTATATGGTAAACTCACGGCTCTTGGCCCGCTAAAAACCAATAACATGCTTGATTTTACCGGAACAATAGCGCCTGGATCCGGAATCATCCTTGATCAAAACTATGTAGCCATTTTAAACCTAGATGCCCGGCTTACATTGGTACTCGATAATAAAACCATTCTCTCGCGTATACTCCATTAATCATTCTTTAAGCCAAAACGTTCAAAAATCAAGTCTTTATATTGTTTACCAATGGGCAGTTTATCACTTACATCATGCAGCTCTGCCATGTTGCCGCTAATAAATTTTAAGCTGTTGATGTTGATAATATACGATTTTTGTATCCGGATAAACTGTTCTTCCGGAAGCTGGTCTTCCACCCGTTTCATCGTAAGGTGCGTAATAATGCTACGGTCTTTTAGTACTACTTTAATATAATCTTTCATCGCTTCGATGTAACAGATTTCATCAAAAAGTACGCGGTGCAGTTTGTGCCCATCTTTTACGAAAAGGTATTTAGACTGATCGGTTGCTGGTTTATTGTTTTTCTGCTGGCTCATGGTTAAACACTTGTTTACCGCCTTAAAAAAACGTTCAAAAGAAAAAGGTTTAACAATATAATCAACCGCATCAAGCTCAAAACCTTCTACAGCATAGTTTGCATAAGCTGTAATAAAGATTACATAAGGGCGGTATTGCAGCATTTTAATCAATTCAATACCATTTACTTCGGGCATGTGGATATCAGAGAAAAGCACATCAATCTGCTCTCTTTGTAATATTTCTATTGCTTCGAAAACGTGTTTGCAGCTGCCTGCAAGTTCGAGAAATGGGATTTTTGATATATATTCTTCCAGGGTTTCACGGGCCAGCGGCTCGTCATCAATAATTAAACATTTAAGTGTCATAGCGTTGTTTGAATAGGGGGGATGAAGTTTGGTTATTTAAGATTCAGTTTTAAAGTGACGGTATATTCATCTGGTTCATTATTGATAATCAGTTCGTGTTGGTTAGGATAATGGATCAATAGCCTTTTTTTAATATTGGCAATACCCAGCCCCCCGAATTTTGTTTTTGCAAGCCTATGGGTACAGCTGTTGGCTACTTCAAAGTAAAACTGCTCTTCAAAAACCTTGATCCTGATCCGGATCCAGGCCGATTCTATGCTGGCATCGGGACCGTGTTTAAAAGCATTTTCTATAAAGGGGAATATAATAAGCGGAACAATGCGCAAAGGTTTTTCAGGTTTGTCAATATCCAGGTCAATCTTTACCTCATCACCATACCTAATGCTTTCCAGCTCCAGGTAATCCCTGATAAATTCAATTTCGCGTGATAGCAACACCTCCGGATCATTCGATTCGTAAAGGGTGTAACGCATTAAACCTGCCAGATGAAGCACCATTGGCCCTGTTTGCTCATCTTTTTTATTTACCATGCGGTAAATATTATTTAAAGTATTGAATAAAAAATGAGGATTGATCTGCGCTTTTAAAAAATTGATCTCCAGGTTCAGGTTATCCCGCTCCAGCGCGATGCGTTTATTACTCTGTGCCACTATTGATTTCATCAGTTTAATACTGAGCGGTGGGAACAGGAGGTATAAAAAATCCAGAAAATAAAAAAGAAACATTTTAAACGAGAAGATCCCTAAAAAGCTGCTTTTAACTACAAAATCAGCATACAGCATCAATTTCGAATCGGCCGAAAGGTTGGCCTTTAAATACAAACACACCAAAAAGGTAAGTGTTGCCCACCATAAATAGCTTAGCACTACAAATAAAACGGTAACAAAAAACTTTCCTTTAAATAAATACCGGTCGAGTATAAAATACGAACCCACATAAAAAATACTGATTACGGCAACAAGGTCTTTACCCACTAAAAACCAACCCATGGTTTTATCGAATTTGCTATAGCCCCGGTAATACATATAACCGAGCAGAATCCATAAAAGAAGATGTAAAGTAATCCTGATCGGGCTTGTATATTTAATATCCCACTCCAGCTCTTGCACCCGCTTAAAATTTCCTTTGGCAGAATGTATAATATTCAATTTTGTAGTATTTAAAAGTGATTTCGTCGAAAAAAAGTTGAGAGATAAATATATATTTTTTCTTTTGATAAATAAGAAGGTTTCAGACTTTCCTATAATTAAATATTTACAAGAATGAAGATACAGCTCGCAAATTTTCCGCATTATAAACAACACGATGTGATGGACTGTGGCCCAACCTGCCTGCAGATCATCACCAAGTTTTATGGCAAGTTTTTCTCTATCCAAAAAATCCGCACACTGAGCCAGATCGGTAAAACGGGTGTATCGCTTTTAGGGATCAGCAAAGCGGCAGAGAAAATAGGGATCCAATCTGTAGGTGGCAATATCACTTTCGAGAAACTCGAAAACCGTGGCCAGCTCCCCTGTATTATCCACTGGCGTAAAAACCATTTTGTGGTGGTGTATAAAATTACCAAAAAGAAAGTATACATTTCCGATCCTGCCAGCGGTTTGCATGCCTATACACACGATGAATTTCTTAATAACTGGGCTTATACCTCCATTAACCAAAAAGCGGCAGGCATAGCCTTATTATTAAGCCCAACGCCCGATTTTTACCTTACCGAAGAAGATGTTACCGAAAAACGCGGTAGTATGAGCGTATTGCTTAAACATGTTTTTCATTATAAAAAACTTTTGAAACAACTGGCTGCAGGTTTGCTGGCCGGTGCTGTAATACAACTAATATTCCCCTTCTTCACAAAAGCGCTGGTAGATGTTGGGGTAAAAGGAGACGATGTCCACTTTATTTATATCCTCCTTTTCGGTCAGTTGTTAATGACGCTTGGGCAAACCTCGGTAGAACTGTTGCGCGGCTGGATATTGCTCCACATTACCGCGAGGGTTAACCTGGCCATTTTATCCACCTTTTTAAATAAACTGTTAAGCCTTCCCTTGTCTTTTTTCGATACCAAGCTAAACAGTGATATTTTACAACGTATTGAAGATCATAAACGGATCGAAAACCTGCTAACCGGCAGTACACTCAACACCCTGTTTATGATGATTGCCTTTCTGGTTTTCAGCGTGGTGCTGTTTATCTACAGCCCTACTATATGCATGGTATTTATTATTGGCAGTGCCATTTATTTCGCCTGGATCTACATTTTTATGGAGAAAAGGAAAAAACTCGATTTTAAGCGTTTCGAGTTGCTGGCCCAAAACCGCGCAAAAACCCTGCAGGTGGTTAACGGTATTCACGAAATTAAAATAAACGATTGTGGCACCAAAAAAATATGGGAATGGGAAGGTATACAGGCCAAGCTCTTCCGGCTAAATGTAAGTACACTCTCTTTAAGTCAGTACCAACAGGTAGGCGCTACCTTTATCAATCAGGCTAAAAACATCCTCATCCTCTTTTTGGCCACCCGTTTGGTAATCGATAAACAGGTGAGCCTGGGCGATATGATGGCCATACAGTTTATTATCGGGCAAATGAATGCCCCGATTGTACAGCTGGCCTCTTTTTTACAGTCTTACCAGGATGCACAGATCAGTATGGACCGTTTGGAACAGATACAGCATTTGGAAGATGAAGAATCGCCCACTAAAAATTACACCAATAAGATGCCTCCCGGAAGGAGCATACAAATTAAAAATATGAGTTTTATTTATCCCGGGGCAGGTAACAAACCCGTTTTAAACAACCTCGATTTTACCATCCCAGGCGGTAAAACCACCGCTATTGTAGGCAGTAGCGGAAGCGGAAAAACTACGATTTTAAAGTTACTGCAAAGAATATCCGAACCCACATCGGGCGAAATTTATGTAGATAACCTGCCTTTTAGTATGATCAGTCCAAGGTTTTGGCGGCAGCACTGTGGCGTAGTAATGCAGGAAGGTTTTATCTTCTCTGATACCATTGCCAATAACATTGCCCTCAATGAAGAATTTACCGATCCGGCCGAGATGGACCGTGCCATTCATATCGCTAATATTGAGCAGTACATCAAAAGTCAGCCACTGGGTATTTATACCAAAATTGGCGAAGATGGTAAAGGTTTAAGTGGCGGACAAAGGCAAAGGGTGCTGATTGCCCGTATGGTATACAGAAACCCGGAATATATTTTTCTCGATGAGGCTACCAGCTCGCTTGATTCATCAAACGAAAAAGTAATTATGGAGCGCCTCTATAACTTTTTTGAGGGCAAAACCGTGCTTATTGTCGCACATCGCTTAAGTACGGTTAAAAATGCCGATAATATTTTAGTGCTTGATAATGGTAACGTGGTAGAACAGGGCGACCATAGTGCCCTGGTGGCCAAACGAGGTTATTATTATGAATTAATTAAAAATCAACTTGAATTAGGAAATTAATCAATAAGCCATGAAAACAGCTACAACATCATTTATCGAAACTTTAAGGCTAAACGAGCAGCACAAAACAGCAGATAAGTTTGCCAGGCCGCAGCGGGGTGTATTCAGTATCCTGTTAAACGCAGAAGCGGCAAAAAAAATGGGGCATGAAATGAATGATCGCATTTCGGAAGTAACAGATACCTATTTTAATGCCGTGGTACTGTGCCGGAAAAATAAAATTACCGATGCCCTTACGGTGTTACATCAGGGCGATGCAGCTTTCGAAAACTTTGAAAATGAGCCTCAACGTTTAATCAGGCTTTTTAAACTATCAGCCTGGGCCAATTACCACTATAAGGCTGGGCAGTTTAACCAGGGCATTGATTTATTGGTTTCCGGTTTATCTTTAAGTGCCAGGCTGGAGACCGAAGGTTATGAGGTATTGCAGTTTAGGCGTATAGAACAATTGCAGAATATTTCGCGCATTTTGTTCAGCAGTAAAAAATACGCCGAAGGTTTTACTTTAATACGTTCAATACTCCGGTTCATCATTAGTGGTAATACCGATGGATTATACATAAAAGACTGGAACCATCAAAAATTTACGCAGATCAGGCAGATGATGGAAAATACCCTCGATTCGGTATTTCTGCAATTGGCTGCTTTAAACTGCTCCGTTCAGGAAACACCATTTGACGATCTGTTTTACTACGATTTCTTTTTTAAGGAACTATTAGAAACCATGGAAACCGATACCTATAACCGCAGCATTTTATACAACTGGATGTACGTAAAAGCCTCTTATTTTAAAGAAGGACAGGAAGCTTTTTTAAACAACATCAGCATCTTTTTAAAAGACGAAGAAATTTCGCCTGATTATAACAAATTAAAAGAAAACCTACTGTTACAAAGTATCCGGGTTTTAGCACAACACGAATGCGAAGATTTAAAAAAGGTACAGGAAAGTGTTTCCCTATATCTTAACAATTTACAGGCTGTTGCTGTGTAAAGTTTAACAGCTCTTCTTCTTCTTCAGCTGATGATTTTTTAACTGGCTGTTTTACTTCTTTCTTTAATCTGCTTGCACCAAAGCCGCATAATGTTATAAAAATTGTAGCATAAAGCAACCAGGTTAGGCGGGTTTGCAGGTACCTGTTATTGGAGATGTATTTTGCTAAAATTATGGGTGTAAGCTTTTTTAAAACCCTTGTAGTGTCGGTAGGATATGGGCCAGCAGCTGTAAAAAACTCATGATCCTTTACAAAACCTTTATACCATACTTTACCCAACGAATAGCTGGTTAGGGTATCTGATAGATTAATCTTTCTTTGACGCTGTAACTTTTTAAGATCCAATGGGATTATTGTAGCATTAGCAATTTGTGCATTGCATTTTACAGGTTCGTAATGATCTTCATCCCAATACATACATTTCTCATCCGCATTAGGCATTCTAACTGAAGAGGTGCTATTTTCCCATGTGACAAAAGAAGAACTACTGATAAAAAGTAAGATGATACAGGAGATGACGATATAGCGGGGTGAGAAACGATATTCATAAACTGGATCCTTAGGGCGATGTACATTTATGGGACTGCCTGTGTCTTTATCTCCTTCATTAATTTTTACAGAAGGAGTGGTTGATTTAACCACAGGCTCCTTTTTTCCTTTATTTTCTGTTTCACCAATCAGTTTATTAGTATTTGATTCTTTTATTTCCTTTTCTACCTCTTTTTTTTTGTCTAATTCTTCAATTATATTATACCCTCCATTTTCAAGCTTCTGCTCTCCTTTATCATTATCTCCAATTATCTCATTCTTTATTTCTTCCAATTCAACATCAGTTGCTCCTATAATTTCTTCTATTTCATTTTGGTGCTCCCCATCAAAACTTTTATAATAAGTTGTACTTGGTCTAGGCTGAAAATCTATTAACCAAGCTAAAAGCTCACTATTCTTTTCATCAGTTCTCTTTGTTGCACCATTTATATGATTTAGCAACGGTCTAAAATCACCAGGATCGGCTTTTGATAAAATCAAGGAGATATTATCCATCTTGTCTTTATCAAAAAAGTCCGAGAATACGTCTTTAGCTTCATCACTAGCATCATACTTCTTAAGGCACTCCTTTTTTAATTTTACTACAGTTGGCTTTAATAGGTTCAAATGGAGCTTCCTTTCTTCACATTTCTTTTTATAGGTAGCTAATACTAAGTCTTGATAATCTTCAGGCATTTTCAAAAAATTTAGCATAAAAGTAAAAACGGTATTTCAGGAATTTTTACGGTTTTCCGGAATCCAAAAGAATTAAAAAAGTATTTCATGTAGAATAGGAATTATCTGGCAATTAGCTTTTTGAACCCGCCATCTTTGTTCAACAATTAGTTCAAGCGGCGATTCAATATTTAAATCTAAGCAAAAAACTGATTTATTAAAAGAGTAGAAATCGCGGTAGTTATTAGCCGGTTTGGGAAGCAGTTATTAGTTCCCGCGACAGACACTCAACACTTCCCAAAAATTTCAGAAGGCCTTCTGATTTACAACCCGGAGAAAGGTCCGCGAGTGGTTCGCGGACACCCTCCCTAGTATTTCAATTCTTTAATTTTTGATAAGATGTTTTTACCTCTTTTTATTGCCATATTACTTGGCCTGGCAACGCCTACAAATACAAATAACAATTGCGGCCACAACGGT
The DNA here is from genome assembly GCF_005938645.2 of Pedobacter sp. KBS0701. Taxonomy (NCBI): domain Bacteria; kingdom Pseudomonadati; phylum Bacteroidota; class Sphingobacteriia; order Sphingobacteriales; family Sphingobacteriaceae; genus Pedobacter; species Pedobacter sp. KBS0701. The sequence continues at coordinate 5,174,861 of NZ_CP042171.1, forward strand.
GGTACAGTAGTAAACGCTAGTGACACCAACCCAAATGACCCTAATAACCCTGGTGACCCAGGGACCGACCCCGGTGATGGTATTGGCGAAGGTGGTGATACAGGGGGAGAGCATGGCCACATGCCGCCACCAAAGAAAAATTAATAAAAAAGGGCGGTACATCCGCCTTTTTTATTTTACTTTAGTATAAAACCTATTGAAGTGAAACGTTTCTCTATCTCAATCCTATTTATTTTGATGTTTACTTGCTGTTCAAAGCGAAAGTTAAATATTACGAATAAAATTTTAAACCCTGATTTTGATAGTGCAGTAAACTTTTATCAAAAAAATATGCCAGATAGTGCATTTGCTCATTTCAATGACGCTAAAAGTAGTTATCTAGAATCAAAGGATAGTGTTGGAGCTGGAAAATCGCTTATTTATATGGCAATTATTTCTATAGAAAACGGGGATTATTTTGGTGGTCAAGAAATCGCGCTTCAAGCTTTAATTTTTTTTAATCCAGCTGATAAAAAACATTATAAATATCTATGCTCTAACTATCATGAGCTGGGAGTAGCATCCTCATTCCTAAAAAATTATAAAAAGGCAGTATACTTTTATAAAAAATCAATTGCTTATGCTGATAGCAGCAATAATTTATCACTGGTAGAAAATAGTCTGGCACTCACATACCGAGATCTTAATAACTATCAGCAATCGTTAAAGCTATTTCGGAATATTTTGAGTAAAAAGCTTGATAAAACTGATTATTCCAGAACACTCTCCAATTATGCTTATACAATGTGGAAGCATGATCCAAAGTATAATGCCAGAACAGCTTTACTAAAAGCTTTATCTATACGCAAATCAGCCAAAAATCTTTGGGGACAGAATGCGAGTTATGCTCACTTATCAGCATATTATGAAATGAAACATCCCGATACGGCATTGATATATGCAATGAAAATGTATGAGGTAGCGAAGGCAATAGAAAGTTCGGATGACCAATTACAGGCACTACAAAAGTTAATCCGACTGAGTCCAGATAAAAAAGTTAAAAGCTATTATACTATTTATCAAAAGTTGGATGACAGCCTGCAAAATACAAGACGTGCAGCTAAAAACCAATTTGCGCTAGTCAGATACGAAACCGAAAAAAACAAAGCCGATAATCTTTTGCTCCAAAAAGATAATGATGGTAAAAGATACCAGATCATTATACTCACCATCTCTATACTGTTATTAATTATAGCCGGTACCCTATGGTACAAAAAAAGAAAACAACGATTAGAACTCGAAGCTCAAAACACCATCCGCCATAATAAGCTTAAAACCTCCCAAAAAGTACATGATGTTGTGGCCAACGGATTATACAGGATCATGAACAAACTCGATAATCAGGAAATTCTAAAAGACAATCCTATTGTTAACGAGATAGAAGAACTTTACGAACAATCGCGCGACCTCTCTTACGAGAAACCAAGGTCTAAAAATCGTCATTTTCACGAAAAAATATATGATCTTTTAAAATCCTTCGCTTCCGAAAATACGAGGGTAATACTGGTGGGCAATTCCATCCAATTGTGGGAAAAAGTTTCAGAACAGGCCAAAGAAGAAATACAACATATCCTCCAGGAACTGATGGTGAATATGGGCAAACATAGCCAGGCCAGTGATGTGGTGATTAGGTTTGAACAGGCACAACAAAAAATAAACATTTATTATACTGATAATGGTATAGGCATTAGGGGTGGCGTGCAACCCAACAACGGACTTACCAATACGGGAACCCGTATTGAAGCGATTGGTGGTACCATTACCTTTGATACCAAAGTTGAAAAGGGGCTTAAAATCCAAATCTCTTTTCCGGTTTCCTAATTGTATTAAATATGTTTAAAAGAATACTTATTGCTGAAGATCAAGAAACACAGAATATTTCACTGCAAAAAACATTGTCTGAACTGGGCGCAGAAAAACCCGAATATGTATATTATTGCGATGATGCACTTACCTGGATAAAAAATGCTGTTAAAGCAGAGCAACCTTACGATCTGTTAATCACCGACCTTTATTTTGAGGAGGACCATAACCGGCAAAAAATTGCCGGAGGTGCCGAACTCATCAAAGCGGCAAAGGAAGTGCAACCTGACTTAAAAACACTGGTATTCTCTGGAGAAAGTAAAACGGCGGTTATCGATATGTTATTTAAAGAAATGAATATTGATGGGTATGTGCGTAAAGCCCGTCATGATGCCCAATATCTAAAACTTGCCATATCTGCTATCCATAACCATAAAAAATACCTTTCTCCCGATTTAAAACTAGCCAGAAAAGAAAATAATTCGCACGATTTTACAGATCTCGATATCGCCATTATCTCTCAATTGGTAGAGGGGACACCTCAAAAAAACATCCCGTATTACCTCCAGGAAAATGATATTAAACCTTCTGGTCTGAGTAGCATCGAAAAACGTCTTAACCTGATGAAGGAAGTCCTTGGTTTTACTAAAAATGAACAACTGATTGCTTATTGTAAAGACATGGGGATTATTTGATGAGTCCTAAGTCTTCATTCCATAATCCTTAGTCTGGTCATTACTTTAACGTACTTGTTATCCTGAGAAATAATTTATTGTATAAATCAATATGAATGACTTTTTTTTGCAAATCGTAGGCTGCGAGAGATCGTCATTCCCAACTCGATTGGGAATCGTAATGCCTTGGTAGGGCTTGTAGGTTACATTAAGATTCCCGCATGCGCGAGAATGACGACGCTTTTTATTGAAGTCTGTCAATGGTAGCGGAGTCGAAGGATCTTTTACAATGGAAAATGAATCTCTATGGCAAACAGGGCCAGCGCTTTCATCAGTTAACTAACCTCACTACGGTTTCCCATAAGGAAAACAATCTCAACCGTTCTACTTTTAGATCAAAAAACCAAAAGTCAAGTCAAATGGACCTTAAACTTAAATTAGAACAACTTCATCAACGGGTGGTCGGCTTAAAAGATCAGATCAATACCGAAGAGGCTACGAAAAATGCATTTGTAATGCCCTTTATTCAAATCCTCGGTTACGATATTTTTAACCCTACAGAAGTGATCCCCGAACATATTTGCGATATCGGCACTAAAAAAGGCGAAAAGGTAGATTACGTGATTCGCAAAAACAACGAACCCATCCTCATTTTCGAATGCAAACACTGGAAAGAAAGTGCCGATGCACACAACTCTCAGTTGCACCGCTATTACCATGTTTCGAAAGCGCGTTTCGGCGTATTAACCAACGGTACGGTCTACAATTTTTACGCCGATTTAGAAAAACCGAATATTATGGACGAGAAGCCTTTTCTAACCATCGATATTGAAGACCTGAAAGATAATGCACTTAAAATCCTCGAAAGTTTTACTAAAAACGAATACAATTTAGAAACCATTCTCGATTCGGCCGAAGGTTTAAAATACATCAAGGCCATCAGAAAAGAATTTGAAAAAGAAACAGACACCCCTTCTGATGAAATGGTAAAATTACTGGTGAACCGTTTTTTCGATAAACCCTTAACGGCAAACCGGATGATCGCCTTTAAAGAGTATACCAAAAAGGCCCTGGCTATTTCCATCAACGAATCGATCAGCGATCGTTTGAAATCGGCATTAAATATCAATGAGAAAATAGAGAAAAAGGAGGAAGATAAAGCAATTCCTGTTATAGAAAATCCTGATGCTTCTAAAATTGTAACGACTGAAGAAGAATTGGAAGCTTTCCAGATCGTAAAAGCCATTTTACGCGAGAAGATCCCTTCGGCACGGATTGCAGCCCGCGATACCCAATCTTACTTTAGCGTATTACTGGATGACAATAACCGGAAACCCATCTGCAGGTTCCACTTTAATACCGCGAATAAATACCTCGAAACTTTTCAGAGCGGCAAAGATGCCGGTGAGAAAAACCAGTTGTTCAACCTTGATGAACTTTACGATTACAGGGCTCAATTGCATCAAACTTTGGAAAATTATTAATTACCTGCTCAATACTCAAAAAATGCAGGGATTGCTCCACCGTTTGTGTTGGGAGCAGGCAGGGCAATCTCTCATTTTTAAACGCATAAAATCTTTCTCTATTTGTCATCCTGAGCGGAGTCGAAGGATATTTTATAAGATTAATAACCAGCACATTCTTTATTTTCAACCATATAAGAAATATAATATCATTTAAGTTTGCGAAACCCTCACCGCTCATTGTCATTTCGACCGTAGTGGAGAAATCTTTTAAATTTGATTTCAACAACTCGGTACAAAGATCTCTCCACTCCGCGTTGCTCCGGTCGAGGATTCGAAGGATCTTTTATAATTAACAACCAGCACATTCTTTATTTTCAACCATATAAGAAATATAAGATCATTTAAGTTTGCGAAACCCTCACTCCTCATCGTCCTTTCGACCGCAGTGGAGAAATCTGCTGAGAAAATATAGTTACTGTTCACTATGATTTAAGTTTTATTTAACTGTTTGATATTTAGTGTTTTTAATGTCTGTTTAGATCGCCGGCATCATAAAAATAGTTTTTGGGGTTACGGTTTCCCGTAAGGTTTTGGAGTTGGGCTTATATACTTTTGAAGTATAAATTTAAACAAACTTATCATGGAATATAAAGTAGTACCATTCACCGCAACATTGAATCAAAAAAATGAAACTACAGCTGCGGTTGCTATTCAATTAGAAAATCTAATCAAGCAATTTACCAATCAAGGTTGGGAATATATCAGATTGGAAAGTGTTTCAACCTATGTGCAGCCTGATCCAGGTTGTTTTGGATTAGGTGCCAAACCTGGTTATTTAGCTTCTTATCAAATGGTTGTTTTCAGCAAAGGAGTATTATGAAAATAATTTTACTCTCGATCATAAGAATGTACTGGGCAGTATTCCCTAAAGATAAAAGGCGTAAATGCATTTTCAAATTGAGCTGCTCTAAGCATGTTTATCAGGTTACCAGAGAAGAAGGCCTGCTCGAAGGATTTAATGCATTAAAGTATCGATATAAAAACTGTAGAAATGGGTATCATATTTTCGAAAATCATATCGATGGGAGTAAGATGATGATATTACCCGATGGTCAGTTGCTTCAAGAAAATGAGATTGCAGTTAGATTTTTCTCCTGTAGCTAAAATTGAATCCCTATACTTTTTCATCAATGAAACCATTCCTGATCGCTTGCTCAATCTGCTGCTTTGTAGCAATATTGAAGTTGCCCATTGAATTTTATACCTTTTTAAGAACCATTGTTTCATTGGGAGTAACCTTGCTCATTTACAGCTGGATCAAACAAAAGAACTATTATCTCGCAGTTGTTTTTTTACTTGTGCTCATCCTTTTCAATCCCCTGCTTCCCATTCACCTGCATCGGAAAAGCATCTGGATCCCACTTGATATCATCACCGGACTATTGTTTTTAATCATTGCCTTTTATAAGAAAAGTGAACCTGTAAAACAAGATGAAAAAGCCACTGAAATTTTACCCGTTCAAAAAACATACTCCAGAGACCGGATTGTTTAGGCAAAAAAAGAAATACCATAATCACATCATAAATCAAACTAAAACTTAATGTTATGATTGCCCAAATAGAAGAATTTTTTAACCCAAAAACAGCCGATCCACCTCAGGATGAAAATGTGGAGATTAGGAAGCCGGCTACCGAACAAGAGGAGGAAATAAGAAAAAGAACTTACCACGAAGCTGGCTTCAGAGATGGATCAAGAAACAGTGGTAGCCCCCTAGCGCTTTCGATCTGTTTGAATGCCATTTACGCCAGGTTTCAAAATGAAGAAAAAGAACTGGTAGAAAAGCAGCAACTGGCGAAAGAGCCCTATATCAACGAGCAGAAAACTAAAGAAACCGAAATCAAAACACTAGTAATCAGTAAAGAAGGTAAAGAACAGCAGATTAACAAGGCAGAAACCGATATCAGGGCAGTAAAAGATAATATCGAAGAACTAAAATTCGAAATCAACGACCTGCCCCGGAATCCCGAAAAATACCACATTAGTGCTTCAAAAGGTGCTTCAGGCAAGTTCTGGATCGGTTTGATCATCCTGATGCCTTTAAGCCTGTATTTATTCACTTTTTATATTTCTACCTCTTATTCGGCTTTTTTTAAACCCTTTGACGCCAATAGCACCATCATTATGAATGTGCTCGATTCGAAAGCTTTTGAAAAGGCCTGGCAGGATGGATCGCTCGAAGGTGCTTTTGTAACCTTTATCCCTTTTGTATTTTTAGGACTGGGTTATTTGATCCACATGTTCGGAGAGGTTAAAAGCAGAGAGAACTATTTCAAGATCGGACTCCTTTTTACTATCACCTTTATTTTTGATGCCATTCTGGCTTACCAGATTGAGGAAAAGATTTATGAGCTAACCAAAACGTTAGATTCACCTGAATTTAATATCCCTGTTGCTTTTGGCAAAATCCAGTTCTGGGGAATCATCTTTGCGGGTTTTGTAGTGTACCTTATATGGGGTGTAGTATTCGATTTTATCATGAAAGAACACCGGGAGAAAGACAAAATCAAACACGAACAGCTGCGGAGAAAAAAAGATATTCAGATCCATCAGGACAGGATAAGCGATATTGAAATCCAGAAAGCAAAATTAATAGAAGAACTTAGTGACATTAAGAAAAGTTCGCTGGAGGCACAGGGACGTATTATTACACTACAACGGATAATCGATGCCGTAATTATTCCCACCAAGGAGTATGTTCTTTATGCCTCTGAATACATGAAAGGTTGGATTACGTTCGTGAATGAAAAGCTCCATATTTCAATGCACGAAAAAATTGTTCTTCAAACTGAATGTATTGCCTGTTACAACGAAAACCTTAAAAGCGCAGGAGCCAGCGAAGATTCGCAAAATTCTGTTTATGTCACTACTTTATAACCCTTTGCATCATGAAGTCAACATTACTAAACATATTACTGCCGCTCTTAATTACAGCTACTTTTGCGAAAGAAGGTAAAGCTCAGCCAGCCAAACAGAACCTCAATATTAGCTTTTTACTGGATTTATCTGATCGGATAGACCCTAAAAAGAATCCCGGGATTTACCAGCGCGATCTGCAATATATAAAATCAGTACAAAAAGCATTTATTAATCATGTAAGAGGGAAAAAGATGCTCCTGTTAAAAGACCAGATGCAGGTTTTCTTTAATCCCCTGCCAAATATTCCCAATATTAATCAGCTTAGTGAACAGCTAAAAGTCGATTTTAACCCCAAAACCAGTAAAAAGGATTTCCTGAGCATTGATAAGATTTATAGTGATAACCCCGTTAAAATTTACCAGAGCGCTATTAAAGACCGTAATTACGTGGGCTCCGATATCTGGAGGTTTTTTAAAAGCAGTGTGCAACTGTATTGCATTAAACCAGAGCATCGGAATATTTTAGTAATACTAACCGATGGTTACATCTATCATAAAGCCAGTATCATACAGGTAGGGGGTAAAAGTTCTTACATCACCCCAGAGTTTCTGAGTTTTAAAAAGCTTACAGCTGCAGATTACCAAAGCATTATGAAGAAAAATAACCTTGGTTTTATTGCTTTCCCTTATAATTTAAAAGAGCTCGAAATTATCGTTTTAGGCATTAATCCATCAGTTAATAACCCTTACGAAGAAGATGTCATTAAACAATATTGGACAGATTGGTTTAAAGCGATGAAAGTGAAGAAATTTGACTTACTAACAAATGATTTGCCGGCTGCGTTAGACCCTGTTATACAACAGATTATTAAATAGCTAAGACTTATAATTATTATTAAATATCCATTCATTTTTCTTTAATCACCCCCTCATCATGAAAACCCTCTCCTTATTAATTTTTTTCGTTATCAACATCACTTGTAAAGAAAACACAACCGTGTACATTTGCAACAGTCCCGGCGCTAAAAAATACCATTATAACAGCAACTGCCGTGGATTAGGTAATTGCACTTATCGGGTGGTTTCAATTGAAGTAGAAAAAGCTAAAAAAGACGGAAAAACATTATGCAAGTGGGAAAAGTAAGTGTATTGATTTTATTATTATTAACACTGCAAAGCTGTTTTATCCAGCCAGGCGAGAGCAAACCTTTAAACAACTACCACCTTTCCTTCACGGCCAAAGTGATCCGGATTTTAGATGGCGATACCATGGAGGTATTGTATCAGGATCATCCCATTAAAATCCGTTTGGCCCATATCGATTGCCCCGAGAAACGTGGCCACCAACCTTTTGGTGCCAAAGCCAAACAAGCTTTGTCCGATTTATGTTTCGGGCAAATGGTTAGTGTACAAGGCCAGAAATACGACCACTATAAAAGATTAATTGCCGTAGTAATTAACCAAAACAAACAGGTCGTTAATCAGGAAATGATTAAACTGGGTATGGCCTGGCATTTTAAAAAATACTCAAGTGATCCGTTATATGCCAGGTTAGAAATAAAAGCCAGGAAAAACAAGGTGGGATTATGGCAGGATAGCAGTGCCGTAGCTCCTTGGGTTTGGCGGGGGATGAGGTACAGTTTGGCAAGGTAGCTACGCGATTTCTGTTTACAACACCATAGTATATTAATTAAGTAAAACCATGCATTCTGATTTCGCGTAAATGAAACTAATTTTATATTGGCACTTTTAAGGTAGCGAAAGCTACAATTTGCGATATAATGCCCAGTTAAACTTACAGTTGATGGTTGGCAGCCCGAACGAACAGCTCACCCACCGGCAGATCGAAGATTACCTTAACCTAAGCGTAAGTACCTACAAATGGAAGGCAAAAGACGGCACTTCATAACCCATAAAACTACCGGGTGGCGACCGTTTTTACCTGAAAGACGAATTGGCTTCTTATTTAAAGAGCGAAATAAAAGGGTGCATTTAGTTACCCATCCTTTACCTCTTGTTCGAGACAAGTTAACCCCATGTTTACCTATTCTTTACCTTTTGTTTACCCCGGCGTTACCTTTTAGGTAAACAAAAGGTAACGCCGGGGTCTTTTGATGCCGGCAATAGGGTTATGCTCTCCCCCAGCTGTCTGCTAGCATGGGCGCAGATTTCTGGTTGAGTTTTTAAAGTTTCATTTTGGCTCAATTATACCTGTAAACTGTTTCAATTTTGGCACCTTAAGTTCGGAATAATGCGTCAAGAAAGCCTGTAGCTAAGTGTGAGATGGATTTTTGGGGTTAAATTCGAAAACAATGTGGTGTCCAACAGTCAATACTTGGGCAACTTACCACACCATAAGCTTAACCATTAAACCCTGCCCCAACTGGCGATTATACTTGGTTGGAGCAGGGTTTATTAATTTTTTGTTTTTTAGCTATACTTTTCTCACTGCCGCTTTTAATACCGAAAGAAGGAAAAGGATCAAAAATACAATGATCACAGGAGCAAAAACTTCTAACCAGCCTATGCGCCCGAAAATGATTTTGATGATAAAGAGGATGCAGCTAAACAGCATCCCCAATAGGATTAAGATTTCTTTAAAACTCCTTTGTTTTGTTTTTTTGGTTCTTCTTTTTGCCACGGGTTTTTCTTAAATGATTAACTTATAGCAATGTAATTTCAACACGCCTGTTCTTTTTTCTTCCGCTAACAGTTTTATTTGAGGCAATCGGATTTTCAATGCCTTTTCCTATGGTGCTTATCCGGCTTGCTTCAATATTTAATGCCGTTAAATGATTTTTAAATGTATCGGCCCTTGCCTGCGATATCTGCTGGTTTACGCCTATCGGACCATCGCTGCTGGCATAACCATTAATACGGATGGATACCGTAGGATTTTTGATCATATAAACGACAATGCGTTTGATTAAAGTTTTGTTGGTGCTTGCAAAAGATGATGAACCTTGAAGAAATGTTACCGGCACGGTATGGTTTAAAGCTTTGAGCGCTTTGGTTTGTAATTTAGCAGGAGCTGTATTCAGACTGGTTTTTCTGATCGGATCTGCTTGTATCGCCGTTGAATTTACCTGTGCAACAGCAGTTGTATCTACACTGCTAACTTTTTCTTTTGTTGGTGCAGCAGGTATAACAACCGAAGCCGGGTCAGAAGAAACGTTAGCTGCAGATGCTTTTGCCGCAGGATCTGCTTTGCCTGATGCATAATACCAGATGCCGCCACCAACAACCAGTATCCCGAATAAACCGATTAACCATCCCCTCGATTGGCCTGCGGGTTTTTCGATCTCTCTTTTTGAAAGATCAAATTTGGATGACTCTTCTTTAGAACCATCACTTTTATTTAAATCGAATGCCATAATTTTATTTTTTTAGGTGTACATCTCAACTAAAGTTTGCAAACTGCCGGTATGCGCCCTGCCCATCGCTTCAAACTCCCAACTCTCGCCAGCACGGAACAAACGTCCAAATTCTACGGCATCTTCATTGGTATATTGGTCTTTAAGGTCGTAACGCAATATTTCAGAACCATTGCTTTCATCCACAATCCTGATGTAACAGTCGTTCACTTTTCCAAAATTCAGGTCTAATGTTCTTCTGTCTTTTTTATTGTCGTGAGGATATTTACAGATCGTGCAACATATAATAATCTGCTCGATTTTATCGCTGACTTTGGATAAATCGATAAACATATTTTCATCGTCATCGCCTTCACTTCTGCTCCCATCCGGATCATCAATGGCGCCAATAATTGCCCCGTCTTCAGTGAATGGCCTAAACAGGCCTTTTTCTACCTTATCCTCAATTTTATTGCCCATCCTGATCTGCCCGTAAAAGGTAAAGTAAGAATCAGAAGGGATTTTAAAATCACTGCCTATCGAGAAGGCCGAAACATCGAGATCGAATTCTGGTCCTCCCGGTTGCTCGTTAGGATCCCAGCCCATTCCTATTTTTACAATGGTGAGTCCGGGTGCTGCTTTGGAAAGAGAGAACCTGTCTCCCTTATTTAAATTAAAACTGCTCATCTATTGATATAATTCTATTAGTGTATTTAAACCGCCGGAAAAGGCCTGGCCAAGGGCCTCAACATTCCATGCTCCCCCGTTTCTGGAAACTGAAGCAATCATCAGGGAATCTTCGTTTGTAAATTCCTCTTTGAGCAGGTACTGGCATAAAACCGATTTATCAGCATTGTTCCTGATATTGATATAGGAGTGTTGAACGTGGCCAAAATGATGGCCTCTTTCTTCGCTTTGATCGATGGTTACTGCGAAATAAAGGAATTCCACTTTCGGATCTATTTTGGATAAATCGATATGGATTACCTCATCGTCTCCGTCACCTTCGCCACCCCTGCTATCGCCGGGGTAATGGGTAGAACCATCAGGACTCGTGTTGTTGTTATAAAAAACAAAGTATTCATCGGCAAGCAGTTTGCCGTTTTCGCCCAGCATAAACACGGAGAGATCGAGGTCTACCGGGTGCCCGTTTACAACAGCAGTATCCCAGCCCAGGCCGGCAATAATGTGTTTTAAGCCGGGTTCTTCCCCGATCAGTGAAACGGGTTTTCTTTTTTCTATTTGTATAGCCATTTTGTTAAGTTTTAGATTTTATACGCCCTAACTTTTTTTGGGAGGTAGGGGCGGTGGTTTTACCGGATTGTTTTTTGTGTTTGGAGTTGCTTTTATTTCGGGCAATCTGGGGATGTTTACCGGTTTTGGAACATCGTTTTGTTTTTTAGGGGGTAATGGCGGAGGCTGTTTTTGCGTTGGAAGGGCTGGCCGCTGCAGTACAGGAGGCGCAGTAGGTACTTTTGCTTTAACACTGTAACCGGAAGCAGCAATTGCCTGGAAAATAGCCAGCATGGTATCTTTAACATCAACAGATTGCAATGCGATAACATGATGATACTTTTTTAGCAGTTTATCAGAAAAATACGCGGTGCTGATTTCTTCTGATCCAAGCAGGATCATTACTCCATCGGCCTGTAAACTGTTTGCCCTTAACAAATCGTCTATCGCCGTAAAAATCATCCCGTCATTGGTATAATATTGCAGCCTGTCGTTCAGGTTTTTTTCCCTTACATTAAACCAATGCCGGTTTCCATCAGATAGTTCAGCTTCGCCTTTAATAATCGGACTGATGTTTTGAAGTAAAGCCGCACAGAACGGCAGCAGGAAAGCGATTTCGGCATCTTTATTAACCGACAGATAAGAGTTTTGCAGGATGATATATTCTACAATCATATCGGCCAGTATTTTTACCCTGGGGTCGGCACCCTGACCTGGCAGTTTGGCCGATCCAAGCGCTTCAGCCTCACTATTTTTGTAAAGGTTTAAATAAAGTACATCATCAATGCCATTCATGAATAAAATAGCCTTGTTGTTTGATAAAATCTGCTTTTGGGCAAGTATATTAAAAAGGGTATTGTGATAAGCAATGCGGTCTAAATTAAAATAGCCGGCCTCCTGAAACAGGTTTTCGATCAGCGATTTCTCATTGTCTTCAATATCATCATCAAATAAAAAGCGTAATGGAAACTGCTGCCTGTACGATTCGATAGAATCTGATTTGTATAATACGGTGTTTAAAAAGTGTGATAAGTATTGTTCAAAACCATAATAAAATAGCTGTTTAACAGGTTTTTTGTTGCCATATATACTGAAATGTTTAGCCGGATCTTTTACAATTTCGAAATAATTGCCATAAGCATAAGGATCGTTTTTGTAAAAGCGTTCCCTGGCGGCGGCACCAAAAACAAAATCGTTGCCATTTACATAAAAGTATAAGGGAATCTCGTTCGATTCCCTCATTTTTAATGGGGCATAAGGGTTACCGTCGGCTTGATACCAGAAAGTAACCGTCCGCTTCGATATTTTTGCCAATACACAGAATCCCATCGTTACTATTGTTTTTGAATGCCTTTAAGCAGGTGTTTTTCAAAGAATTTCATCCCTTCCAGAATGATGATCGGCGCTACATAATCGAAATCTTTCTGATCATCGTGTTTCCGCTTTTGTGCTTTGATAAAATCGGGCTCTCCTTTGATGTAGTTCTCGATGTTCATATCCTGGAAACCCGCCATAAAATCTGTCGCATTCATTTTTAAACCGAACATGCTGGATGATACCTTGTAAAACAGATCAGCAAAATCCATAAACCTTGGACAGTGTGGTTTGCCTTCCTGTGGCAGGCAGATAAAATGATTGCCAATGTGTTCCAGCATCTCAGGCGTAATGGAATTGGTTGATTCGAGGTATTTAAATTCGCCATTTGGCGTAACCACACAGAAATTATCTTCGCCCAGGATCTCAATGGCCTGTTTGTTGGTGGGCACCAGAATGCTGGTGATATTGGTTGGGATGGCCAAACCTTTCGATACTTCGTATTTAACATCCGCATTATCTGTTCCGCGCTGCGAATTGATATCGATTATTTTTAAAGGGCTTGTGGTAATCGGACTAATGGTTTGTTTGGCCGCTGCTTCCCCGCCCATTCCCCTGATAAACATCTGTGTATAATAATCATCTGCTGCGGCCGGATTTACCGCGGTAAACCAGTCGAATATCCTTGCTCCTTTACCAGCAAATGCAATTTTTATTTTAGGCGGGATGGCTTTAACGGCTGGTGGTGCATCTTCTGATTTAACAATTTCATTCCTCAGTTTATAAGCCAGCTGGCCTGCGTAAAACATAATCAAACCGGTAACGTAAAGGTTAATGCTCATCATTTCTTTACACTCGGCAGCGATTAAAAGATAAAAAGTTTCAAAATCCGAAGCTTCTAAACGGTCAACAACCTGTTCGAAATAATAGGGTGCAGTATTTTCGTTAAATTTAGGCGTGCCTGAATTTAAACCCTGGATCGATATTTTTTTCTTTTCACAAATCCTGAGCAGTACATTTTTAAAGTTGGGCGAAAATTTGGTTGCCTGTGCCACACGTTCGGCGGCGAAACGAATGGAGTTCTGTTTGATCATTGCCTTTCCACCTTCCATCTGGCACAATGCGGTAATATCCGTTGTACTGCCACCAATATCGAAACAAAGCACCAGTTCTCCGGGATTAATGGAGTAACCCCCATTCGGACGGACCAGGTAATTGGCTACAGCACAGGCTTCGGATAAAGATTCTTCATTGCTTAACTTTTTGAAATCGAACCTCACCGGGCCGGTTTCTGTTTTGATATCTACCGCTGTAAGTGTTTTTTTAGCCTCGTTGCCCCATCCAGTAGCAACGGCTGTTTTGGCTTGTTCGCCCCAGCCACTATTGCCGGTGTCTGTCGAACCCCATGCTGATGTTGTGGCTGCAGGTGCTGAATCCTGGCTGCCCCAACCACCAGATTGAGCTACGGGAGATCCCCAGCTGCTGTTACCCGATGTATCGCCTATATCAGAAAGATCGGAAGGAGGGAAGGTTTTTAATTTAACATTGCTTTCAATCGGTGATATTTCTTTAAGCGAATCCCATATCCCCCTGTATTCGCTTAATAATTCTTTACCCATTGATGAGGGGTATGACCATTTTAGTGTATGCGGCTCATGCCCTTCAATAAATAACTGCGCATACACATGAAGCAATAGGGTACTTAAATAGGCGGTTTTGTAGCTCTTGTCAATCTGCTGGGTAGACCATTTCATGTTGTACACCAGCTCGGCCCTGCCAATCCGGTTATAACCTAAAATGTACCTGTTGTTTTCTGCATTTTCAATGGGTAGGTTTTTTTCAAAACAGGGGAAACCACCTTTTACGGCCTGCGCCATTAAGGAGTTAACCTGGATGTTGCCATCGTTTACCACTCTTCTCGAATCGTGTATGGTTAATACAGATTTGATGGAATTAGTAAGGATTTCATCGTTCTGAAAAAAGAAGATTTCATCTTCCACCGCAGGCCTTTCATCATTGTTTTTGCTGTCTGTAGCCAGCAATGATACCCTTTTATTGGTGAGTTTCAGGTTTTCGCAAACCTCGTTCCGCTGATCGGAAAAGTAAGCAATAGAAGAATTAGTACTGCCAAAATCGACACCTAAAAAGGCTGGCGACAATGTCCTTGGCGCGTTTAACATATTCACCGGTAAAGCCTGCGTATTGCCCGATCCATCGTAACGGATAATTCCAAAACCACAATCAACCCCTGCATGGGCAAATTTTACGCCTTTAAAAGGTTTGTTGCTTTCGTATATCTCGTATTTGTATTTATTGTCGGCAACCGCATTATTGGATGCGATATGCAACTGCGCTTTAATGTTGCCATATTTTTCGGAGATTACTGCTGCCTTTCCATTATTAGCCAGGTATAAAGGAATACCCTTTTCATCCAGTACGATCCTGAAAAAATCGTCATCCACATTTCCTATAAATGGCGTAGCCTGAAACTTGGCATCGTTATGTGGTATTTCAGAATACAGAAAATAGCGGTTCCATTGTTTGGAAATAAAATTGGGCCACATTAAAATGTCTTTACCGCTGATCGATTCGGAGGTTACCCTGTAAATTACCTCTTTAACAATCTCATTTCCGGTTTCGGTATATAGTTTTAACTGAACGATTAAACGTTCTCCGTCTTTATCTGCTGGGTCGTAAATGGCGGTAATCCTCGATTTTACGTTTGATGATTCTGAAATACCCACCAATGCATCAAGTGTGGCACCAAAAACATTTAGTGCCAGTGGCGTTAATGGCAGGGTAAAATAAGCATAGCTGTTCAGCTGGCCTTTGGTTTCGGCGGCCAGTAGCAATATGGGTTTTGATTTTAGAAAGTTCCGGGTTTCCATACCTTCCCTGCCAAAATCGATCTGGGCAATCTCGGTAGTATCCGGAAGCAGTAAATCTTTCGGATCGAACAGGATACTTCCTTCTTTCAATTCGTTATAGATAATCCCCTCCGAACCGTATAATTCTGTTGAATAATTGAAAAGCAGGCCAAAAGGATAATTGAATAAAGAGCCAACTTCGGGCGATGTAGATTTATCAAGTTTTGGATATCCCTTTGCCTGCTGATAAATAACCATATCGTTCATCCAGGCTTGGATACAGGTCGAAATATTTCCATATTCAGGTCTGATCAGTTCTTCTACTCCGGCATAATTTAACCTGAACTTTTCAATGTTTTCTAAAATGTGTTTGGCATAACCATACAGGGTAGAGAGTTCCTGCGGGTTAATTTCTGACTGTAAAGGATCGATAAATTTTCCGTTCTGTACGTTGATGAAAGGGAATTTTTCTTTAATCTGGTACGATACCGATGTAAAAACAAAACTATCAGGAGAGGTTCCACCGATCACGTTGCCTTTAAAGGAAATGACATCAATAAAGGGTATTCTATCTGCATTATTGGCCAATGATTGATCGCACCACAAAGGTTTCCGCTCAAACAACATATTGCCAAATGCACCGGTAGGCTCGTATATATTTGCAGTTGCATTTAAATGTCCGCCATCTGAATAAGATAGATGAATTCTATTTGCTTCGATATCTTTATAGTTTAAGGCTATACAGCTGATCAATCCTTTCCATTCGCTGATCAGGGACTTATAGAATAACATTAACCCTGATGCTTCTGCGTCTTTATCGCGGATATTATCTATGGCATTTTTGAATAAATTAGCACGGGCAAATACAGAAGGTATGCCAGATACAATTGTTCCGATATTAACAGCAGAATTACCGTCCTGATCTACAGCGATTTCGGGAATCAGGATGTTTTTGGTAAATACTTCAAGCTGGGGAATTTTATCCCAGACAAATTCGACTCCGTTCGGCTCTGTTTTGGGATGAACTTTTATCGCCAGTGCTTTGATTCTTTTATCAGACATGGTTCTTTAGTTTATATCGAAGTTTTGTGAAATGGTAAGTGCATTAAAAATGTGCGCGAGGAATTTCTCTTTGGTAGTATTTACCTTTTGCTCGTCTTTGGGATTGGTATTGATCAGTTTTTCGACAAAAAGATCATAACGGTCTCTGAAAAGTCCGCCTTTACTCCAGTGGTGTTTTTCATCCAGGAAAATGGTGCCCACATCCAGTTTTTTAAGTTCGGAAGGATTATCCGGGAATGCCTTGCTATCGAAAAGGAACCTGCCAGGGGCAACGGAGTTCCTCACCTGATAAAGCCAGCCTGGTATAAATTTGGCATCTTTAAAGGTGTAGGCAAAAAGTTTAAAATATTCGTTGATGTCTTTACACTCCGCATCGGTAATGGTACTGTATTGGTTCAGTTTTTGGTTTTCGCACTGTTTGATGAAACCCTTTATACCACCATCATCAAAAGCGCCACCGTTTTTGGTTAAAGAAATATGTGCCAGGGAGAAAAATGCACCCAGTTTGTTTACAAATATTTCACCCGATTTATTTTCGTTGCCAATAAAGTCGTCAAAAGAGAAGTTGAACGAATTATCTTTAAATTCTACCGCTTTATAAAGGTAATCGGCCTTTGCGCTGTTAAAACCATCATTTCGGGTAAAAAAATCGTAAGCGGCACAGGCACATAACAACTCTGTAATGTGGCAGGGGTTTTTCTGTTCGCTGCCACCGGTAATAGTCTGATTGGAAACATTGTTGCTATCAATTTTTTTGCTTTCTATTGGCCAGCCAATGTGGTAAAGCAGTTTATAACATTTCTGAACGGTAGGGTCGCTTTGGTAAAACTGCAAGGCTGCCTGACTGTTTAGTGGAAAAAACGATGAATCTGCGATTACACTATTGGCTTTACTGGCTTTCTGTTTATCATCGGGTTTATTGAAAGTGAAATACTCCGTTAATAAAGTAGAACCAAATTTGGCCTTGGCGAAATCGATACTTGCATTACCGTTAAAACGGATTTTTACAAAATCCTGGAGTGCTTTGGGGATTACCGGGATAGATGATGCACCTGTACCACCGAATATAGAACCAAAAATAAAAACCCTGGCATTTGCCCCAGCGCCCTCCAGTTTGCCCATAAAAGTGTCCAGTTCGCGCTCCTGCGATTGTACTGTTGCACCTTTGATGATATTGCGGGCGGCTTCTACTATGCCGTGGTACATCAGCATAGAACCTAAGTGGGTTTGTGCCCGGTAGCCATGATCTAAAGCAAATTCCTGTACCGAACTATTATCTAAAAACAGATCAGAGATTAATTTATTGGCTTTCTGCTGCTCGGGCGAACCTGTGGTAATTTTGGTAATGTTTTTATAAGTTTCTCTTCCAGGGCCAGCATAATTTGTGAAAAACCGGTGTAAATTCAGTTTGGCTGAAAAGAAAGTATTTGCATTTGGTGTTCCGCCTACACTGGTACCGGTTGTTTTAACCCGGTTGTAAAGGCCGATCAGTTCTTCAACCCGGCCCTTATTTCCGTTATTCTGATCGGTATCGAGCGTGAGGATTTCGATTTCCTGATTGTCGAACATCCCGATTCCACACAAGTGGGTAAAGGCTTCCAAACAACGCATCCCGGTACCACCTATGGCGATTACGAATAATTTATCCATTGATATTTTGATTAGGGATTAAAACCAGTGTCCGATTTTTCCGGTGGAAAATATTTTGCTCATTACAAAACCGATGATGATGTAGATGACGAAACCGATAGCTGTACCGATACTCAGGGCGGTTACATAATTATTTACAACCATAATATTTGCATCAGGCTTGAATGCATAATAACCCAGTAAAAAACATACTGCCGGATTTAAGATGGCCAATATCCAAAACCAGGTTTTACGTGCCTGTGGGTCTTTTGGATTGTTCCCCCCTTCAAACTTGATGGCGTTTGCAATGATGGCCGATAAAAGAAGAAAGATCAATGCGGTAATGATCGAGATGATGTAAGCTGACGTTGATTCCATTTTAGAATTTATTTTAATGATGTTGGATTACTGTTTAGTTTTGATATAGTACGAATACACTACTTTATCTACAGGTTTAAGCTCCTGCAAGGTATTTTTGATCGATTCTGCTAAAGCAGTATTAGGGGTGTTTTTAGCGTTTAGCCATTCGAATTTGGCTATTTTAGCGCCTTGTAGATTTGGTGTGGCCGTGTTTGATAAAATATCTACCTTAACTAATCCATCAGGATTATGGATGTTGGCTACGCTGAATTTAGGGTCGAAAGCAACACCAAATTCTACATGTTTTGGATTAGATGCCCTGGTATTGGTAAAAAGGCTTTGGTTGAGGGTAAAAACCTCATTAAGCCGGCTTGATGCCTGTGTTTTATAAACCCATTGTGCCTTTAATTTTCCGTCGGTATTGTAGCATGCCAGTGCAATTGCATCCTTTTCCTGATCAGAAAACTTAGCCTCGCCATTATTTCCTTTGCTTAATTTGGGTTGGTGTTTTTTAGCTTCTTCTGCTTTTGTAAAATTTTCGAAATCGGTGGTCACATCCGAAACTTTTACACTGAAATTTCCAAAAGTGTAACTATCCTCATTACTCAGATCGATAAAAAGTTTCCGGAAGAAATCGTTAAACTGGTTTTGGCCGGCATAAGTGCTGTGCAGTTGATCAATGTTTTTCCAGTCTAAGCCGAGTGGATAAAATTCGTAGTTTTTCCCGTTTTTAAGGCCGTTAACGTAACCCTCTTTTAAATCGAGTACATTTTTGGCTTTATCTGATTTTGCACTTTCATCATAAAAAATACCACCTGATTTTTCTGACGGATATCCGGTTGATAGTTGATAAGCACTGTTCGATAAATCAAACCTGATAGTTGATGGCGAAAGTTTTGATTCGAGTTTTGAAATCATACTTCCTGCATCCGGATTGCCACAGCTGAATATGGTAAAATAAAGGTGTTTATTCACCTTACCTTCTTTATAATCTGCAATAAAAAAATGGACAGCATTCCCTTTTTCGAGCCATTTGGAGAAGGGTATTTTAAGAAAAGCCGTATTGGTCACTTCTATGTTTTTTTGCCACTCTTCAAAATCGGTAATCAGGAGCGCATCACTGTTACCGTCAACAATTTTTTCTACAGTTGATTGCAATGGTGCCCAAATATCAGCGTATTGTTTTGGATCGCTTACCTGTTGGCCCAATTCAGTTGTATTGGTTACTTTTAATAATGATATTTTATTGGAACCTAATTTATATACTTCAAACTGTTGAGTGAGAACGGTGTTGAAGCAGGCCGACATCATGCTTTTGATCGTTGGATCACTAAAAGCCTTATTTATTCCAGATGAGAAATCAATATAAAGTGCCGGTGTACCTTTTTTGGTTTCACTGCCTGGAGTATTAACGTTATGGTACGCTTCGATACGCTTTCCTAAATCCTGATCATAAAGGTTAAAATTTGTAGCCGCGAATGGATCTTCTGATTGGGATCCTCCAGAACCTTTACACGCTGAAATTGCAAATAGTCCCAATAATCCCATTAGCCCGATAAAGTTCTGGGTATTGCCTGTTTTCATAATTTATACATTTTAGTGCTTTTAGTATTGTTTAGCTGATCAAAAGTATAAGCATGGCAACGGCAATCCTTACGGAAAACCGTAAAGAGAAAATTATAGGCAATAAAATTTAGATTTAATTTTTAGAACCGAATGGAAGTGATGGAGTTCGAAAAAAGATATGCTTAAACGAATACACATTTTATCTCTTTAAATTCATAAAACCTCATCAAAACCAGCGTGGCTATTAATTATAGGTTTTTTTGAATTTCCTTCTTAAGCATACCCAAATGGGCTATTTCTGTATTTTACATCAAAATTATTTTGGTGTAGTCCAGAACAGTTCAGGATTATTGGTTTTATAATTGATAAACTTAACCCCGGTTTTCTGATTGGTTGATTCCCTCTTCTGAGGCCCCTGAACAATACCATCCAGTGGCAACAGTTCTACATAGGCCACTTCTTTTCCGCTGGTCCAGGTTTCGGTATCATACTGGCTCATCACGGGAGTTTCAAGGCGGTAAAGATTTTTTGCCATATAGGTTTGCAGGTAATATTCCTTAGATTGTAATGCGGTACGGTTCCAGTTTGCATCTGCATTTAATACCAGCGGCATACCTTTTACCAATCGTTCTCTTACTTCCTGTACACCGAGCAGATTGCCTTTTTCATCCATCACATACGAATCAAAGGTAGGGTCAATCCAGATCCACTTCTTAAGGTCTTTACTGTATACCATATTAATTACATGGCAATCATCAAAATTGGTTTCTTTTGGCATGCAGGTAATGTATCTGGAAGTAATGCCCATAGCGAGGTAACATTCGTTAAGCACTGTGGCCAGCATACGGCAGTTTACCCCGCGGTTTTGCTCCCTGCACACCCTAATCAGCTCAATTGCATTTTTAAGGGTAGGGTTACCGCTGTTCCCATCATGCCTGATCAGATTATGTACCCAGTGCATCAGGTTGAAAATTTTAGAAAGCTCGTTTCCTTTGCCCGCGACAGAATCTAGCCTGAGGTCTGTTCTGATGCGCACCAGATTGGAGTTATCCATGGATTGGTAGGTAAATACCGGGACTTCACGTCTGTCTGAAAGGTTGTATTTTCCCGCCTTTTGAAGTGTATCCAGGTAGGCAATGGGTCTCCTGCTGGGAGCCTTTGCATCATATTTTACCTGTGTTCTTGCGGTATCGGTTCCATTAACCAGGATAATAAAATCATATTCCCCAACCTTTGGATCGACATTGAATGATATGGATTCCTGGTCGGTATAAAAAGTTACTTTTTTGGCCGAGGTGCTATATACATCTAATTTTTCTTTAGGCATAACCGTCCAGGCGTTCTTTCTGACCGGGTAATTATCATCTTTGATATCAACACTGGTAGAAGTTGCCTTAACAATTTTAAGTTGCTTTTGGGCGAATGCAGTGGTTACTGAGAAAAGGAGTAAGGATAGAATAGTGCGGTTCATTTTCAATTGGTTTAAGGTTGGGGCTTAAAACAAAGACGTAAGGAAAATGAGGAAGGTTGCATTGCATCAAAAATAATAATTACCAGCTTAAAACCAAGATTACCTGTTAGATGTAAAAACCGATCATGCTCATTTTTAAACATGCGATCTTATGGTTTCGCGTGATACAGAAATATTCATGAAACCACTCCCTTAAACAAAAAAAGCCGCCCAAACGGGCAGCTTTAACCTATTTGATTGATATTTTTATTTCGCCAGAACCATTGCGTTCTGCTCTGCTTCCATGATTGCTTCAGATGTGTATGATGCTGATTTAAGACTGGCAAAGTCAGCTAATTTTACATTTTTCTTGTTGCTGGCAATCATTGTACTTTCACCAGCAGTACCACTTAATTTTAATACCGCATCATCCTTAACGATAGTATATAAACTGCCTGCTGTTGTTTTGATTTTCGCGGTAGCACTTTGATACAAAAATAACTGAAGGTATTTTACATCGAAATTATTACTGGTTACCACCACTGATTGGCCATAAGCTTCAATTCTTTCTAAATCATTTACAGTAACATTCAGCGTTACCTGGCTGGTTTCTAATGAATTGATAAACAAGGTTTTTCCATCAGTTGATACGGAGGTTTTTGCAGCGTCATAATTGCTTGCACCGGCTACGTTTTGTTTATCGCCCTGGGTTAAGACGATTTTAACGTTACCGCTTACCCAGATTCTGTTGAATTTTGATAATGAAGCAGTTTTTGTTTCTGCTTTAACGGGCTCAGTGGCAAAAGTTGCCATGGCTGATGAAGTTAATACTACTGCTGTTAATGCTGCTGCGAATAATGTTTTTGCTAAAGTTTTCATATCTTTTATATTTTAAGTTTTTTGTTCTTGTTTTGATATTAAGACGCAACGAGCCACCAAACGTTGCAGGCAAAAACCCGGTATTATACCAGTGTAGGTAACCGCTAGACCAACGCCTGTAATTTCTAGACGAACGGTTGGTAACTTTCCATTACGACGTGCAGAAATCCACTATTTATTCTCATTACTTATCATTTTACAGTCTTTTTAAGAAAAATGCTAATGGTCATTTCAATTGTTTATAGCTCCTTGAACAGGGAAAACAGCCCCTTAGCCTAGATAAGTAAATTAAGTAATTGAATGATTTGGCAAACAAGTTGGCAGAACAAATATGGAGGATAAGCATGTGGCCCAGGTTAAAATTATTGTTTGGGGATAACGATCAGTTACAAGTAATTTAATCTGACTTTCTTTTGTTATTCCAAAGACCTGACTGTTAAAAGCTACCCTCTAAATATCAGAAATGCTGTAATTAGATTGCTGTATTAACGATATAAAGCATATTAAATATTTAAACCTGTGCTAAAATGATATTCATCCATTTAGCAACCACGTAGTTCTACCTGGTTTTACTTTCCCGTATTTTTTCGGTTAAACAGATGTTTCTTATCGTGTTAATTTGAGAAAATTAAGCGGAGCACGAATCGGCTTAATAGAAAAACGTGATGAAAACAAAAAACCAGGCAAGCGGCTGAACCACTTGATCAGCACAACTCTTTTAATACAACCGAACCCAATACCGCTGCCTGTAAAGCATCAAAACGCTATGGCCGCAGGTGTGCCATATCCTGAACCTTAAAATACAATCAAAACCAACAGATATTTCAAGCCCCTTAAAATCATGGAAAACAAACTCATCTTTAATCAGTATGATATGGTGGTGTCTTTTACGGAAGATACGCTAAATCAGGAACTCAAAAAACTCGTTACCGGTGGAACAATCAAGCCAACGGTAGTATTATCAAGAACCGCAGACAATAGCGGTAATTATAACTATACGGTATGGGATAACGAAAGCCAGGTCCCGGCCGGAGCAGAGTACATCAGCGGAAATATTACACCTGGTGTACGTATAGATCAATCTGGCAGCAATATAGTTCTGGTATTAAATTTTGATGCCGGCAAAGCCTCATTTATTGATAAAAATGGCTTTGGCCCCTTGGCTGAACTTAAACAGTATGATATGACGGGATGGAAGTATGGCTTTAACGTTAACCTCGATCTTTCGGAATTTAAGCCCGATGGCACAAAGATACCTTCGCCGTTGGTAGCAGAGCAGCTCAATAACTTCAGTGCTGATAACCTTTCAATAAGCTGCCTTTTTATGGATTTTGTTTCTACAGACCTGAAAAGTACCATACCGGCTGAAACTTCGTGCCCGGCAGAAATGACGGAGTTTATGAGCTTTTATTTTGAACATTTATCAGCCAGCGGCAATCCGTACATATTAGGCTATAATGCCAATGCAAATAATAATAGCACATTTTCGCAAAATATCCCGGCCGAACTAACGCCGACCGGAGCCAACTATTCAATGTTTGCTGACCATGTGAACACTGGCACAAGCAACCTGAACTACGCCATGGTTACCAAAGGCGGTTTTGTTAATATTCAGGGCAGTTCGCCAACACTTGATAGCAACTGGTTTTCGGCAAACAGCAACCCTGATGGCAAAATAATCATTTCACACCTCCGTTTACTGGAGGCTTTGATCCTTGTTCCGTTCTATAATAATTTGCAGCAGCAGGTATTTCAACAGGTTTCGCAACATGTAAGTGTTGGCCCCGGTGAGCCCTATAATGCAGCAAAAACCGTGAGTGGCAGCAACTGGAGTTTCAGCATGTCAAATGTTAACGGAGGTGATGACCAGTATGTAAACACCTTTACCGTTGGCCTTCAAAATGCCCCCGATTCAATTGTTCTAAGTATGAACGGAGCCATTAATATTTATAAAGAAGTATCGAAAGATGCCTTTTTTTGCACAGCCAGGGCGCATGCAAGCGCCAACATCCAATGGGCCGGAACGGTTACATTAAGCATCAGAAACGGGCAGTTGAATTTGGATAAGAGTTTCGGTATTACCAGCAAAAATTCTGACCATGGTACCAATACCTGTGCGGATGCTTTTTCGTGGATGGGCAAAATATTGGGCGGCTTTCTTGACCTGTTTACATTTTGGACCGATGGCGGTGCGCTGTCGAATCTGCTGGATGGCGCGATGAGCGTTGATATACCAGGCATTGGCGATATTTCTATCGGCCTGGACAATTTTTCGAGTGTAATTACAGGCCTCATTATTATGCCAACGGGTTCAAATTATCAGCTGTCAGCATCGCCTGCATCACCAACTATTGATAGCGACGGCAACGTTTACCTCGATCTGTCAAAAACAAATTAATTAACATAGTTAAAACTTAATCGTGATGAAAAACACAAGTATTTTTGAACAATTTGACATGGTTGTATCCATGACTCAACAAACCATTAACGATCAGCTTACGCATCTTTCAAGAGTTGGTACCATCCACCCTTCATTTATTTTAGTACAAACAGTTGAAAAGGGAAAATACGTTTATAAAGTATTGGACGATGCAAGCCAAATTCCGGACGGCTGCTCATATATCAATGCCAATATCCTGCCGCAGATTAATATTTCAAACAGTGGTTTGGATATCACCTTTGTTTTAAACATGGTTTCGGGCACGGCTGCGTTTTGGATCGGACAGGGGCCTATGTCGCAACTTACCAATTTTGATATTGCTGATTGGGCTTATGGCATTGATGTGAATATGGACCTGTACAAACTGGAGCAGGATGATATTGGCAAAAAGATAGTTGTACCACCTTTAGTTGAAGCACAGCTAAAAAACTTTACCGATAATATGTTCAGCGTAAACTCATTGCTGATGGATTTTGAATCGGTTGATTTGCTGCAGTTTAACCCAACCCATACCACAGCAGGCAGTTCTGGCGACATAGGCATTGAGCAAATGGTGCTGTTTATGCAGTTTTATTTAAAATGGTTAATTGCAACAGGCAATCCTTATGTTTTGGGCTATGCTATCGCCCAGACAGACCAAACCCAGGTTCCAGTTACTGAAGTTGTACCTGATGAGCTTAAGCCGGTAGGCACTACTTATTCGATGTATAGTGATGCGGTAATACCAGGAAAGAGCAACCTGAATTTTGTATTGGCTACCAAAGGCGGTTTCGGCCATATTTCAGGCTCGCCCGGAACTTTTGATACCAACTGGATAGGTGATAATGAGGATATTAATGCCAAAATGATTATTTCGCATAACGACCTGGTTGAAAACCTGATATTAAGGCCCTTGTATGAAAACTTTCAGAGCGGCGTATTCGATCAGATAAAAGATAATATAAACGTGACTTCGGGAAATACGTATGAGCAAGGCCGCACTTTTACATCAACGGGCATTAGCTATACCATATCAAATGTAAGTTCGGGCAATGACCAGTATGTAAATACTATCGATGTGAGCTTTAACAACAACGCTACAAGTGTTGATATTGTATTGAAAGGGCATGTACAGTTGTATAAAGAAGTTGATAAAGACATGGGGGTTTGTACAGCAAAAGCATATGCAGGTGGTACGGTTGACTGGTCGGGCCTGTTTACTATCGAAGCAACAAAAGATGCATCCGGGTACCCTACCTTAAAGGTTACGAACAGCAGTAAGATTGACAACCTCTCTTCTGACTCTGATCAGAATACATGCGCGAAGGCTTTTGCCTGGATAGGTAAAATATTGGGTGGAATTCTGGATGCCCTTACAGGCGGCCTCGACCAGGGATTTTTTACCGGCTTGTTTGATGGCCTGTTGGACTTACATATTCCACAAATCGGCAATATGGGTGTTGCCTTTGGCAATTTATCTAATGCGGTGCGCACTACTATTTTACTGCCCGGTGGACAGGTATTTTATTTCAAAACCCCATTTATCGATTCAGAAGCTAATTTCTACCTATCATTAACCTACAAAACAGATCATTAATTGCTTGTTTTTAATCTTCTCAACTATTAAAATATGGAAACCCATTTCAATGACATTTTAACATTGCCATCCACTGGTTTACAGGATGTAAAATCAGCACAGATACTTGTTTCATGCGAACTGATGAAAAATCAGGTCAAAGCCTCGCCAATTGAACCCAATGATAATATCCTGGTGGCACAGGACAGCAAAGGGCAGCCCTTAATATTTACCATTGGGGCAGATGGTATTTTACGCTTATTGCAATTTTCGGCAGGATCAGTCGATGGCTTTTCGTCCATCAACTTAATGGATGGTTTTAAAGACTATGACAAGGCCATAACCCTTGATATCAGCGAAGATTTAAAAGGCCGGATTTCAATAGCCTTTTCTTTATCACTTAAAACTACTGGCTTTACGGATGTTTTTATTGCTGAAAATATTCCGAATAATGCAGACTGGTCTACATTCGCTGCTTTGTGCAAAAAGGCGCAGGGTATTGATGCTTCTTTCATTGCCGATCACATTCGCCTGGGAACAACCGACATCAATAATAACGCCATGGTACTGGCAACCGGTAAAATAAACGATAATGAATATTATTACGAGATCAATGGCACCGATTTTACCGCCGTTAAAATGGAGCTACCGGAAAATGTACACCAGGCCACCGAAATTGAAATTGGTTTTGCCTTCGGCCAGAAAGCCAAGTTTTTTTTATACGGCATAGGCGATTCGCAAACATTGGAATGTACTACCATTGCCGATAAGTTTGAAGGCAGTTTGGTGTATGATTTTAGTCCCGGTAATGCAGAGATACCCCTACAATACCAAAAAATGGCCTATAACTGTATGCAAACTGCCTATGGTACACAAACAAACCCGATGTTGATTTCCTCAGACCTTTACATCGGCACAGCGCAGGGTATATTTCTGTTTAACGGATGTAAAATTAAGGACGGTGGTTTCCAGGTAGTTACTGATAAAATAAAAGATGTACACCAGTTATATATCACCCAGGATACATCCAGCATATCTGTTTGGGCAATGGTAAGCCCTAATAACCTCTACTATATTTATGGTAAAAAGAGCAGCGCAGGATATACATGGAACGATCCTATCCTGTTTAATACCGAAACAATCCACATTGCACCAATAAGGAATAAAATTAAACTCAGCAATGAGCTTTACCTGGTTGACCAGAACGAAAACCTTATTCATTGCTGGCAGGACCCCACATCAACCATCTGGAATCAAAGAACCATTAATGTAAAAGCAAGCGATTACCTTATCAACCTGGATTCGTTTACTACCAAGGTAAAAATTACCGACCAGGATGGTAAAATCCTTCCTAACGAAAACATCTCCATCACTTCGTCTGAGTGGCTTTTTGTGAATATCAATGGCAAAATTTACAGTCTCGATATGGACAACCCTGCAATAGTGGCTACAGATGGTCGCGGGATGATCAATATCATCCAACTGACAGATAATATCGCCTCGCCGATTTTTCACCTGGATGCAGCATTTTTGGATAAAATAGTGAACATTTATCCAAATGGTAAAATTCAGCATGGCCTTTCGCAAATAAGCTCGGGCGCCGACTTGCAGAATGCGAAGGACGCTGATGGAAATCCGGTTTTAACGCAAACACAATCATCAGATACCCTTGACGGCGTTTCGTCTAATTTAAGCCAGCTTACCGGCGCCGCGGCAACCCATAAAACAGGTGTGGTAAAGGATGGTGACTTGTTTACTTCGTTAACGGATAAGGGTACGAGGGAAACAGGCAAGCTTAATCTTTCGCATCTGCCGGATAACTTTATAATTGGGATGAAGTTGGAAAACGGAACCTGGAAACCCCATACCGATGCTGGCGGATTTATTAGGGCGGGCGGCATCGGCGACGATTTTTTAACTGCCGTGGGCGATGCTTTTAAATGGCTGGAAACAGCTTTTGAAGACGGAATAAAACTGGTAGAAAAGGGCGTTACCTACCTAAAAGACGGTGTAAGTTTCGTGGTTAAAAAAATAGGAGATGCCCTACACTTTGTGCTGAGCATCGCGGATAAAATATTAACCATTGTACTGGACACCCTGTTAACCGTATTCAAAGCAATAAACTGGGTACTGAAACTAATTGGTATTGATCTGCAGGCTATACTGCGTTGGTTAGGCCATTTGCTGGGTTTAGACGATATCTGGAAAACTCATAAAGTAATTGCTGCGTTAATGAATAATGGAGTTAATTATGGCGCAGGTTTGCTGGAAAGTAAATTGCAGGATTTGGAGTCGTTTTTATCAACAACTTTAAATAACGCCGAAGATATGATCTTGAAACAGGTGTTACCTGCCAATATCGCCAGCCAGTCGCTCAGCCAGTCAGGTTCAATAGATAGCCCCTTAAATTCGTCGGCAGGCGATTGGATATTCTCGCAAATATTTAATAATAACTTATTCGGCGGCGGCTCATCAGGTAGTGTTAGCCACAATCCGTTTGAGCAATTTGTTAATGATGTTATACAACCAACCGTTTCTGTTTTAATTAATGACCTGGAACAGTTTTTTAAGGATTTTACAGGTTTATTATCGGGGAATATTGCTGATGCTTATAAATTGATAGCAGATCTGATAAAACTGGTCATCGACCCAATAAAAACCATTATACTGGGAATACTGAAATTTTTAGAAGACCTGGCGGGCGATTTAGCGGCTGCTTTGACAGAAATTGTCGATATTCCGTTCCTTAACACGATGTACAAATTTTTTACATCGTTATTGGGCGAAGAAGAAGACCTGACCATAGTTAATGCAGTAGCCTTCATTATTGCCATTCCATACACCTTTATCTCCAAAACTATGTTGGGCCATGCTCCATTTGCCCAGGATGATTATGGCATGCAATCACCAGATTATTATAAAAATCTGTTTAGTGACCAAACCTCGCCATTTTTACTGGCGGGGAGTTCATCCGGCGCAATAGCTTATTCAAAAATAGGCGGAAGTATTGCATCCGTGGCGGGCGTAGTGGCAAGCATATTAACCCTTATTGGTTTTATGGAAGATGATGACGGTGAAAATCAAGGGTTAAGTACACTAGACAAAATTGCCATGGGGTTTTCGGTGCTTACAGCATCATTGTCTTTTCCGATAAAGAAAGATGATCAAAACCACGATTCTTATGTCTTAAAAACCTGTACCTGGGTATTGGCGATTATTAAGGATCTGGGGTTTAAGTTTATTCCCAAAAAAGAAATAGCGGCCGGCGCCGAAGCTATTGCAGATGGTGTTATATTTTGTATGGCAATGCCCGCCGATTCGCTCAATGGTGAAAATGCAGGAGCCTACTTCCAGGATGTGCTTAGTAATTGCGGTGGCGCAGCAGCAGCCGGTGGTATGGCCTTTAAGAAAACCGAAGCAGGACTTATAATTGGTGCAGTTGGTGCAGGTATAGCTTATATTGGCGCCATTATCGGGCTGGTAAATTGCCTACAATCTGACGGAATAGTTCATAATGTTAACCCGGGCGGCTAATTCCGGATGATTTCTTTAATACAAAACCAGGGGCTGGCAGCCCCTGGTTTTAATTTACTTGCAAAATGGTTGAATCAATTGATTTTAATATAGACAAGCAACTTAAAAGCAACTGGTGCTGGGCAGCTGTAGCAGCATCTATAGCCCGTTATTACGGGAAAACCGAGTTTCAGGATCAGGTGCAATTAGCATGGCGGGTTTTGGGCAAAGAATGCAAATGTGCAGGCGTAAGCTGTTCGATTTGTAACATACCGCAGTTTATTGGTGAAGTACTTAAAATTACAGGTTTGCAAAAAAAAGCAATACCGGCAGCAGTATCAAAAGATGAATTAATTGAAGAACTGATCAATCAACGCCCCGTGATTGCTGTTATTAAATGGAATAACTCGGCAACAGGCCACCTTATAGTTGTAAGCGCGGTTAACTGCGACCAACATTTTACTGTTTGGGATTCCCGGCAACCTCAAATGTCCATTTTATCTTATCAAGATCTGTTAAATAATTACCAGGGCAAATCAACATGGGTAAATACTTTTTTTACCGAAGCGAATTAGTATTTAACTGCGAAGGTCAGTAAAGTCGTGAAATACTACAACTCACATTTTTCGTCAGAATCAACATCGGAAATCAATTAATGAACTCAAGATATAGCTATTAACGCTATTTAAATTTAGTCAATTTTTTTCGGGATAAGCACTACAGCAGTTTGTTATAAATACTTGCTATTTTTAAGGCATTTGCTTTCAAGGAGTTGAATTTGGCACTATATATCTATAAAATTATTATTGAATGAAATTTAGCTCGTTTTGTAGATAAATATCTCAAATATTTGTAGATTGCTTTGAATTAACCTCAATCAATCAAACAATGACAAACCTGTTTTTTTTAAGTGCCTGATATCTGCTGAAGGAGCCGGCACAATGTAATTTTTTCAGTAAAACAGCGTTCGCGGGTTTTTATTTCAATGCTGCCAGCAATTTATATTTTTACAGCAACCTCTAAACTAACATATACCCAAAGCCTATGGTTGATGAAAAAGATTGAAAAATATTACAAAATAATTTACTTACATCAATTACGTTTTACTGGCTGGCCGCAAAAAGGCGGGTGCTAGTAACGGATCCTATAAAAAAATATAACAATCGAAAAAAATGGACAAAATTTATAAAGATTACGTCAGCAATAACGAGATAGAATTGCACAGCATTCATGATAAAACTATTAGCTTAACAACGGCAAAAAAACGCGTAAAGCGATGGTTGGAAACGATTGGCAGTATGCCTGAATTTAAAGATAACCCTAAAAAAATACCAAGGGCAATACTAATCTCAATGGATGACATCAAACAATTACAGGAAAAATATACCGGTGCAGTTGGAATAAGAGTGTATTTTGGCCTTGGCGGAGAAGCGCAGCCCACCGTTGGCGATCTGGACGGGCTTATAGTTCCGGTATTGTTGAAAGACACAGGCGAAGCAATAGACCCGATTGAAAATGATACTACCGAAACAGACCTATTGGTATACGACTTTACTACCCCTTGTCCGCCGGTTTGCAATCTGTCAAGTGAGTTATATATCCCTTTTCCTACATCCGACTGACCTTGCTGATCAATATTTATGCAGCTATTTTATATTGCTATAATAGTACCGGCGCTGGTACTGCTACCCATAGTTGCCGGTTTGATAATAAAAGTCTATAAAACCAGCAGCTTTAAAATAATATTATTCTACCTGGTTTTTAGCGGCATAACCAATGTTGCCGAGCGGCTACTGGGCATGCGGCATATCAATAACCTGCCATTATTGCACGTTTATACCATAATTGAATTTTTGTTTATTATGCGATTTTTTCAATTAGCCTTAAACCACCCGGCGACGGTTAGGCTTGCCGGGTGGTTAATGGTTATTTTCCCCGTTTTTGGTATCATTAATTTTGTTTTTATACAGGATATTCATCGGTTTAATTCGTACCCGCGGCCGGTTGCCGCATTAATTATTATTGCTTTCTGTTTGTTTTATTTTTTAAAATACAGCGAAACCGAAAATCAAAAATCATGGGTATATTATCCGCTCACCTGGATAGTAAGCGGCTTGCTGGTTTATTTTGGCAGTTCTCTTTTTTATTTTGCGTTTCTAAATGTACTTATTGAAAAAGTGAGCTCAGCTGTGGCTTATCTTTTTGTTACCATACACGCTACCCTTGTGATGGTGATGTACCTGTTATTTACTACCGGGTTTTTATATGCAAAAAACGAGCGATAATATTTTTATACTGTTGCTGCTAAGCATCGGCGGAGTATTTATGCTGGTTGTTTCATTTGTTGTGATTTTCATCAGGCACCAAAACAAGCTGCTGCGGCAGCAAAGGCAAATACAACAGGCCGAAATTGCCCATCAAAAAGAACTGTTGCAAACGGTTATCGAATCGGAGGAGACCGAACGTAAACGAATAGGACAGGATCTGCACGACGATGTGGGCACTGCGCTCTCGAATTTGCGAATCACTATCGAGATGTTTAACCGCAGCACATCCGCAGACCTCGACAGTTTTAAAAACTCGTGTAAATCAATTATTGATAAGGTGATTTTGGATGTGCGTAATATCTCGCACAACTTGTCTCCGGCGGGCATCTTGCTTTATGGTTTTATTGGCGCGCTGGAAGAATTAAGCGAATTTGTAACACTACACAGTGGCCTGCAGGTCAGCATCAGCAATAAAGCCGGCGACCTCCCTGATCGGCTCAATGAAGCCGCAGCTATTTCATTGTACAGGGTAATGGAAGAGTTGCTGAATAATACGATTAAACACGCTGGGGCTAACCGGGCATACATCAGCTTTGAAACCGAGGGCGGTTATATGAGCGTGAGTTATCAGGATGATGGGCGTGGAATGCCAAAGAATATCAAAACAAAAAAGGGGATTGGTCTGCAGAATATTGAAAGCAGGCTCGGAATTATAGGAGCTGATTTTACCATGGGCCAAAACCAGCTTAGCGGGTTTAGTATGCTGATCAAAATAATACCAGTTATTTAACATGGAAAATATCAGAATAGCCATTGTGGATGATCAAAATATTTTCAGGCAGAGTTTGGGAATGCTGATTAATAGTATCCCTGGCTTTGAATTGGTTACCGATGCGCATAGTGGGCCTGACTTTCTGGAAAAATTAAAGGGCCTGCACACGCTGCCCGATATCGCCCTGATAGATATGAGCATGCCCGGTATGAATGGTATTGAGCTGAATGAAATTTTACAGAAACAGTACCCCCAAATAAAGATTGTGGTATTATCGGTTCTGATACAGGAAAGGCTTATCTCAAAAATGATAGCCGCCGGAGCCGATGCCTATCTTGAAAAAAACTGCAATAAGGACGAATTGATAACCACTATCAATACGGTGCACGCGACCGGTTTTTACATCAATCAGCAAACCATGCAGGCTTTACAGCATACAGCAAATTTCAAGAACAAAAAAAACAGGGAATTGGCGGATATAACAGCAGATATTACAAAGCGAGAAAGGGAAGTGCTTGAGATGATATGTAATGAACTTAGCGCTGCTGAAATTGCCGGGAAATTATATTTAAGCGTACGTACGGTTGAAGGGCACCGCAATAACCTTATTCTCAAAACCGGGTGCCGCAATACCGCCGGCCTTGTGTTGTTTGCTGTAAAAGCAGGCATATTTAGCCTGGATTTATAATTATTGCAAAACTTTGGTTTTGCAATAATTATAAAATGATAAGGTACACCATCGAAAATATTTAATCCTGATAGAGCTACTTTAAGGCAAATTTGCTTACAATAATAGTTTTGAAGTTAATCGCTTGGAAAAAAAATAATTATTTTCATTAGTTTGCTTCGAAATTGCGATTATACAGTTGCTATTTCAAGTTTTCGCACAGACCCTTCTACTTTTACCCAATGACCATTTTCAAGATATTCATATACGGCTTTGCCGCTTTGCCAATCGTCAGTTAAAAGCAATGATGCCTTTAAATTTGGAGCAGGGAGGCCTATCGGCTGAAAATAAGCATACCCAGTTAAATTTGCCATAATTGATGTTTTATGAGGCATAGTGGTCTGAAAATGGTATTCACCCCTGATTTCGTCGTCAGCATCGATGCCCGGCCCACGAAGAGTGGCCGAACCAGTTATCCTTTTGGCACTGTATTGACGATTAAATTAAATTCGATGATTGGAGCAGTACCCACCGGAGAATCGATTAGATAGATCACATGAAAAGTACCGGTTTTTGTTTTGTGTTCTGACATGACTTTACGTTTAAAGTTTTTTAATTTATTTCTTATGTCAAAGTAATGAGGAATGCCTGACCGTTCCCCGCGTAGAAAAACGCGAATGATAAAACAGGTATTTATACTCGCTTTTGTTGTATTAAGTTGGACATCCCGGATCCCATTTAGATTTAACACTTAAGACTGATGAATTCTGCAAGATCAAGATAGCTGATGCCGCTGGCATGATCTGCTGCATCTTGCTGAAGCAATAATGTCATTGCTGAAGCAAAATGAATGCATTTTCAGCTGGGGGCTCTGCCCAATATCTTATAATAAATTGTATAGTATGTACCAGAGAAATTCAGATAAAAATGCTCAGAAACCTCAATTTTACATTGGTGGGCTAATTGAGTATCCCATGAGGATCAATCACGTCAGATTTGGATGCTGCTCCCCAAGTGATCCTACTGGAGCGACAAGCAGACTCAACCATTTGCTTAATTAAGATCATCCGGATGACTATCGTCATCGCATTTTTGCTTGCTGCTTCAAGTTGCTCGTAAAGCGGTCATTGGCGGAGCAGACATGTTTTGATCGTAATTTATGGACTATCCGGATCAAGCTTAAAACGTATTACACCAATGCGGTGCTGATCGTAAGGGTCAAGGATTACCTTAGCCTCAGGTTACCATCATCTCCTCTTGAGATCTGGTCCAACTGAAGCTGCTTCACGTCAATATAAGAAAGTCCGGTATAGCAGCTGAAAATACTTTTTTTATTAAGTTGCTGACCTTTAATTATTTACAAGAATGAGTAAATTTTCGTCTCACTAAAACCAGTCATTCAGAATGAAAAGCCATGGGTATTAATGCGTTATAAAAACCAAAACAAAGTCTTGAAAATCAACGATTTGCACAACAATGTTCTGGTTTGAATCTAAGGAAGTGGTCCCGACGAGAATCGAACTCATATCTAAAGTTTAGGAAACTTCTATTCTATCCGTTGAACTACGGGACCATTTTGTTGCGCAAATATAGTAAAAGTTTTGTCGCAAGAGAATTCATTTTAATAAGGATTTCCCACCAAGAATTGCATTTAATAATTAATTAGAAAGGTTATCTTTCGGGATTATTAGGCATTAGCCGCATTGATAAAAACTGTACTACTCACCATAATAAATCATTTCAATAACTTAATCTTTGTATTATCAAATTGATTGAGAACATGAAACTAACAAAAAATAAAATCCTGATTACAGGAGGCGCAACTGGGATTGGTTTTGGATTAGCTGAAAGGTTTATCCAGGAAAACAACACCGTAATTATTTGCGGACGAAGAGAAGCGGCTTTGAAGGAAGCGGCAGAAAAACTACCTTCGGTTATTACCAAAGTATGCGACCTATCTGATGAAAAGAGCAGAGTTGAGCTGTACAACTGGATTGCTGAAAATCATAGCGATTTAAACGTACTGGTAAACAATGCGGGCATCCAAAGCTGGATGAACATTGGTGATGATGATTTTTATGAGAAAGCAAATCACGAAATTACCACCAATGTTTTAGCACCACTGCACTTAACAAAACTGTTTAGTAATCTGGATGCGCTGGATACAATTATTAATGTAACCTCCGGACTGGCATTTGTGCCTTTATCTACCATACCGGTTTACTGTGGTACCAAAGCATTTATGCGTTCTTTTACACTTTCTTTACGCCATAGCCTTAAAGATTCGAAAATAGAAGTGATTGAGATGATTCCGCCAGCCTTAAACACTGATTTGGGAGGAAAAGGAATCCACGATGCACACCCTCCCGTGAGTGAGTTTGTAGCATCGGTAGTTGAACAGATGAAAGAAGGTAAAACAGAACTGACTTTCGGTACAAGCAGCGACCGGGCAAAAGCGAATAATGATGCAATAACCGATTATTTTAACCGAATGAACCCCTAACGAAAGAAAGTAAGTTTACATCGCATCAGGATAAATAATAATAAAAGCCATTTGAAATTAATCAAATGGCTTTATATTTTAGTGCAGGTAAACACTACCTGATTACACTACCTTCCTGAAACTTTTCTACAGGTGCTACAAAAGTGAGTTTTCCTTCAGCATTTTCGGCCATTAAAATCATGCCTTGCGATAGAATCCCTTTGATTTCGCGTGGAGCAAGATTTATGATCATACTTACCTGTTTACCTACAATATCTTCAGGTTTGTAATATTCAGCGATGCCAGAAACCACAGTTCTTTCATCAATGCCTGTATTTACCGTTAACTTCAACAGCTTTTTGGTTTTCTCTACCTTTTCTGCTGCTACAATAGTGGCTACACGGATATCCATTGCCGAGAAATCGTCAAACTGGATATTTTCTTTTGCCGGAACAGCAACCACATTATTAGCAGCATTACTGGCTTTACTTTGATTTAATTTCTCGATCTGGAAGTCGATTTCTGCATCTTCAATTTTATCAAATAAGAGCACAGCTTCTCCAATATCGTGACCACGTTTTAACAGGCTAACAGTACCAGCATCATCCCAATCATGGCCGCCATTTTTAAGCATCTTCATTAATTTTTCTGCTGTAAAAGGCATAAAAGGTTCGATCAGGATCTGAATATTGGCCGCTATTTGAAGTGCAATATGCAAGATCGTTCTAACACGGTCTTCATCGGTTTTAATGAGTTTCCATGGCTCGGTTTCGGCCAGGTACTTATTCCCTAAACGGGCAACATTCATTACTTCTGATAATGCCTCTCTAAAACGGTAGTTTTCTATAGATGCAGAAATTTTTGCCGGGTAACCGGCCAATTCGTCAATAACAGCCTGGTCTACCTCAGCAATTTCCATACAGGTTGGTACCGAACCGCCAAAGTATTTATGTGTAAGCACCACCACCCGGTTTACAAAATTCCCAAGTATAGCTACCAGTTCATTGTTGTTTCTTGCCTGAAAATCTTTCCAGGTAAAATCATTGTCTTTAGTCTCAGGAGCTGTTGCTGTTAATACATAACGCAATACATCTTGTTTTCCTTCAAACTCTCTTAAATATTCATTTAACCAAACTGCCCAGTTTTTAGAAGTCGATATTTTTTGTCCTTCCAGGTTTAAGAATTCGTTTGCGGGCACATTATCAGCCAAGGTATATTCACCGTGTGCCATTAACATGGCAGGGAAAATAATGCAATGGAAAACAATATTATCTTTACCAATAAAGTGGACCAACTTGGTTTCGTCGCTTTTCCAGTATTCTTCCCAACCACATTTATCGTTTTCGTAACTGCTGATGTAATATTCCTCGGCTTTAGGATTCCACACATCGAGCTTGGCATAGTTACACAGCTCTTTAGTTGCAGAAATATAACCAATAGGGGCATCAAACCACACATAAAGTACTTTACCTTCAGCATCGCGAAGTGGAACGCGTACACCCCAATCCAAATCTCTGGTCATTGCTCTTGGCTGTAAACCTGCATTTAACCAGCTTTGGCATTGGCCGTATACATTCGGGCGCCATTCTTTGTGGCTTTCGATATAGGTACGTAAACGGTCTTCATACTTATCCAGCGGCAGAAACCAGTTTTTAGTTTCTTTTAAAATGGGTTTATCGCCTGATAGGGTAGATTTTGGATTGATCAGATCGGTTGCATTGAGTGTAGAACCGCAATTTTCGCACTGATCGCCATAAGCATTTTCGTTACCGCATTTAGGGCAGGTACCTGTAATATAACGATCGGCCAGAAATTGTTTCGCAGTGGCATCGTAATATTGCTCGGTAACCTCTTCCGTAAAAACACCTTTATCGTAAAGGGTTTCGAAGAAATCAGCAGCCGTTTGGTGATGGGTAAGCGATGAGGTACGGTGATAGATATCGAAAGATACACCAAACTCTTTAAAAGAATCGCCAATAATTTTATGGTACTTATCTACCACTTCCTGGGGTGTAATTCCTTCTCTTTTGGCTTTTAAAGTAATGGGCACACCATTTTCGTCAGATCCACAGATGAATTTTACATCTCGTTTATTCGATCTTAAATAACGGGCATAAATATCTGCAGGGA
Organism: Pedobacter sp. KBS0701; assembly: GCF_005938645.2. NCBI lineage: Bacteria > Pseudomonadati > Bacteroidota > Sphingobacteriia > Sphingobacteriales > Sphingobacteriaceae > Pedobacter > Pedobacter sp. KBS0701. Next base: position 5,213,298 of record NZ_CP042171.1, read on the forward strand.
TGTAAACACCAGCCAGATGCCCAATATGAACTGGTCCATTGGTATATGGAAGCGCCGCAGTTACGGTATATCTTTTTATTTTACTATTATCCAAAACAATTTTTATTAATTTGGCAAAGATAAGTGTTTTGAAGATGATTAAGCAGCCCCCGTATTTAAAAAAAGGAGATAAGATTGCGCTGGTATGTCCGGCAAAGAAATTACCCAAACCTATAGACCATGCCATAGCACGATTAGAAAGCTGGGGTTTGGAGGTGATTATTGGCGATAGTGTATACGCAAGTCACCACCAATTTGCGGGAAGTGATGCTTTAAGGACCAAAGATATTCAGCGCTTTATAGATGATTCATCTATAAAAGCCATCATTTCTGGCCGCGGGGGTTATGGCACCATCCGGATTATTGATGATCTGGACTTTACGGAGTTTAACAAAAATCCTAAATGGTTTGTAGGCTTCAGTGATATTACCGTCCTGCTATCACACCTGATTGCGCAATGCAATAGCCAGTGCATACACGCACAAATGCCTTATACATTTGAGGAATCTACACCAGAAGCTTTACTTTCTTTACAGAGGGCATTATTTGGTGAAAAACAGGCCTATTTTTATCAAAGTTCGTTTAAGAACAGGGCAGGAGAGGCAACAGGAATTTTGATTGGTGGAAATTTAAGTTTGCTCACCATGGTACAGGGCTCGGTTTCGGAAATGGATTTTACCGACAAAATACTCTTTTTGGAGGATGTTGGCGAGCAGGAATATGGTATAGATCGTATGTTGCGTATGTTGAAAAGAGCGGGTAAGCTACATGCTTTAAAGGGCTTGATTATTGGTGCCTTTAATGAAATTGAAGAAGAAAAAATCTCTTTCGGGCAAACCGCTGATGAGGTAATTTGGGACATTGTTAAGGAATATGATTATCCAGTTTGTTTTAACTTCCCCACAGGGCATATCGAAAACAACCTATGCATGACTTTAGGCGCTGAAGTAGCTTTATATGTAGAAACCAATAACGTTCAATTTAAATATTTATAAGATGGCAATTTTAGACAATTTAGGAAAATACCGCAATACAGGCTTGTTACTGATCCGTATTGGTTTAGGAATAATGTTTATTATTCATGGTTTCCCGAAACTTGCAGGCGGACCAAATGGCTGGACTGGTTTAGGCGGAAGCATGAAAGTAATCGGCATAGATTTTTTACCTGTATTTTGGGGCTTTATGGCTGCAGCTACCGAAACCTTTGGTGGTTTCCTGTTGATTGTAGGATTATTTTTCCGTCCGGCACTAATCTTATTAATCTTTACGATGATTATCGCAGCTTTGGTACATTTCGGCAAAGGAGATGGGTTAGGCGGTGCCAGCCACGCAATTGAGTTGGCTATTGTATTTTTCGGGTTGATTTTTATTGGCCCGGGGAAATATAGTGTAGATAAGAAGTAAGCTTAATTTTTTTCAATTTAAAAATAAGGCCTGAAAATTTCAGGCCTTATTTTATAAAATTATCCGGTAATGGTGATCGTAAAAAAGCGTTTTACCGTCTGTCCATTACCAAGGGTGGCCGTAACCGTTAAAACAACCGCCCCACTTGTACCAGAGGTAGGGAGTGGAGCATCAGCCGCACCACGTAAATCTTTTACCAGTTTAGTAAAGGTATAAGAACCGCCACTTACTGTAGCGGTACCCAGATTGTTAATAACCGTACCTGTTGGCGTAGTAAATGAAAGTGTTTTCACATCTCCACTATAAGTAATTACAATATTTACAGTTCCTGTTCCTTTTATGGTAGGGGTAGCTGAAGCATAACTTGAATATGTACCCGATACCGTGTTTAAATTACCATCAAAAGTAATGGTAGCGGCTGTATCAAGTGTTTCAGGTTGCTTTGGATCTTTTTTGCATGAGGCCAGGCCTAATATTGATGCAAATAATATGATTAAAATTCTTTTCATAGTTATAATTATTTATCCCAGAATACAGATTTTACGAATACTGAAGGTCGGGCTGGTGTGTTAGGATTGTAGCTTCTTTCGTTAAATGAATATGGCAATATGCGCGGAACGGATGTTGAGGGGGATACCGGAGATAATACAGGAAAACCTGTTCTTCTCCAGTCCGTCCAGGGCTCTATGGCAACCCCAAAGTTAGACACAAACTTTTCCTCGATAATTTTTTGTAGCGCATCGCCTGTTGCCAAAGTTCCATTTGTTGAAGCCAGATAAGTAGCTAAACCGGCGGTTACAGCCGCAGCTTCTGTTCCATCTGAAAACTCAATCGCACTTGCAAATGACGCGTTTATACCTGCTTTATAATAAGTATCTGCTGTGGTTAAATCATTTCCTCCGTTTGTTCTGGCAAAATATTCAGCTAAAATCTGATTTTGCTCAGCAAATGTTAACATTCTTATTGGTGCTTCGCCAGAATATGTACCTGCTGAAAGTTTTCCTCGAAGGTAAGTGCTCATGCGCGAAAAGGAAGTACTTACCACTATATCACCATTTCCATTCGTGGCTCCAACATAAGTAGCTCCCAGTAAGGTAAAAAATGAATTTCTCCTGCTATCGCTCTTGGCATTCATGATATCAACCAAAGTTTTACTCGGAAAAAACTGGTTTGGTCTTGATCCTTCAAATTGGTGAATAGGGTTGGTTTGATTGGCAGAACTTAAAAACCGCATTTGAAAATTGTCGGTATTTGCCCTTAACAGCTTATTGGTAGCTAATATAGCGGTTATACCCGTTTTAGCTCTTGTTGCATCTGCTGCCGTTCCATTGGTAGAAAAGTAGTGAATATACATTCTTAGTTTTAAAGCATTTCCAAAACGTTCCCATTTATCCATATCACCGCCATAAAATAAATCATCAGTTGCAGGTGCCAATAAAGATGCTTTTTTGATATCAGCAATACCTTCATCAATTAAGCTAAATACATTATCATAAATCGTTGACGATCCATCGAACTTTGGTTTTAGGTTTGCTTCATAACCAATGGCTTCTGTGTAGGGAAGATCTCCAAATGCATCAACATGCGTTTGATAAATGTATGCTTTTACCAATTCTGCAACACCTGCATATTTTGGACTTGTTGATTTGGTTTTTTCGATCACCTTTTGCAAATCAGCCAAAGTACCTGCAAAAGTAGCTTCCCAGGTATTATTGATATCACTTTCACCTATGGCATATTTATCATATTGCGTGGGTTGGGCTGCACCACCTCCTTGTGCTGCAAACTGCTGCACCCATAAGGAAGTGAAACGATGTATATCGGAGCCCATAGTAAATCCTAACCTACCTTGCGCAGCAGGTAAAACCAAACTTGCATCAGGATCTTTTAATCGTGTAGGATCATCATTAATGTCTACAAATTTTTTGCACGAGCTCAGTCCTGTTATGGCTAATGCCAATCCAAAAACTATTTTCTTTATATTAATTTTCATATTTAAACTCTCCTAATACTAAAATGATAATTTTAAAAATCCACCATAGGTTCTTGTTTGAGGCTGGCCGTTATACTCAATCCCCTGTCCGTTACCCACACCCAAAAGGTTGTTCTCCGGATCTAAGTGAGGGAAATTAGGCGCATACATCAATAGGTTTCTTCCTGTTAAACCAACATTAATCCCTTTTATAAAGCTTAGTTTGTTTAATAATTTGCCTGGGATGCGATAAGATAGCGTCGCTTCCCTCAACCTGATCCAGGAACCGTCAAAAACCGCATATTGCTGTGCTGCTGAAGAATACAAATCGCTATAGTATTGTTCGGCCGTAATTAAGGTATTGTTTGGCGTACCATCAGCATATACGGCATTGTGCACATATAAACGATCTCTGTTACCTGTTTCTGCAGCAACACCATATCTTCTTAAATCAGTAATTGTTCTCGAATAAATATCGCCGCCATAACGGATATCGGCAAATAAACTTAATGATAAACCTTTGTAAGAGAAGGTTGTATTTACACCACCCGTCCATTTTGGATTTGGATCACCAATCGGCTGTAATTCTGTGGTATTGATCTGGCCAGAGCTTAACCTACCATTTGCATCCACAACATCCTTACCATTAAGTTTTTTAAATACCTGACCGAATAGTGTTCCATACTGATATCCGGTAACAATGCGGCCCTGAGGATTGGTAAAACCACCGTTACCAATAAATGGTACACCCGGAGCCAGTTCTACCACTTCGTTTCTTCCTTTGGTAAAGTTTACAGATAAATCCCAGTTAAAGTTTCTCGATTTTACCGGTGTTCCACTGATCAACAACTCGATACCATGGGCTTTTAAGGTTCCGGCATTTAACAGGGTACTGCTAAAACCAGAAGAGGGCGCGCTAGGGACAGAAAATATAATGTCGGTACTTTTGGTACTATAGTACGCAACATCGATACTTAATCTGTCTTTTAAAAGCTTAGCCTCTAAACCAACTTCTCTTGAAGCCGTAAATTCAGGTTTAATATTAATGTTACCAGCAGCATTTGAAAAAGTTTGACCATTTACCCCATTAAATGGAAATATTAAATTTGGCCCAAAACCATCAGAAGGACCTGCAGTACCAAAATAGGTGCCTGTACTGTAAATTGGTGCTTCTCTACCTACCTTCGCGTAGTTAGCCCTGATTTTCAAATAAGTTAAAATATCATTTTGTTTTAACTGAGGGAAAGCCTCTGTTGCGATAAAACTGGCATCTAATTTAGGATAAAAATAACTTCTTTTATCAGGGGCAAAGGTTGAAGAAACATCTCTACGTCCTGTAAACGACAGATATACAAAAGATTTATAATCTAAACTAACATCGGCATACACTCCCACCAAACTTTGTTCTCGTATAGTTTGAAGCGGAACATAAGTCAAGGTATTAGAGATATTGTAGTTATGTGCTGCCTGTATGCCATTACCCGTAACTTGTAACTGATCTGTTCTTCTGTAGTTAATCTCGTTACCCAATAAAAATCTGGCGCCAAAGTCTTTTAAAAACCTTTTGCTGGCCACCAAATTGAAGTACGAACTTACCTCACGCCTGTTGGTGGTGTTATCTATAATGGAACCAGCCCTACTTGCCGATTGGTTATTGTTAGAAGATTTTTCATTAATAGTTTTCGATACATTGGTATATTGATCGATACCAATTTTATAATTAGCACTTAACCAGTCTGCTATTTTATAATCTAAACCAACATTACCAATAGCCCGGTCTATCTTTTGCTTATATAAAACATATTTAATTGACCATAGCGGGTTATCTGTGCCTAAAACATTATAATAAGTATAACCCGCATTATTAACACGGTTGCTTGGTATATTATTTAAACCTGCTGCCGTTTCAAATGGATAATTTGCAAGGTTGTACGTTCTCGGCAAAGTCATACCATCAAATAACGGATTAGACCTTGCATTACCTGTAGGGGTACCTACAGAATTATTATGAATGTACTGAATCGAAGAACTAATGGTTAAATTTTTACTCAATTGTGTACTGGCATTAACGGTAAAGTTATTTTTAGCCAAAGTATTATTATCGATATACCCACTTTCTTTAAAATTTCCATAATTAAAGTAATAAGCCGTTTTTTCGGTACCACCAGAAAAAGTAACATTGTTCTGTAGATTATAACCTCCTTTAAATATATCCTTAACATTATCCGGATAAGCGGTAAGGGTTTCTGGGTTACCAAGGTAATTGGTAACTGTTTGTCCTGTTATTTTAGCCCCCCACGACATTTGCGAAAAAGAATCATATAATCCATTTGCACCCTGAGAATATTGATTTTGATAATCCGGTAAACGGTTAACCTCTATATAATTGTAGTTACTGCTTAATTCTACTTTTCCGGCCTGTCCTCTACTTCCTTTTTTAGTAGTTACAATTACCGCCCCGGCAACAGCCCTGGAGCCATAAAGTACGGCGGCAGCTGGTCCTTTCAAAATCGTTACCGACTCAATGTCATCCTGGTTTAGATCAATACCCCTGTTTGAATTTGTACTTCCCGTATTTACGGATTGGTCACCTCCACCATTATCAATTGGAATACCATCTAACACCCATAGCGGCTGGTTCGATCCGGTAAAAGTGGTGGCCTGCCTGATATTAATATTTGATGATGCTCCTGTTGCACCGCCGGTTGATAGAATTTTTACACCCGCTACTTTACCTGCTAAAGCATTTACCACATTGGTTGAACGACCAGCGGTTAATTTTGAGGCATCAATGGTAGTAGCTGCGTAACCTAAAGATTTGGCTTCTCTTTTTTGGCCTAATGCCGTTACCACAACTTCTGATAGTGACTTTGAATCTGTTTCTAAAGATGCATTTACAACGCTACCCCTGATGGCAATTTCTTGAATTGAATAGCCTACCGAAGAAAAAATTAGCACTTTGGCGCCAGCACTTACCTTGATGGAAAATTTACCTGCGGCATTTGTAGAAACGCCAGAGTTTGACGCATCTTTAATTCGTACACTTACGCCAGGGAGCGGTAATCCATCTTCCTGAGCCGTAACTGTTCCAGTGATTGTTCGGTCTTGCGCTATTGCTGAGGTGGCAATAAATAGCAATATGAACAAACTTTGTAGAAGTTTTTTCATAAAAAAGTTTAGTTTAGTTAATAATACAATATAGAATTTAGTATTTTGTAATACAAATTTTACGATTTAATTTTCAGTCATCGATCAAAGTGCTTATCATATAGATGACAAGCTACTTGTTATAAAAAAAAGACCGCTATTATTTGTATATAAATTTGCCAGCTACATAATTGAATTGGGTATTGTATTTCGGATTGATTTTTATTGGTCATCGTGTGGATAAGAAGTAGTCTGAACATGATATTACGACAAAAGCCATCATTATGCTGGCTTTTGTCGTAAATAAAATTCACAGTTAAATTAATTCGGAACGGCCAACTTATTATTTTGAATCTCGGTTGCAGAAATTGGCCAGATATAACCAGCAGTATTGAATGGAATAGCTGGAGCAGTACCTTGAGGACCACTTTTTGCTACGAAACCCGCACCTAACCTCATCACATCCGGAGATCTGAAACCTTCACCCAAAAGCTCAATTCTTCTTTCGGTAAGGATGGTATTTTTTAAGTTAGCAGGTAATAAATCGGTCGCAGGAAACACATATGTTGGATTTGAACGTTGCCTAACAGCTGTTAACAGTGAAATAGAACGTACCGGATCAGAAACTACGGTCGCCTCCGCCAGGTTTAGTAATACCTCTGCATATCTAATTACCGGGACGTAATCAGTATATGGCGATGGTTTTTTAAACTTAGTTAAATAGGTGTTTGCGCCCACTGCGCTGGTAAGTGTCTTCCTGGCATCAACTGATGCTGCGGCAAATGCAGCATTACCAAATATCCCTGCAGTATTCAAGTAATATTCCTGATTACCACCGGCACTTTCAATATTATAATAATAAGCCAATTGGTTTTGTGTTCCAGGTGCATCAAGATCAGACATAGGAAAAGTTAAAAGGGCTTCAGGTCCAATATAACTTCCACCAAATACCGTTGCAATATTGGTTTCTAATTTGTTGGCTACACCGGTTGATGCGACAAAAGGAGCTGTAGCACTAACAATTTTATTGGCTTCAGTTACAACTAATGGCAAATTACCCATTGATAGATATACCCTGGTTTTTAATGCAATTGCTGTATTTCTAGACGCTCTGGTTGCAACTAATGTCAAAGCCAGGTCTGGTTCAGCTTCATCTAAATCTTTTAAAATTTGGGCATATACCTCTGCTACGGTGCTTCTTTTTAAATCGTTGCCAGTTAAATCTTTTTCAGCCCTAAGTCTTAATGGCACACCTAAACTAGATCCATTATCTGTAATGTAAGGTTTGGCATAAAGCTGCAATAAACTGTAGTAAGAAAGCGCACGCATTACTTTAGCCTCAGCAATGTACTGTTTTGCCACTGCTGGAGTAAGTAAAGCTGCATTAGCATTAATCCCTTCCATTACCAGATTTGCCCTATTAATAGCGGCATACATCGCCCCCCATAAACCTGTAACCTCGCTTGTATTTGAGGTTACGTTAAATCTCCATGTTTCTAAATTGGTTACCCCATTTGGCTTGTTTACGATAAAATCTTCTCCCCTAATATCGTTATAAATAAGGTAGCGGCCGCCATAAAAGTTACCGCTCTTAACTCCGGCATAAACACCACGAAGTTCAGAAAGGATACGATCAGGGCTAGAAAAAGCCTCTTCAGTTGGCAATGAGGTTTTTGGAGCTGTATTTAAGAAATCCTTTTTACACGAAGTAGTAAACAGCAATGGCGCAGCTATAAAAAGGTATTTTATTTTATTATTTATATTAATCTTCATGACTGTCTATTTTTAAAATCCAACATTGATACCAAACGTAAATGTTCTTGCAGATGGAACTGAGTTTCGATCTACCCCTGGCGCTAAACTACCACTGTTACCAGCTGCCGTAGAGTTTCCGTTAACAGAAACCTCGGGATCTGGTCCTGGATAATCAGAAATAATCCAAAGATTACTTGATTGTGCATAAACCCTTACATTAGAAATCCCGTATTTATTCAAAAGTGATTTTGGCAAAGTATAACCTATTGCCAGATTACGAACTTTTAAGAAGTTACCAGAAAATACATTCTGCGACTGTGCAAAGGCCGAACCATTTGATACATTATCCCCATAAACAACCCTAGGAATATCGGTAATCTGACCAGGCGTAGTCCACCTGTTCATCATACCTGCTTCATTGTTCCAGAAACGTTGATCGCGAAGCCCTGCTAAAGAGCCATAATAAACCTTGTTACCTCCGGAGAACGTTAAACCTAAAGTTAAATCGAAAGCTTTATAACGAAAGTTATTATCTAAGCCACCAAACCATTTTGGAATAGCCTGTCCAGTTATCGTTGCATCTAGAGCAGCATCAATTGCCGGCGCATTTGTACCTGCATTTGGCCCCTCTAAGTATTGATAACGTGCTGCTGCTGCTCTCTGGAAGCTAAATCTTAATTTTTGTCCAAATCTATTCACAAAAATTCGTTCACCAGTAGCTGGGTCCACACCTGCGGTTGGTACAGTGTAAATTGATCCAATTGGATAACCGACACGGGTAATATTAGCCGTTTCCAACTGGGTTACACCAAAAAGATCGGCATCGTTATTACCTAATGCAGTTACCTCATTTTTCAGAGTACTGAAAGTAAATGAAGTAGACCACGTAAAATTATCAGTATCAAAGTTTCTTGAATTAACAGCAAATTCAAACCCTTTGTTATACATTTTACCTACGTTTGTTGTAATTGCATTGTTTGGTATCCCTTTCGAGGGTGCCTGAGGGGCATTTTGAATTAGATTATCTATGTTATTGTGGTAATAATCAACATCTAGTGTGAAACGGCCTCCTAAAAACTCCAGGTTCACACCAATATCAGCTTTTTTACTGGTTTCCCAGGTTAAATTAGGATTTCCCGCTTGAGAAAAAGACAATGCTGCATCTGAACCGTACAACCCTGGACTATATAAAAACAATGCCGGATAATTACCAATATTGATATTACCAACTTCACCATAACTACCTCGAATTTTAAAGCGGGTTAAAATTTTACTGATCCCTGAATTTTTGTAAAAAGATTCTTCTGAAAGGGCCCATCCGGCAGAAGCACCGCCAAAGTTACCATATTTGTTTCCTGCTGATAAACCAGAGTATCCATCACGGCGGAAAGACCCTGTGATGTAATATTTCTTTTTGTAATCATAGTTAACACTACCGAAAAATGAACGGAAAGCATTATCGAATTGTATTAAATTAGCCGGTGTAATTGCCCCAAACGATCCTTGATAAACCTCAATGAACGGATCGATAACATTTTGGCGTGTTGCACCATAACCATACGACTTAGTATACTGATCTTCTGCACCGATAAAACCACCAATAGTATGATCGCCAAAAGTATTGGAATAATTTAAAGTATTCGACCAGTTCCATCGGCTATTTTTAACATAATTACTGGTTGCGCCGCCATTGTATGCAAATCCATCTCCCTGCAATCTGTTTACAAAAACATTATTATCAAGTTTTAAATTATCAATGCTATAATTGGTTTTAAATGTTAAACCCTTTAACAACTGAACAGAGACATACCCGTTTGCAATTAATCTATCGCTTTCTGAAGTATTTTTATCAAGATTTACCAAAACAGCTGCGTTAGGATAATTTGATGCAATTAGGTTTGCCCCTAAACCTATGGCTGAACCGGCAACATTATATGAGCCATCTTCATTATATGGTGAAACGTTTGGAGGAAGTACAATAGCTAATCGACCTAAACCACCAGTATTAAATGATGAACCTGGAAGAGACCCCGTATTTGGCGCCCGGTTCAACGTGTTACTATACGAGAAGTTGGTACCGATAGTCACATTTTTGAATAATTTATGATCAAGATTTACACGTCCATTTTTTCTTTCAAATGAGTTATTGATAATGAAACCTTCCTGATTACTGTATCCTAAAGAAACAAAATAAGATGTTTTATCTGTTGCCCCGGAAAAATTCAATGCATGATTTTGAGAGGTCGCGGTTCTGTAAGCATAGTCGTACCAGTTGGTTTCTACCTGGGTACCATCCGTTTTTGTTTGCAAAAAGAATGCAGGTGCTAAACCAATGTTAGTTCTTGCCTCATTCTTAATTTGTACATACTCGGCTGCATTTAACAAAGGGTTTAGATTCTGTGCTTTGGATGTACCAACCCAGCCCTCATAATTTACCTTTGTTGATCCTTGTTTACCTTTTTTAGTTGTGATTACCACAACCCCATTGGCTGCCCTCGAACCATAAATGGCTGATGATGCAGCATCTTTTAAGATATCAATCGATTCTATATCTGCAGGGTTAATGTCTCCTAAGGCATTTCCAGCGGCACTATTTGTTGATTGATCGCCCGTGAATACCGGAATACCATCTACAATAATTAGCGGATAAGAACTTAAAGAGATGGAATTTACTCCACGCACCCTAAAAACCGGAGGATTATTTAGCAATCCGTTTGGCTGAATAATATTCACACCCGCAGCCTTACCAGCTAACGCTTGTTCGAAACTCTGTACGGGTTGGTTTTTTAATTTTTCTCCGCTCACACTCGCTATTGATCCGGTAACATCCTTTTTTGACTGTGTAGTATAACCTGTTACCACTACATCAGATAGTGTTTTAGAATCGCTTTGCAGTTGTATGTTAATTACATTACTACCGCCGATGGCTTTGGTTTGACTTAAGAAACCAATATAGGAGAATTCTAGAGTGGTAGCTTTGTTTGCGACTTTAAGGGAATATCTACCATCCGCACCAGTAGTGGTTCCGCCTGATGCACCTTTAATTTTAACACTTACGCCAGGGAGCGGTAATCCATCTTCCTGAGCCGTAACTGTTCCAGTGATTGTTCGGTCTTGCGCTATTGCTGAGGTGGCAATAAATAGCAATATGAACAAACTTTGTAGAAGTTTTTTCATAAAAAAGTTTAGTTTAGTTAATAATAATACAATATAGAATTTAGTATTTTGTAATACAAATTTTACAATAAAATTTTATTTTTTATTAAATCGAGCTAAACAAATTGATTATTAGAAAAAAATGCGTAATCCTGCCATGCATACCTTACCTGCAACTAATGTGGTTCTCAAAAGCTGCATTTTTAGTTTGATATTTACCTGGAATTGGCTTATAGACATTTTGTGCCCATTATTTATTCTATGTTGATACTGCTCCGGTTGCAATAAATAGCATAGAAAGAACAATCTCTACACGAGTTTTTCATAAAAGTTAGTCTAGTTTCGGTTAATAACACAATATAGCAATTAGAAAAGCTAGATGCAAATCTCAAAAAGCAAGAAAAATTATTTTTTTTAATAAAAACTAATCAAAAAGCTTGTTTTTGACTTCCATTCACAATCTAAGCGTAATAAACTGATATGGCCGTCATTAATAAAGGGAAAAATTCATCCAAAAAGATACAATTAGATTAGAACGTTATTTAAAAGAGAGAATCACTTAAAAAAAATCTTATATCGCAAACATTTCTTTGATAATAACCTCTTCGACTATGAATTGAGGATAATATTGTAATGATGCGGCAAATGCTTACATCTAAATTTCTGGCCTTCCAATATTAACAAGAAAAAGGCCGCGATTACACGTTAAATTCACTGATATTTACTTTATAGTTGATGAATTTCACAAGAATTCCGTTAAAACCAAAAAAACTTAATTTTAGAAAAGGTCTGCAGAAATTCTCCTAATGACTGAAAGCGGGGTAATCGGTATCATGCTGCCATTCCAAATTATCAACCATTGGCCATGTTCCTTAAAACCTGTTCTGCCGTTTCATGCACAGGAATCTCATTTATAAATTCTACCCTGATCAGGATCTGCAAAAACAATCGCATCAAGGCAAAAAAGGCATTTAAGTGAACCATAGAAGTTGGAAAATCTACAATGAGCTGGCCAACTGTATCTAGATTAACCTGATCATCAACGACAGGGGAGAAATCTTGAATTTCGTCATCAGCCGGGAAAAAATGAAAGACAAAGGCCTCTGAAGAGGGAAGGTTTTCTAAAAAATATCTGGAAAACGCTTCGCGGACAAGTGCCACATATCTAATCAGTTTTCGAAATCCTGTTTATTGATGGTGTACACCTGTTGAGGGCATCCGCAACAAAATAAAAAACTACCTGATGAATAACAGTTACAGGCATTTTAATAATCGAACTCAGGTTTTTATTATGTCTCTGTTTAATTGGTCAAGTTTTTATTCCCTGCTTCCCTCAGATTCCTACTCACGGAGCACGCCCTTGCTGTAAGTTAACATCCCCTCGATCAAGGCGCTTTCAGGCCTTCTGCCCTAGAGTTTACGCCCGTTCTGGGCGAAAAAAAATAGCAACCGGAACAAACCGGTTGCTATTTATATGTTTATTTCTAATTTAGACGTTTAAGACCAAATTGATATTTCCAATATCAAACCATAGAAATTATTTATCCCACCAAACTGGTGTATAAATCACAATATTTCCTGGGAAGTTTAGATTTGAAGTTGATTCTGCACTTGAATAAAGCAACCTTAAAGGTGTTCTACCTGCGCCAATATTTGAACCAACAGAGGTAATAAGAAAATCTGGGTATCCTGTTCTTCTATATTCTGACCAAGCCTCAAAGCCTTGTGTTCCGCACATTGCATAATATTTCTGGGTAATAATAACTTTCACTAAAGCCTCAGAAGTTGTTGCTGCACTTAGTGCCGCCTGACCATCTGGTGCAGCTGCAAAATATGCGTCAGCATCATTAGCTGTCAATCCTGTGGCAACGAAACTCGCTCTTACTCCAGTTGTTAATAAATTAGAAACCGTACCACTTGCATAATTTCTAGCTACTGCTTCTGCTTGCAAAAATGCTGACTCAGATGCAGAAATCAATTTTACAGGAGCAGTTGCAGAGCCACTGTTCGCTGCGTTACCACCAGTTAAGGTAGAGGGAATAGAAACAACTTTAGCAACACCAGATGCAGCAAAGCTACCTTGTACTATAGAGTTCAAAGTGGTTTGTCCATCAACCAGATCATAAAACTTTGGTAACCTTTTATCGGAGTTTCTGGTAAACGCATTTACTGCAGTTGAACTGGCTACTAAATTCTGAACTTTACCTAAAGCTAACATTTCATTGTAAAGTGGATTTTCATTACCACCAATACTAGAGTATTTAATTGCTGCATCCTTAGCTAAAAACGTTGGATTGGTAGCATATAACGCTCTTATTCCTGCCTCAGCTTTTGCTGGATCAGCTTTTACAATTCTAAGGTATGCCCTAAGTTTTAGCGTGTTGGCAAACGCTTGCCAGCTTGGAATATCTCCTTGGAAAATAATATCTTGTGCACCTGGAGAAGTTGATGAAACCTTTAATAAAGCAACACCTTTATCGATATAATTGAAGATACTATCATACACAAGCGCTTGTGAATCATATTTTGGCGAACCATAAAGGCTAGGATTTAAAGCCTGAGATAGCGGCACATCGCCAAAAGCATCAGTGGTAAGCTGGTAAGAATAAGCTTTAAGGATGTAAGCCATGCCTTTCATGTATTCTAAGCTTGAACCTTTACTGTTAATAATCAGATTACAGTTAATTAATGCATTCCGATATAGTGTTAACCAAGGTCTGTCAAATGCAGTATTGGCCAGGTTATACTGATCAATTGTTTTATACTGTGAACTGTTTGGACTCTGTGTCCAGTATTGGCTCCACATACCTCCATAAACCTGGAAACTGTTACCAACAATCTGCCCTACTGCAGCCTCTACAGTTGGAAGCAATAAAGATGGTTCCGCAGTATCCGGGTTATTTGGATTTGCATTGATATCCAAAAATTTCTTACATCCTGATATACCCAGTATGCCAACAAGTAATATCAGCAAAAGCGTATATTTTGATTTTTGTATTTTCGTTTTCATATTGAACTACTTTAATTTGTTAAAATGTAACTTTAAGGTTGATACCATAATTACGAACCGATGGCTGCGCAGTAAAGTCAAATCCTTGAGTATTTCCAGCACCTGCTGAGTTAATTTCTGGGTCAGCAAACTGATTCTCACTAGCTGTCCACATAAATAAATTGTTTCCATAAAGACCTACGGCTATAGAACTGAATGGCAGGCGTTTAAGCTGAGCTTTGTTAAAGGCATAAGAAAGACTAGCAGAACGTAATTTTACGAAAGAGCCATCAACTATACCAAACCCCGCTGGTAAGCTACCACCATAATAATCTTGTTTAACATAACCCACAGTTGTATTTGGAACGAATGCCCCGGAAGCGTCCTGATAAACAGAATTAGGCCAGATTTCTCCAAATCTATTTCCACCGGTTTCTGCGGAAGCACCGACAAAGGCTAACGTTGATCTTGTTCTAGAATAGAATTTCCCACCTTGTTTAGTATCAAACAGGACATTCAAAGACAATTGTTTATACCTAATACTAGTACCCCATGAAGCCTGATATTTAGGATTGTAATTGCCCAGATATTCTGCTTTAGAAGTACTCAACGGCATACCTGTTGTTTTGTCAACAACAGTTCTTCCCTGATCATCTTTTAATGTAGTAACACCATAAAACTCACCGTATGGTTTACCTACCGCAGCAACGATCGACATTCCAGAGAATCCACCCACTACAAACTGATCAATCCCAGGCATTAGTGAAACTACTTTGTTGTTGTTTTTAGTAAATGATCCGTATAAACCCCACTCAAAATCAGCAGATTTTAATACAGTTCCTCTTAAGCTTAACTCCACACCTTTATTTTGAACTTCACCCGCGTTAACTACGCTAAATCCGTAACCTGTTGAGTTAGGAATCGGAATGGCCAAAATCTGATTTTTAGAATTGCTTTTGTAATAACTTGCATCTATCGTGATCCTGTTATTTAAGAAGCCTAAATCTGCACCAATTTCAAAAGCTGTGGTAATTTCAGGCTTAAGATTTACATTACCTAAGGTTGAACCTGGTGTTAAGGCGGCAACGTTACCAAAAGGAAAGACCGTGCTTCCAAAACTACCGTTTATAGTCGTTTTTCCATAAGTAGATAGCAACTGATAAGGATCGGTATCATTACCCACCTGAGCCCAGCTTGATCTTAATTTCCCATAGTTTAAAACACTTGATACAGGCGAGTCTTTAAGTAATTCGGTAAAAACGAAAGAGCCACTTACACTTGGGTAAAAGAATGAATTATTACTTTTTGGTAATGTTGAAGACCAGTCATTTCTTGCTGTAGCCTCTAAAAACAAGAAATTTTTATAAGATAAGTTCAAATCGGCATAAAGACCAATTAGTCTTCTTTTTGATAAATTATCTGCAATAATATTTATCGGACCATTACTGTTTGACAAATTGTACCACCCTGGAACTACTAAACCACCAGATGTGTTGGTAGCAGAACTAAGTGTATTTGTTCCTCTTTGTCTGATGTTATTACCCACCATTAACGATCCCTCAAAATCCTCGTTAAATTGATGTTTAGCGGTAACCATAAAATCATGAACCAATTCGGTAACATTATATTGATCTATTTGATAGGCACCAACATTGGTTCTGGTATTATTCCCTGCATATTCTGCAGTTTGATCTATGTCAACAAAGCTATATTTAGGAGATATTGTTCTTCTTCTGTCCGAATAAGTATCAATACCAACTCTTTCCTGAATATCCAACCATTTTAATGGTTTATAATTTAAATTAAAGTTACCTGTAACCCTGCTCACATCATCGTAGTTTGCAAAATTTTCTAGTACCCAGTATGGATTTTGAGTGTAAGTTCCGTAATATCCATAAGAATTAGGATGTGGAATACCTGCCGCATCGGTATAACCGTAACCATAATATTTATTATTTAAATCTCTTAATGCAGGTAAATCAATATCCCTGGCAGTTTGTAACACATTATTAAAAACAGAAGCAGCGCCTTGACCACCTCCAACTTGATTAGCATCAATTCTATTATAATTGAAAGATATTCCAGCCGTAAGTTTGTCAGCTAAATCAGCTGTTCCATTAAATCTAACGCCGTATTTATTATATTTATCTTTGTTGGTTGGAAATACTCCATCAGAACTAAGTGCATTAATGCCTAAATAGAAGGTAGTGCTTTTTCCACCACCAGAGATACTGACACTATTATCTGTTGCAAAGCCTGTATCAAAGAAATCCCGGACATTATTTGGAAGAGCAGAGTAAGGTTTTGTTAATCTAACACCGTCAATTTGTTGTCCCCATCCCTGAACAACTCCAGTAAATGGAGCACCCCAGCTTCCGTTTTCTTTAAGATCGGTTACAAACGTAGCAGATTTTCCATCTGGAGCAACAACATCGTAATAACCTTGACCATACTCATTTTGAAGATCAGGTAGTTTAACTACGTTTGAAAAAGTATTAGATGTAGTAAAAGTGATGGTTGCTTTTTCTTTTGATCCTTTTTTGGTTGTAATGATCAAAGCACCATTGGATGCCCTAGAACCATAAAGTGCAGCGGCAGCAGGGCCTTTTAGCACTGTTACAGACTCGATATCATCAGCAGCTAAATCATTACCACGGTTACCAAAATCAACACTCGACAATACTGAAGCTCCACCAATAACACTTGAGTTATCGATAGGAACCCCATCAACCACTATTAACGCCTGGTTAGATCCAGAAATAGACGACCCACCTCGTAGTACAACTCTCGCCGAACTTCCTGGAGTATTCGAAGTAGAAGTAACGTTAACACCAGCCACTTTACCCGCTAGAGAACTAATTGCACTTGGGCTTCCACCAGAAGTTAATTCAGTATTGTTTAAAGTTGGAGCAGAATAACCTAAGCTTCTTTTATCTCTTGAAATGGAGTTTGCCGTCACGACAACATCACTTAGTACCTTCGAATCGGATACCAAAACTACATTAATTGAATTTGAAGTGCCAACAGCTTTAGTCTCCGCAATGTAACCTATATAAGAGAATTCTAATGTTGTTGTACCTGTAGCAATTTTAATGGAATACTTTCCATTAGCATCTGTAATAGTACCTGCTTGGGTACCTTTTACTTTTACACTTACTCCAGGTATCGGCAGCTTGTCGTCTGAAGAAGTTACCGTACCAGTAATTGTTCTTTCTTGAGCCATTGCAGCAGATGCAACAAACAAAAGTATGAACAAACTTTGTAGAAGTTTTTTCATGAAATTTAAATTAGTTAATGATTATTTAATTAAGCTGCTAATATAATAGAGCTGAGAAACAATTTAACAAAATTTAACAAATTCGTAATATAATGACTTTGTTTTGACAATAATATTGTCTTATTAAAAAGGCTGTTTTGGGGAAATTTTCTACAGAACATCGAAAATTTTCGATTGATTAGTAATATTTTAACTCTTTATAAGCCGAATTTATCCTTTAACGATCATAAATATCATTATATGAATCTAAAAAAACTGTGCCAAAAAATCAATATTATGTAAAATATACAACTATTACCAAAAAAAAGAGACTGCCCTTTTAGCGACAGCCTCTTGATTTTTAGCAAATTGCCCATTAACGAGCTCTATAATAACACGTTATTTAAAGAAGGTCTTCCAAAAATCCAGTTTTATGATAACCCATTATTTAGTTGGGTTAAAGTTAATGATCGTCTCCAACAAACTTTGTGCGGTGGTAACCCTTAAGGTGATAAACCGTTCCTGGATCATCCGAAAATTCAACATCCAATGCGATAGCATCAGTTGTTGCTTTAGATGATGGCCCTACGGCTCCATTTGGCGTTACTTTTCCGTTGGTTACCGTAAATTTTATTCCACCATCATAGGTACCCGCATTAATAACATTCTGTCCGGTAAAGGTTTTACTATCTAAGTTTATATTCACTTTCCCAAAAACAGTTTGGGTCGAACTGCCCCAAAAATTTGTGAAATTTAACCACATCTGTGTTGATGAGTTATCGGCAGTATTATAAGTGGATATGCCATAATAATCTCCGGTTCCATCAATCTGCACCCACCATTCGCCAGACAGATCTTGTACTGCTGTACCACCAACAGGTTCGTCCTTTTTACAAGCAGATATGCTTAGTACAAAAAGGGTTAGTATATAAAAATATTTTTTCATCATTTTATAATTATTGTTTAACAAAGGTTCTAACTGCCGTACCATAACCTGGATTCTCTACTGCCCAGGAATAATTGCCAGAAACTAAATTTTTACTTTCTGTATTTGATCCCCAGGGACCGCTATCGGTATTTTGTTGTGGAATATCAATTACGCTGCCTGTGGGGTTTATTGCAATTACATTAACGGCTGTGCCAGTTGGTGCACCGCCTGGATTATTCACCAGGTAGGCGCCAGGTGCTAATTTGGTCCATTTTGAAATGGCTCCTGTAGCAGCTCTTAAATAATCCCCTGAAAAATCGTTAGCTAAAGCATCGGCTTTGGTATCGTAAACCACAACCGATCTGGTTGTTGTGGCCGAAAAACCATCGGTATTTGTAGCCGCATAGGTAATTAAATATACACCTGCATTAGCTGTATTTGGTAATCCCGTAACTTTCACTTCGATGTTGCTTGTACCTGCCGCAGCTGTTGCGCCTGCATCAGTATAGGTTGCACCTTTTGCTACTGCTACATATTTATCACCTTTCATGGTAATTATTGGGAACACCGTTATTTTAGAAATACCTACATAACCTTCCGGATAATCAAAGGACTCTTTTTTGCAAGAGCTATAAGTCATGCTTATAACCCCCAATATGATTATTGTTAAATATCTTTTCATCTTTTTATCAATTATAAACACTATTTACCCCACCAAACTTTTGTTGTAATTGGCACCTCTGCAGGCGTGTTGCTGTTTCTATCTCTTGATGATGCAGGAAATACCAAACGTTTAGGGAACAAACCAGCAGTAACACCATTTTTTGAATATACCCATTGACCTGCCAAATAATTATCGTCAGTAGAATATACAGTACTTATTCTAGGATAACCGGTACGCTCCTGCTCAAAAAAGGCTTCCAGGCTATGTGAGCCTGCAAAAGAGGCCCATTTCTGAACAACAATCTGTTCTAATTTTTGCTCAAAAGATCCTCCGTAATCTGTATAAAGCGTAGGAAAGTCATCTCTATTTAGTCCCACCTGGGCAAAAGCTGCACGAATGCCACTTTGGTACATCGCTTCGGCGCCTGCTCCGCCAAAATAACGTTCTAAAGCCTCAGCCTGCATCCAGTAAGATTCTGCAGCGGAAATAAACCAAACCGGATCTTTAGCGGTTTGTGCAAAAACGGTTGCGCCTGCATAAGTAGGTTGTTCAACTGCGGTAGCAGTGTAATCACCTTGATTCATCGGCACCGGGTTAGCGGTTCCAAAATAATAATTAACCCTTGGATCACTGTTTTCCACCAACCAGCTGGTAAAGGTTTTACTTGCCCTTAAATTGGTAGTGGTATTTAAACGACGGATATTATATTCATAAAAAGGATTACTGTTATCAGGTGTACCATCAAATGTAGCAATGCCTGCGCCGGTAGTTAAAAAGTTTGCACCATCAGTATATAGTTTAGTAATGCCGGCTTGTGCTTCTGCAGGTTTTGCATTAACCATCCTCAAATACATTTTTAACTTCAGGGTGTTTGCAAATTCAGTCCAAAGATTCATGTCACCACCAAAAAGAAAATCTGTTTTTTGCTGGTCGCTGTTTAATGGAACACTTAAATAATCTTTGGCCAGGGCTGCATTTATTTCGGCAAGCAAACCTACATAAACGGTATAACCATCGTCGAATTTTGGCTGCAGGTTATCAAGACCTTTTAGTGCTTCGGTATATGGAACTTTATCGTATAAATCTACCAATACCTGATAGGTATAAGCTTTCATTACCGTGGCCATTAAATTATAACGCCAATCACTTTTGGCTACAGCTAAATTTATAGCCAATTGATAATCGGCCAAAGCACCAGAAAACAGTTCATTATAACTACCATTCAAGTCGTTACGTGTTAGCGCATAAGCGTCAATAGTTTTGTACTGGTTTGACGCATTTGCCTGTGTATAATACTGCGACCATATACCGCCCAAAATAGTGAGTTCGCCACCAACACGTCCTGCTGTAGAAGCCACTGCCGAAGGAAATAATACTTCAGGGGTTGTGGTTTCAATTAAGGGGTTGTTTGGACTTACGTTAATATCAAGTGTTTTCTTACACCCAAAAGCAAGAAACACCACTGCTGATAACATCAGCGCTTTATATTTTATATGATTATTTTTCATTACGAGGTAGATTAAAATGAAACTTTTAATGATGCACCAAAGAACCTAACCGGAGGAGCAGTTCTAAACTCACCAAATTCACTTCCTAAGTCATTTCCAAAATTAGAAACCTCCGGATCGATGGTCTTGTTTGATTTAGCCAGCCAGGTGATTAAATTCCTTCCAAAAACGGACACACTTGCTCTTTGTGCACCCACTTTACCTATGATAGATTTAGGCAGATTATAACTTAAAGTAGCTTCCCTTAATTTCAGGAAAGATCTGTCCAAAATACGGTTGGCATAAGCATCAGCCTTGTTTGATGTAGTGTAGTAAAAATCATCTGTATTGGCTTCTGTTATTGGAGCTGTATTTTCTACATAAGTACCATCTGCTAATTTTTGAACCGAATTAGGAACAATAAAAGGACGGCGGTCATTATAAGTCGTTTTTGCATCAGCACCAACGAAGTTCAATAAATCGGCCGTTCCAGAATAGAACACACCACCTTTATGCCAATCTAAAGTAAATGAAAGTGAAAAGTCTTTATAACGGAACTGATTATTTAATCCCATTACGAAATCAGGAAGTGTAGTGCCAAAGCTTACATTTTCAGAAGAGTATACAGGATAGCCGTTTTTATCTACAATTACCTGTCCGCTAGGGCTATAAGTACGTGACGGTGCTTCAATGACACCTAACGGTTGACCAACACGGGCTACAAATTGCGCATCGTAAGCCGAGTTTAATACTACCTTATCTAATCCGATAGGTAATTCGGTTACTTTACTCTTTTCTTTTGTAAAGGTGTAATTTAAAGTCCAGTCGATATCCGTTGTTTTAATCGGCTTGATATTTACCGCCAGCTCGATACCTTTGTTACGAACTGAACCAAAGTTGACGATGTAAGAAGAATAACCTGTTGCCGGATCAATAGGTAATGGGATAATCTGATCTTTTCGTAATTTGTTGTAATAAGTTGCATCAATACCGATACGGTCTTTTAAGAACCTGATCTCTGCACCTAACTCAACCTCTTGCACGCGCTCAGGTTTAAAGTTATTGCTATTTAACTGGTTAGAAATCGAATAACCCGCAACACCAAACATTGGAAATGTCAATGTTCCAAAACCCAATGGCGATGCCGTTCTGGTTGCTGTGTTAAATACACGGTAAGGATCTGTATCACTACCTGTTTCACCATAACTCGCTCTTAATTTTAAAAAGCTGATTGGTGTTTTAGTTAAATCGATAGCCTGAGAAGCAATGAAAGCTAAACTGGTAGCAGGGTAGAAGTAATTGTTATTGTTCTGAGGAAGTGTTGACGACCAGTCGTTTCTTCCTGTTAGGGTTAAATACAAATATTTGTTATAACCTAAAGTTGCAGAGGCATAGGCACCAAATAAACGGCGGTGAGATTCTGCATTGGTTGATGTTGGTTTATTTGCAGAGTTATTGATCTGATAAAAACCAGGTATCGCTAAATTTTCAATACGCGTATTTAATATTCTTGAACCACGATCATTATAGTTCACCCCAATTAAACCATCTAAATCGAAATGGTTATTTAATTCCTTATTAAAAAGAGCATTTAATTTTGTATCGTACTCAAAAGTTTTCACAGATCCTTCGATTACATCACCGGCATCGGCTGCTCTCGAAGACCCCTCGATGTTACCACCATCATTATAGCTACCTGGGCTTGGTGCATTTTTATTATGCCAGATTTTGCTAATGGCGTTATCAACATCAGCACCTTGCTGGAATTGAAAACTTAACCAATCTGTTGCTTTGTAGTTTAAATTAATATTACCATACAAACGATCACTTTTATACCTACTTCCATTTTCGTAAAGGGCATAATAAGGGTTTTCTGCATACGGGGTAAAATAATTATCTACATTAAAAAATTTGTTTTTATAATCCTGAAAATCTTTAATCGGAATATCTCCGGGGATCTGTAATATTTCTTCGTAAAATGAAGATCCGATACCTGAATCACCACCACCTTGATTGATAAATTTAGTGGTTTTACCAACATAGTTTAAAGAGGCATCAGCGGTGAAATTTCCGTACTTGGTTGATCCCTTTAAGGTAAAATTATTTCTTTTGTAAGAATCGTTGTCTGATGGAAGATAACCATCGCTATAAATATTACCATAAGAAAAATAAGCCGTACTATTCTCATTTCCTCCGCTTAATGCGATATTGTTATTTAATTCGATACCTGTAGTTAATGCATCCTTCACATTGTTTTTAATGAAAGAGTAAGGTTTCAACAACTGAGAGTTATCAACTATAGCACCCCAGGTCCTTAACTGTCCGTCATATTTTGGGCCCCAGTTACCGTTTTCAGAAGGAATATAAGTACCATCCCAACCTTGCCCAAACTGATCCTGTGGCTTATAAATAGAGGCAACATTAGTTAAGGTAGTTGAGGTAGAAAGGTCTACCTTCAACTTACCAGCAGCTCCTTTTTTAGTGGTTACAATTAAAACACCATTCGATCCGCGAGAACCATATAATGCTGTTGCTGCAGAACCCTTTAAAATACTGATGCTTTCGATGTTGTTAGGATCAATGTCGTTTGCATTGTTACCAAAATCATAATTGTCATTGGAACCTGCAGTTGAGTTATCCAAAGGCACGCCATCCACAACATACAAGGGCTGGTTACTGCCGGTTATTGAAGAATAGCCCCTTAAAATAACCTTGGTTGATCCACCCGGTGCACCAGAAGTATTAGAAATGTTTACTCCTGCAACCTTACCCTGCAAACCACCAAATAAACTTGCTGGTGCAGAAGCATTAACTTCAGCTGATTTAAAAGTGCTCTGGGAATACCCTAAGGTTTTTGTAGCCTTATTAACTCCTAACGCTGTTACCACAACCTCGCCTAAGGCTTTAGAATCAGTAGCTAGAACAGCATTAATCACACTCGAGCTTCCGATTGGGCGAGTTTGAGTTGCAAATCCAATTGATGAGAACTCGATTGTTTTGGCATTTGATGAAACTTTGATGGAGAACTTTCCATTCGCATCAGTAGAGGTACCACCAGCGGTCCCCTGAATTTTTACGCTTACGCCAGGAATTGGTAGCTTGTCTTCTGAAGACGTAACTGTTCCTGTGATTGTTCGATCCTGTGCCATTGCGCTCACCGCGAAAAACAGGACAATGAACAAACTCTGTAGAAGTTTTTTCATAGTAAATAGGTTAGTTAATGTGTAAATAAAGCACTAAATTAGAGTTAGTTAATTCTTGAAGCAAATTTATTTTAACCTTTTTTAACTTGCAGCTCCCTAAGCCCCCTTAAGGCCTATTTCTTAACCGTAACTTTTTTGCTAATCATAAATTTGACTAAAAAATTACTAACTACAGCTCATTTTTAAAGTGCTGTTTTAATAAACTGACAAAAATTATATTCCTGAATAAGGTTTTTTCTCTACCAAGAGTTTCTAAAAAAGGATATCAGCCAAATAAACTACTTGGCCACGCCCGAAATCTTGTACACCGATAAGGAGACCATTTTTAAGCTCTTCTCTTGCTTTTGTACCCACTGCACCGGCAATGAACTTTTGTAATTTTATTTAAACATGCATTCAAACCTTTAACCAAAGGCTCATAGAGCTTATGGTCTGTTTTTAAGTTATAACAGGTTTTACGTTGGCCATAAGAAGAGGGGGGGACTTGAATCAAGATTGATCCGATAAATTCCAGCCGGCATTGTGGTTTCGAAATCGTCTTTAACGATTAATCCATATATATTTATAAGAACCTACGCTTTATATTATAAGTGTAAATCAGTTATCAGAATTTGAGGCTCTAATAAAATTTAGCCAAAACCGCAATCGGCTGCAGGAAAATTTTCTCCATCAGGCTCCCGAATAAATAAGGGGCTGCCCAAAAAGATCGGACAGCCCCTTTAACTTCTTATAAATTAAATTATAGAAAGTGCTTCTAAAACGGGGGTAATATAACAGAACCTCTTAAAAGTGCATTTCTACTATCAAAACGTCATTTCATTTCTAAAATTTATCCCAGAATAATTTTGTGGTTACAACATCTCCTCCAATTGCACCAGAAGCCTGACTATAATTACTGCCATTTAATTGCTGTTCATTGCTTGGATAGCTAAGTCTGTTTGGAAAACCAGATTTAGCTCCTACTGGTGCAGTAATTTTTGGAAAATCCAATCTTCTTAACTCTGTCCAACAATTAAAAGGCCTGTTGTAAAGAGCGATCCATTTTTGGACCCCTATTTTTTCTCTCCATGTACCAGATGCCGTTGTATAGGAAACCTGTGGATTTGCCAGATAAGCGGATGCTTGTGTAGCAGTACCTCCCCAATATAAAATCGATGCCGTAATCGCATTATTATAATGCGTTTCTGCATTACCGCTAACAGCATATCCTCTTTCAGCAGCTTCTGCTCTGTTAAATTCAGTTTCTGCATAATCCATCAGCAAAGTTTGCGCATCAGGAGCATAAACCTTAGGTCCAGGTTTAGAAACAGCAGATATCGTATTTACCTGCCCAACTATACCGCCAACATAGGCACCGTTTGCATTGGTACCAAAATACTGTGGCAAACGAGGGTCTGCCAGCGCTAACAATTTGTCTACCAAATCTTTTGCGCCCACATAATCACCACGCCCACCTGTTACAATATCAACAAAAAGTGGATTTTGGTTTGGTGCACCTGCCAGATATTTAAATGCTGCATTATCCACATCAGCAGAAATTGCACCTGCATCTGATGCTTCGACAGCAGCTTTGGCAATTGCATTCTCTGCATCAGCTAAAATTAAAGCTTGTTGCATCCGCAAAGAATTACCAAATTTTATCCATTTTGAAATATTACCCTGAAAAACAAGGTCCTCACTTGAAGAAAACCCTGCACTTGCGGTATTGAGTTGGGCAATGTCAGTATTTAGCCTTTTCAATAGCTCTAACGAAATCGTTTTCGCATCATCATATTTCGGAAAAAGATTTTGTTGATCTAATGCCTGGCTATAAGGAACGTTGCCAAAAGTATTAACCAGTGTACTAAAGGCCAACACCTGCATGATATCAATAATTGCCAGTTGATTCGATTTTATACCAGCGTTTAACGTACTGTTAGCCTTTATGATGTTTGATGATTCGGTTAAATTTTGGAGCACTTCTCTATACATCGTAGTCCACCACGCTTGAGGAATATTTCTGGTACCGAAGTCGTACTGGGTTTCATCCTGATACGTTACCATTGCCCATTGACTTGTAGTGAATCTGAAAACATTGTTGTTAACACTAGCACTCGTGACAACATCGCTGTAAGATTTGGTTGCGAATGAAAACAAAGTCGCAGCAGGAACCTCCGATGGCCTTTTGGTATCAATATTAAGTGATGTAATATTCTTTTTACAAGCTGCGAAAGAAACGAGCATTGCAAAAAATATGATTGATTTTTTCATTTTATTATCGATTTAATTAGAATGATAGCTTTGCATTAATCCCTATTGTTCTGGTTGTTGGGTATGCACCACTTTGTATCCCCTGCGCATTTCCGGAAGACAAATTCTCTTCCGGATCTGAATAAGGGAGATTTTTATGTATAATCCATAAATTTCTTCCAAAAACAGAAAGATCAATCCCTTTAACGGGGCCCCATTTTGAAATCATGGCTTTAGGAAAAGAATAAGTTAATGTAGCTTCTCTTAATTTTACATAACTGGCATCGTATGAAAATGCAGATTGCGGAAGGGTAGGAGAATTGGCATCTATCACGACACGTTTAGTATTAACCTGACCGTCTTCTGTTACGCCATCCAAAATAACACCTCCGCTGTTTCCACTATTGGTTACCGGATTCCTTACCGGATTACCCAGATCGTTTAAACCAACTGTATTTGGTAAAATACCGGTATAAGTAGCATAAAATTGGTCTAATGACCAAACATTGCCCCCGGAACGGACGTCAATTAAAAATCCTAAGGATACGTTTTTGTATTTAAAGCTATTATAAATACCCCCAATCCATTTTGGGTTAATATTGCCGATAACGTTAGTTGTACTAGATGTTATTTTATAATATCCATCTGCACCAATAATTTTTTGTCCGTTTGCGTTATAAACATAATCTTTGCCCTGAATGGTGCCATACGGCTGACCTAAAGTAGCATTAACACTTATACCTGCCTGAAAGCTAGCCAACTGCAAGTTTTTGCTATCATTATACAATTCCAAGACCTTACTGTTGTTTTTTGTCCAGTTGATGTTAATATTCCAGGAAAAATCTTGTGTTTTAATTGGTGAACCATACAATGAAACCTCGACACCATTATTTCTTATCACACCGGCATTAACATAGGTATTGGTAAAACCTGTTGCAGCAGAAACCGCAACGGGTATAATTTGATTTTTTGTTTTTGTCAGGTAATATGAAGCATCAAAACCGATGCGGTTATCCAAAAATGCCATATCTAAACCAATCTCGCTGCTTTCTGTCTTTTCGGGTTTTAATGAAGGATTATTTGTAGTAAAAGGATATGCAAATAAAATGCTTGATCCAAATAGATTTTGAGAGGTATAAACATTTTTGGTACTTCCCCAAGGGGCATCGTTTCCAACTGTGGCATAGT
Source organism: Pedobacter sp. KBS0701 (assembly GCF_005938645.2). NCBI lineage: Bacteria > Pseudomonadati > Bacteroidota > Sphingobacteriia > Sphingobacteriales > Sphingobacteriaceae > Pedobacter > Pedobacter sp. KBS0701. The sequence continues at coordinate 5,240,715 of NZ_CP042171.1, forward strand.
TGACACGTAATTTTCCGGATGATATCCAGTCAACTTTATCCTTTAGTTGCTTAGAAAACAACCAGCTGCCAGCAACCGAATAATAGTTATATGCATTTCCGCCTTCTGGCAAAGTAGAAGATTTATCTCTTCTAAAAGTACCTTCTAATGTTAAAGATTCATTATAGGTCAGTGTGGCTCCACCAAAAAATCCGTCAACTTCTTTAGGCTGATAGTTTTCTATAGGGGCTGCTACAGCACCAACAGAATTAGAAATACTATAAAGCCCTGGCACAATAAGTCCACCATTTGTTGTGGAAAAAACGCTATTCAACAAACTCTTTCTGATATTACCTCCAAGCAATGCTTTCAAATTCAGGTCCTTCGTTACATTTTTATCAAAGTTTGTAATAAGGTCAAAATTTGTTTCGTTGAACGACCTGTCCGTGCGGGCATAAGAAGCTGCTCCCTGACTTCCTACGGCAACCCTTTCTTCCTGAAATTCATTGTAATTATCTAAAGAAACACGTCCGAGAATATTTAGCCAGTCAGTTGCCTTATAATTTAAGGACGCATTCCCAAAAATCCTGCTCCTGGTATCATTTTCATAATTCTGGTACCTTGTCCAATAATAATTATCAGTATATTTAGGTACCAGGCCTGCAGGCGTAGAAGGATCAGCCCAATTCCATGAAACATTTTGCTTATTCCTAAAGTAAGCATCCTTTTGAGCCATCATATCAACATTGGTTTGATACCATTGCCTAAAATTTTGGTTCACATTTAACCCACTATATCCTGACCCATATCTACCCAAACCCTCAACTTTTGAATAATTCGCAAGTGCCGATGCAGTTAACCGATCGGTAATTTGGTAAGTAGAGCCAAAATTCAATATATTTTTAATGATTTTACTATTGGGTAACGTTCCACGGTCATCACTTCTGGTATAGCCGAGCTTGATTGTCCCTTTATCAGATGCACCATCAAATATTATATTATTGTTATTAGAAATTGCGGTCTCATAAAATGTTGATGGATTATTTGCGGCAGCAACCCACGGTGTTTTTTTCTTATAATTAGGAGAGTATGGATCAAAGGCATCCCATTGATACACCAGTAGGTTTGGATCAAATTTAGCTCCGTAAGATGCATCTTCAGAAGTAGGAACAACCTTTTCCTTAACACCATTACCCTGAACATCAATCAATAAGAAGCCATCTCCACTTTCATATCCACTTGAATACCCGGCACCATACTCCGTTTGATACTCCGGAAAAGTTGATTTGTCTATTGTTCCGACGGTTAAACCACTATTAATCGTAATCCCCATGCCTTTACTCTTCCTGCTTTTTGTAGTAATCATAATTACACCATTTGCTCCTCTGGAACCATAAAGGGCACTTGCTGCAGCTCCCTTAAGCACGTTAACCGATTCTATATCGTCAGGATTGATATCTGCTGCCGCATTTCCATAATCATAACCACCCCTCCCTGTTCTCTGGTTAGTAGAATTATTGTTTGAATTGTCAACCGGAACACCATCCACTACAAATAATGCCTGATTATTCCCTGTTAAAGACTTATTTCCTCTAATTACAACATTGGTTGATCCACCAATTGCATTGCCTTGGATAATCTGCAAACCAGATACTTTACCTGATAGCGCAGACGCTGCGTTTGATGACCGTGTTTGTGTAAGTTCTTCACCCTTTACCTGCTGCGCCGCATAAGACAGGGTATTTTTCCTCCTAACCTGGCCCAAAGCAGTTACCACAACTTCATCCAAAGCCTTAGCATCTGAAGATAAGACAGCATTGATTACATTTGAACTTCCAATGGGTATGGATTGAGTCGCAAAGCCGATTGAGGAAAATACAATAATTTTAGCGTCTGGTGAGGCTTTAATGGAGAACCTTCCGTCAGCACTGGTTGAGGTACCCCCTGTGGCTCCCTGAATTTTTATGCTTACTCCAGGGATTGGCAGTTTGTCTTCTGAAGACGTAACTGTTCCGGTGATAGTTCGATCCTGTGCCAATGCCGCCAAGGCAAAAAACATACAGATGAACAAACTCGGTAAAAGTTTTTTCATGGTCAAGAATAGGTTTAGTTAATGATTCGCCTAATTTAAGCGTTAATATTCGGGTTAAAAAGCTTTTTCAAACAAATATTTAATAAAAAATCATAAAAAAAATTAAAAACCTGACCTTCAGACCAATAATCAGCATTAAAAACCGAAATTATTTAAAATAGAAACATAAAAAAAACATATATTAATTAATACAACAATTGATTTTATTTTTAAATAATTTCGAATTAAATTAAAAATAAAGCCAAAAAACACAAAATAATAATACAAAAAATGATTTTTAATAAAAAACAAATTAACATTAATAAATTTCGAATAAAAAAACACAGACGACATTCATGAAAAAACCATAAAGAATAGAAAACTAAAAGAAAAACATACTTATAACATGCTGATAAGTTTAAAAAGACTATACAAAAACTTAAATAGGTTTTACTTAGATGAAAAATGGTGAGAATTTCAATTATATACTTTTGTAGTTAACACAGCAAATCATAACAGGAATGGTGGTTAGGATTAAAAGCCATGCCTGCCTGGAGAGTATCTTTATCTCAAAACTTCACAAACCGAACAAAAAGAAAAATGATATTATATTTCCAGCCTGAATACTTATGCCGCAGGGATAGCTTGCGCAGCTAGTTCCAACTAAGGCATTAAAAACTCACCGCATTGGCCGCTTGCTGTTATTTCCAAGAAGACGGCGGCAGGAAACGAACAGGGAATGCTGTAGAAAACTTTCTATAATTTACAGGGCTGCTCTTAACCTGATAAAATGACATCAATAAGAGCCTATTTAAAATTAAATAAAATTTATTCCGTATGTCAGTCTGAGCGTAGCCGAAGACCATTCCAACACATTAATAAAGCAATCGACTACGCTCTTGTGATAGCAAAAGGCCATTTATATTTGTTAAAAAAATTTAAACTGACTATATGCTGCATGCACTAATAACTACAAAACAGGATATTTCCGAAAAGCGTCTTACCACCTTCCCAAAAATTCCTGAAAAGAGGATCATTAGCCAAATAAATCACCTGGCCACGTCCGAAATCTTGTGCGCCGATAAGAAGGCCAGTTTTAAGCTCTTCCCTTGCTTTTTTGCCAACCACACCGGCCATTAAACTTTTTTCGTTAATCAACCCTACATTCCAACCTTTAACAAGAGGCTCGTAGATCTTACGGTCTGTTTTTAAGCTATAATAGGTTTTACCCAGGCCATAAGAAAACGGGTGACTGGAATCAAGATTGATCTTATAAATTGCACCGGGAATAGTAGTTTCAAAATCATCCTTGTCCTTATTCTTAAAAAGAAGTTTGTTTGCCTCTGGCTTTTCATCTTTTTTTACCACAGCTTCCTTCTTTTTAATATCGAATCCTTTTTTCTCAAATACACTTTCTATAGCATCTTCCATTAAGATCAACCTTCCTCCTTTATTTAGCCATACAGTTAAACCATCGCCTATAAAAGCGCTATAACTTCCATCGGGCAAAATCAAAGTGTTTACCTTATTAATATCGAGGTTATTCAGATCCTTAGTATTAATAATAATTGGGGAAAGATTTAAATCGTGTTCCAGAAAAAACCAGGCTTCGCCAAAAGCGAGAGAAGAAACCTCCATACCAGATACAATGGCAATTTTAGGCTGTTTTAACAATGGATAAACGTTAGAACCAAAATCTTTTCCCTTCTCTACAAAACCACTGCTAATGGCCAGGATGGGCTTGTTCAAAGTTTTGGCAATCGATGTAACCTTATCCTTCATCCCTTTTATCAATCTTTCGTTTTCAGCCCTCAACACAATCAGGGTTCCTGCGGGATAGTCTTTACCGTTTACCGAGAATGGCTGATCGGCCTGCCTCACTTTTATATTTTCCTTTTGCAGCGCGGTTAAAACCTGAACATCTTCGCTTGTTCCCCAGCTAAATAACCAGGCCAGGGGCTTCTCAAGGTCGTGATTGATTACCTCCGGTTCTTCAATTGCCGGGAATTTTCCTTTTATACTTTCTTTACTGGCATAGCCCTTTAATCCATAAACATAGGGTAGGGCCCAGGCCGTAATGTCATAAGTATTAGAATCGGTTACAAAAGTTTGGGGTTCTAATAAAACGTTAGCCAAAACTGCTCTTGCCTGCTGAATGTTAACAATTAAATCGTTTCGGGCGATACTAAAATTTTCTTCCTTTTGGGTATCGTAATCGTAAGCTTTACCGGTTTTATCTCCACCATAAGCAAATTCGATTTTATTTTTGGTTAAGAGTCCGGCCAGTTTTTTTAAGCGCGATAAATTAGTCGCTTTTATAATATAACTTTTATAAATGCCCGGGCTATTGGCTAGTTCCTGCTGGAAATACTTTTTATACTCCGCTAATAATTTACTATGGTTTAAAGAAGTCACTTCAAGGGTCGACATTCCTGTTGTAAAGTGGTGTGCGATACGGTCTTTTAAGGTAAGCGTATCCCCATCGTTGGTTACCACTGATAATCCGGCTCTGATTCCGCCCTGCTCATAAGTCATACCGATTGATCCATTATACAAAGGGTAAGTATCGCCATAAGAGGGATAAAGCAGATCGAAACGTTCTTTAGTGAAATATTGCCAGCCTTCGGCATCAAAGTATTTGGCATTGTTTTTACCAACAACCACCTGGAAACTTTTTTGCCAGGGCGTAATGTCCTGGTGAACGGGTTCTGCCGCTGGCGCAAAATAGTAAGGCTCATTATAGCTCTGTTCATGAAAATCGACATGTACCTGTGGCATCCACTGGTTATACAGGTCTAATCGTTGCTGGCTCTCAATTTGTGTTTGCCAGGCCCAGTCGCGGTTTAAATCGAAATAATAATGGTTTGGCCTGCCACCTGGCCAGGGTTCAATATGCTCCCTGGAGGAGGGATCTGAATTAGGCATTTTCCCTACCACACTATTAAAATAGTTTACGTAACGGTCTCTTCCATCAGGATTTAAACAGGGGTCGATTACCACAACAGTATTTTTTAACCACTCGCTGGCAGGCTTATTATTGCCCGAAACCAAGGTATAGAGCATCTTCATGGCAGTTTCAGTAGAGTTTGCCTCATTGCCATGTACATTATAGCTCAACCAAAGTATAGCAGGCTGATTGGTTAGATCGACACTATTATTGGTGCCAGTTGCCAAAACTAAATTATTGCTCCTGATCTGTTCCAGTTTGGTTACATTTTCTGGCGAAGAAACAACTGCCACCATTAACGGCCGGCCCTCATTGGTTTTACCATACTCTATCAGCTTCATGTTTTTAGCAGAAGCCGCAGCGGTTTGCCTAAAATAATCAGCTACTTTGTGGTGAGGCGTAAAATGCGAACCGAGTTCATAACCCAAAAAATCATCAGGAGATTTTAGCTGTGCATGCGCAAACAAAACAGTACAAAGGGTGATTAGGCAGAACGTTAAGAGTCTCTTCATAGGAAAATAATTTTACCTAATGTACTAATTTTGTTTTTTGTTGGCGCGAAAGCTTAATTTTACATCATATTTTTTACGATAAGCATGATTACAACCGAAAAACTATACGATTATTACCTGGAAAACCCTGTTATCTCTACCGATACAAGAAACATTACGCCTGGTTGTATCTTCTTTGCCTTAAAAGGAGATCTTTTTAATGCCAACGAATTTGCCGCTCAGGCCATAGAAAAAGGAGCTGCATTTGCTGTAATTGATGAAGAAAAATACGCAGACAGCGATAAGTGTTTATTGGTAAAGGATGTGTTAAGTACTTTACAGGATCTGGCTCGTCATCACCGTAAGCAGCTTAACATCCCTGTTATCGGTTTAACCGGTAGCAATGGAAAAACCACGAGCAAAGAACTTGTAAATGCTGTTTTAGCCGAAAGATATAAAACCTTTGCAACCTTTGGTAACTTAAACAATCACATTGGTGTTCCATTATCTATATTATCCATTACCGATGATGTTCAGGTTGCGGTAATTGAAATGGGCGCAAACCACCAAAAGGAAATAGAACTGCTCTGCACCATCGCACAGCCTACTCACGGCATTATTACCAATGTAGGTATGGCACATTTAGATGGGTTCGGTGGCTTTGAAGGGGTAAAAAAAGGCAAGGCAGAACTTTACGCTTACCTTAAACAGACCAGTGGTTATACTTTTATCAATAGGGATAATCCTAATTTGCTCGAAATAAGTACTGCTGCAGGTTTAAACAAACTGATTTATTATGGAACCGAAAATGGGAATACCATTAAAGGCGCTTTAAAAAGCAGCGATCCTTTTATTGAAGTAGACTGGACCAATCATGAGGTTTCATCATCAGTAAAAACCAATTTAACTGGTAGTTATAATTTTGAAAATATCCTGGCTGCAATTTGCATAGGAGATTTTTTCGACATGAGTCCAGAAGAGATCAACACCGGTTTATCGAATTACCAGCCGAAAAATAACCGCTCGCAACTCACCAAAACTGAAAAAAATACGGTGATCTGCGATTTCTACAATGCCAATCCAAGTAGCATGACCGCGGCACTGAAAAATATCGCCGTATTATCGTCCGGTAAAAAAACCGCTATTTTGGGAGATATGTTCGAATTAGGCCCTGAATCACCTGTTCAGCATGAACTTATTGCAAAACAGGCCAACGAAAGTGGTTTGGATCAGCTCATTTTCATCGGAAAGGATTTCTATATATTTAAAGACAATTTTAAAGGCATATTTTTCGAAACACCTGCTGAGGCTGCTCAGTATTTACAAGAAAACTCCGTTCAAGATCATTTAGTATTACTCAAAGGCTCGCGAGGAATGAAACTGGAAAGCCTGTTAAAATATCTATAGCTTATTTTGAAAATTGAATTTCATACCTCTCACCAGTAATTTCTAAAAGTTCAGGCTTCATTTTATCCGGATAGCTAATCAGCAATATTCTTTTTAAACTTTTTTGAGGCCCTAAAGTTGTTTTATTTTTTGCTGGTATTGCAACAACTGTAGCTTGGTACACAAAAGAAACCGGGTATTTTACTTTATTTACAAGATCTAATAATGAAACTTCTGAGAAATCTAAATCAACTGTTTCGTTTGTTTTATTAGTCACTTTCATCTTTACGCTAACAAAAGTATAGCCTTTTTTAGCAACTATTCTGCTATTTCCTGTGGCTTGCTGGCTTGCAGAACTCATTCCATACACTTCATATTCAATATTATTTTTGTAGTTGAAGTTGTTTTTGGCCGGGCTAAGCTGGTAGACGGTGACACATGATGAAAGTGTTAAGATTAAACCCAAAAAGATTAATCTAAAGAGAGGTGCTTTCAAGAGTTAATTAATTTTGATTGCTTAGGGATTCACTTACAGTTAAACCAACATCGCTTACGTCCAAAAGCGGATTATCGCGCATATTCTGTTCAATTTCGATCTCAAACTTCCCATTATGAGGGAAATGATAGTTGGTAAGCATAGGTAAAGTATAACTGAATACATTTCCAGATCCGCTACCCAACCATTCACCATCATTTTTGGCCAGTTTGTATTGATAACGCCGCGTTACCATCTTTTTGCCATCTTTAAAATGAACAAGGATAAAAATATTGGCGTATTTATAATCGGCGGTATGTCTAAGCTTAAAATAAATATTATAGGCCTTAGTATTATCCTTAATCTCAAATGTGGTCGAAACATGGTTACGGTAGGTCCACCTGCGGCCTGCAATTTCTACATTACTATCAATTACGCTGGATGTACAGCCCACAAATAGCGAAGTAATCAATAAAAAACCAAGCAAGAATACTTGTCTTTTATTCAGCAGCAGGTTTATTTTCTGAGCCATTATTATTGTTTCGGCGGTTATTGTTTTTCCTACGATTATTTCTGTTCTTGTTTTTGCTTTGTTCTGGCTTAGCACCTTCTACCGTAACATTTCCTTCAGCTTTAACTACAGGTTTTGGTCCTTGCAGCTGCTTTGGTTTATTATTTTGAGGTTTTGGCCCATTAACATGCTGTGGTTTCGGCACTGACTGTTGAGGCTTTTGACCTGCATTTTGTTGCGGTTTTGGTCCGTTAGGTTGTTTTCCGCCTTGCTGAGCTTTTTGCGCCCCCTGTTGAGGCTGCTGCGGCCTATTACTAGGGCCTGCATTTTTCTCTCCGGCAGGAACTCTTTCCCTTTTATTTTGGTTGTTATTGCGGTTATTTTTCTGATTGTTGTTCCTGTTCTGATTATTTTTACTACGAGAACGTTCGTCCAGGCGGGTTAAACTATCCTGACCAACTACATTTTCGTAATCGAAAGATTTTTCTACCACAACCGGCGCGGCAATCTGAACAGCTTCTTCTTTTAAGTTAGGCGCTTTTTTACCCGCCTTGTTCATCGTCATGATCTCTTTTACACGTGCAGCTTTCACCGGAATCCAGTTTTCATCCCCCTGGTAACTGAACCACATGATTTTCTTGAAAATATCGGTTTTCTGGTGACGGGCATAACCGGCCTCAGTATCCAGGTTTTCAATTCTATCGGGAATATCTTTTAAAGCATCCAGATAGGTATCCAGCTCATAGTTTAAGCAGCATTTTAATTTACCGCACTGACCAGCAAGTTTTAACGTATTTAATGATAAATTTTGATAACGCGCCGCAGCCGTAGAAACCGTTTTGAAGTTGGTTAACCAGGTAGAGCAGCATAATTCGCGCCCGCAAGAGCCAATTCCGCCTAAACGACCAGCTTCCTGACGCATTCCGATCTGGCGCATTTCAATGCGGATACGGAAACTCTCCGCCATTTTTTTAATCAGTTCGCGGAAATCCACACGCCCATCAGCCGTATAAAAAAAAGTGGCTTTGGTTTTGTCGGCCTGGTAGTCTACATCGCTGATTTTCATTTGCAAACGTAAATCCAATGCCAGTTTACGGGCTTTGTGCATGGTTTCCCATTCCATCCCTTTGGCAGCATTCCATTTCTCTACATCGGCTTCGGTAGCTTTACGGTAGATTTTTTTGGTTACCTGATCTAGTGCGGTTTTACGGCGTTTCATCTGGATTCTTACCAGTTCTCCCGTAAGCGAAACGTGCCCCACATCAAAACCACCCGTTGGTCCTTCAACAGCAACAAGCTCCCCGATTTCGAGGTAAATGTTATCATTATTAAGGAAAAACTCTTTACGTGAACCTTTAAATTTGATTTCGGTAACCTGAAAAGGTTTATAATTAGAAGGCATATCCAAATTAGACAGCCAATCGTGAACTTCCATTGTCTGGCAACCACCGGTGCCGCATGAGCCATTACTTTTGCATCCATTAGGGGTGCAACCACCACCTGTTGAACAACTTCCACATCCCATATTAATTGTATATATATTGAGTCCCCGCAGGGAGCGTTTTAAACTTGATAATTTTTACCAATTGTAAAGATACATCTAAAAACAGAATTTTCGGGTTCGCGTTTCTTTCAATGTGGTAATGTGCCTTTTCCAGTTCGCCGATTATGGCCTCTGCCATAGGTAAGGTAAGCACGTGTGTGCTGAGTTTTTTGGCGGTTTCGAATGTTAATGGAGGTAATTTAACCAATTCTTCGGCACCACTTAAAATTAAACAGCATTCGCGTAAATAATTTACGCCATATTTTAAAAAATTCTTCTGGTTTTCTCTTCCCCATTTGGCAGCCTCATCGGTAAAATCGATCAGATCGGGAACTTTATTTCCAAAACCCATCCTTAGCCAGGCGGTAAAGGTGCCCGAACTGTCGCTTTGTGTATCGGCAGCCAAAGCTTTGGCCTCAATTAAATTTCCATCGGCCAAAAAGGAATAATCAATAGCCTGGTGCTCAGTTAATCCGCTTGCATTTAATAAATATCCTGTAACCTCTTCCGACGAAAGTTTTGGGATTTTCACAATTTGCGTCCTGGATAGGATGGTGGTTAAAATCTGATCCTGACTTTGCGCAATTAAAATAAACAGTGTATTTGCAGGCGGTTCTTCGATTAATTTTAACAAGGCATTTCCAGCTTTATCCAGGTATTCCGGAAGCCACATAATTAAAACCTTTGTTTCCGCTTCGAAGGCCTTATAACTCAGCTTTTTAATAATATCGTGGCATTCGGCAATGTTGATATTGGCCTGTTTATTGGCCGCATCAAGCTTGGAGCGCCAGATATCCATATCAAAATAAGGATCCTGCATCAGCATACCCCGCCATTCATCCAACACATCTACAGCCGTTTTTACACTGGCAGAAGCAAAAAACGGATAGGAGAAATGCAGATCGGGGTGGATGAGGCGTTCGTATTTTCTGCAACTCGAACACTCGCCACAACTATCGTTCTCTCCTTTATTAAGGCAATTGATGTATTGCGCATAGGCAATGGCCAGGGGTACAGCTCCAGAGCCAGCAGGCGACAAAAACAGTTGCGCATGGCTAATACGGTTTTCTTTAACCGTTTGCACCAATTGTTGCTTCACTCTTTCCTGTCCGATAATTTCTTTAAACTGCATTTGGTGCAAAATAAGAAATAGATATGAGATTCACACACAAGTGACCATGTTCTTACGTTCGGCATACATATTTGGCATGTAGCAACCGCCTAAGTTTTCAAAATTTAAGAGTTTGCCTGCCCATCGTATAGCGATAGCGAAGCTTCATTATTGTTTTTTTTGGAAATGGCTGGTTCTGTTTCAATGGCAAATGCAGTCCTGCTATCCCTTTAAGTCCTCGCTGCGCTCCGGGCTTTTCGTTCTATCAGGTTTATTTAACTAAAATCAGTAATTCTTCGGGAACATCAAGTAGCGCACTATGCAACTTTACCCAACCGAACTGGCCTGCATCAACTAAACCTGATGGGAGCGGCAGCCCCGAAGCATGAGGGCTAAAGCATACAGCAGGACAGCACCTACCCAAGTACCACAGGTTTTGCTTTCCAAAAAATAGAACAAATCAATTTTTCAGTTAACAACAAACACGTTACCAAGGCATTAGCACTTATGTTTATCGATTATTTCAAAAAGCTTACCTTTGGCTTTTATTTTTAAACGGTAGTAAACGCTTTGCGCCAAACACCCAACGCTTAACTTATGGCACGGATCCTCGCATTTGATTATGGAACAAAACGCATCGGCATTGCGGTAACCGATCCTTTGCAGCTAATTGCAACAGGCCTGGATACGGTGCACCCGAAAGATGTGATCGAATATGTTAAAAAATACATGCTTTCCGAGCAGGTGGAGGCCTTTGTGCTTGGGGATCCTAAACAAATGGATGGTTCTCCGTCTGATTCGGCACAACATGTGAAAGGTTTTGCTACGCTGCTGAAAAAATCGTTTCCCGATATCCCAAGACACTGGGTTGATGAACGTTTTACTTCTAAAATGGCGCATCAGGCCATTATGCAAAGCGGGTTAAAAAAAAGCGACAGAAGGGATAAAAACAGGGTTGATACCATTGCTGCAACCATCATTTTACAATATTTTATGGAAAGTAACCGTTTATAACCAAAAAATGAGCCTGATAAACGACGATTTACAAGATCTATTAATTGCCTATTGCGAACCTGAAAGCGAATTGCTTCAACAGATAGACCGCGAAACCAACCTTAAAGTTTTAATGCCCCGTATGCTTTCAGGCCATTACCAGGGCAGGGTGTTAAGCATGCTCAGCAAAATGATTTCCCCTAAGAGGATTTTAGAAATCGGCACTTTTACTGGTTATGCCACCTTATGTCTTGCTGAGGGATTAACAAATGATGGCCTGCTGTATACGCTGGATATTAATGAAGAACTGGAAGATATGGTTCGCAGAAACTTTGCCAAATCAGCATATAACGATCAGATTAATTACATCCTTGGCGACGCTACCACTACAATAGCAAGTTTAGATGAAGTTTTCGACATTGTTTTTATCGATGCCGACAAGAAAAACAACGGTACCTATTATGATCTCATTTTTGACCGTGTACGCCCGGGCGGGATTATTATTGTGGATAATGTACTATGGAGTGGAAAAGTACTCCAGGAGAAACAGGATAAAGACACCAGAAATATTACTAGTTTTAATGATAAAATAGCTGCAGATGAACGGGTTGAGAAATTGATTTTACCTGTGCGTGATGGTTTGTTTGTGATCAGGAAGAAATGATGATGGCATATAGTTAATGGCTCATTGCCTGCTAAGCCAAGGCTATTAACCATTAAACCATGGTCTATTAACCAAAAAAGAAATGAAGAAAATCTTTACTTTTTGCCTGCTCCTTTTAGCGGGGATTATTGCAAAAGCGCAAGACACAGAAGAATATATTGCAGCGCACGTAGAATATGCACAAGGTTTAATGCATGATCATAAAATTCCGGCCAGCGTTATTTTAGCCGTTGCCATACATGAATCTGCTGCCGGAAACAGTAAAATTGCGCAGCACCTCAATAACCATTTTGGTGTAAAAGGGCCTAACAACAATGCAGATATCCATTCTTCGTACCGCGATTATTTAAATGCGGACGAATCTTACAGCCATTTTGTTGAAATAATGGAAACCCGCGAGCCTTTTAACAACCTGTTTGCGAAGTACGATCAGTACGATTACAAGGGTTGGGCTTACGGCATCCGCCGCTGTGGTTATGCCAGCAGTAGAAGATGGGCCAGTCAGGTTATTGGACTCATTAAAAAATATGAGCTTTACCAATACGATGAGCGACCGGAAGGATACGAAGAACCTGTTTATGCCACTCCGGTACGCCGCCACACCAGAAGCAGAAGAACAACAAAAACTTATACTGTAAAATCGGGCGATAACTTAAGTATCATCGCCAAAAAGAAAGGTACAACAGTAAAAAAACTGATGCAGAAAAACGGGATCAAAAAAGCAAATTTAAAACCAGGGCAGAAGATTAAGTTTTAGTTATGAGTCCTAAGTCTAATTTTCAGTTTGCAATTTTCAGTTCACAATTAACCTATTTCAGTTCACAGTTTTCAGTTCACAATTAATCATATACCAATGCGTTCATCCAACCAACTTATCCTATTAGCGGCAATCCTCGTTTTTTTAAGCTCATGCGGTTCCAGGAAATTTTCCAAAAACAACAAACAGATTGAAAAAGCAGCCAACAAAGCCAATAATAACTCATACAAAAGCTATAATACCTTAAGTTATATTGATGAGTTTAAAGGCGTAGCCATAGAAGAAATGAACTCGGCCGGTATTCCTGCAAGTATTACTTTAGCACAGGGTATTTTAGAATCAGGCAGTGGAAACAGCGATTTGGCCAAGTATGCCAATAATCATTTCGGCATTAAATGTACTTCAGAATGGAAAGGAAAAAACTATTTCCGTGATGATGACCAGAAAAACGACTGTTTTAGGGTATATAAAGATGCCCGCGAATCATTCAGGGATCATTCTGAGTTTCTAAAACGCAAACGTTATAGTTTTCTTTTCCAACTGGATAAAAACGATTACAAAAGCTGGGCACAGGGATTAAAAACAGCGGGGTATGCCACTAATCCTAAATATCCTGATCTGTTAATCAATACCATCGAAAAATATCAGCTTTACCAGTACGATCAACCAGAAAGCGAAAAGCAGAAAATTGCGCGCGAGGATCGTGTTTTTACAGAAATCAATCAAAATATTCCCCAGGAGAAGGCTAAGTTTACCCCAGTAGAAACACCACCTGCAGGCGCCAAACCAATTCTTGCCGATGGCACTTATACCGTTGTTAAAGGAGATACGCTGTACAATATTGCTAAACGCTTTAACTTAACAGTCGATCAGTTAAAAATGCTAAACGAAATGAGTACCGACGCTATTAAGCTAGGTCAAACACTTAAGGTTAAATAATGTTAAGTACAAACATCGCCAGCAAGATATTTGTAGTTTTGTAGCTTAATGAAATTTTTTATTCCCTTTATATTTATTCTTGGCTTCTCTACGTGGCTTCATGCACAAAATAAACCTGTGCAGGGAATTGTTATTGATAAAGAAACCAGGCAGCGTTTGGCCAAAGTTTATATTTACAACATCCGTACGGGTGATGGCTTATATAACAACACAAAAGGCGAATTTAGTACCTTTGCCCTACCAGGTGATACCTTGGTTGCAGCTTTATCAGGCTATGGAGTTGATACCATTGTTTTTAAAGGCCAAACTGCTGCATATTTTCAACTCAGATCGCTCGGCATCAGACTACGCGATGTAGTTATTCAACAAAAAAGATTGAGCCCACAGCAGCAATACGAAAAAAATGTTCAGGAATACCGTTACCAAACCATGAAGGGAAGTAGTAAAGATTTATTGAATTTAAGTAATGGTGGTGTTGGTTTAGGTATCGATGCGATCTATAACCTGTTAAGCAGACAAGGAAGAAATGCCCGTCACCTTCAAAAAATTCTGGAAAAAGATTATCGTGAAGACCTGATTGATTATCGTTTCAGTGCCAGTCTGGTCAGCCAGGTATTAGGTATAAAAGATGCCGAACTGACAGATTTTATGCAGCAATATCGCCCTACTTATCAATTTGTATTAGATGCAACAGATTACGCCTTTAATCTTTTTATCAGGAATGCCTATAAAAGCTACAGGTTAAATCCTAAAGCCTTACAATTGCCGGCATTGCCCAAAATAACCATTGATAAGCTGTGAAGGCGCCAATCCTGATCGTTAAAAAACTTCCGGCAGCTGGCATGGCTATCTTTCCTTTTATCCTGCTAAAATCTGCAAAGCTTAAAAACGATGCAGAGATGATTAATCACGAGAAAATCCATTTGCGCCAACAGTTAGAACTGCTTATTTTGCCTTTTTATCTGCTGTATCTTTTTAATTACCTTATCAACCTTTTTAAATACCAAAACCACGACCAGGCTTATCGGAACATTGTTTTTGAAAAGGAAGCTTATAATCATGACACCGACCTTAATTATCTGAAAAACGGCAATTGGTACGGCTGGATCAGATCAATATTATAGGACGATTTTCTGTCCAAATTGAATTGTCGATCCGCCAATCATTTTGTTAAATGCTTTTTATCTCTAAAATTTTTCTTTTTCTTTGTAGGTAATGAAGAACTGTTTAGCTGCCATAATCCTGATCCTAAGTTTCTGCTCTACAAAATTATATGCACAGGAAATTGATACTATTCCGATCAATACCAAAGACTTGAATATAAAGTTAAAACGTAGTCCGTTGCCAAGCAGGCAGGGGCCATTAAACTTTGAGCCTGTAAAAATTAAGCCTTTGGTTGTAAACGCCAGGATTAATTACTGGAAAACAAGAACCAACATTGGTATCAACATTAACCAGGCCCAATTCAGTAACAATTGGAAAGGTGGTGGTACCAACTCTGTAGCCGTTGGCGGTTTGGTTAACTGGAAGGCAGAATACAACAAAGACAGTTACAGTTATGTAAGCGAGCTTGTTTTGCAATATGGCAAAATCAAAAATAAAGATCAGCTGCAAAAGAAAACCAACGACCGTATTTTTTGGGATAATAAAGCTTCTTTCCAGCTTTCTAAAAGCTGGTTCTTCTTTGGATCGTTAAGTTTTGAATCCCAATTCGATAATGGTTATTCTTACAGTATGGTAAACGGCCAGGAAACCGCCACGCTGATTTCAAAATTTATGGGCCCGGGTTATTTAACAGAATCTATCGGTTTCGAGTATAAGCCTGTTAAATATTTTTCTACCCGTATAGGCACCGGTACTGCACGTCAAACTTTTGTCTTGGATGAAAAGCTTTTTCTTGATCCTGTTGATAATACCAAACCGCCAAAAGCTAGTGTTTTTGGGGTAGATTATGGCAAAAAAGTACGTAATGAGCTGGCTTTTCAGATTGTAAGTGCAATTGATAAGGATATATTTACCAATACAAACCTTAAGGCACGATATCAGATGTTCATTCCGTATCAGGATTTTAAGATGAGCAATATTGATCATCGGTTAGATGTTGCATTAACGGCAAAAATCAATCGTTTTATGAACACAAGTTTAACTGGCGTACTCCTGTTCGATAAGGATACAGGCACGAACAAAATACAGGCGAACCAGACTTTAGCGCTGGGTTTTGGCTTTACCTTCCCGAGATAGCTTTACCCGCCACCAATTTTGCCCATTTCCCAATACGGCATGGTAATAATCTGCCTAAAGCTTACACCCCTTTGTTTTAGGTAACGTTTAAACTGCTGTATTGATTTTGCCCTGCCTGTTAAGTAAAACGTAGCATTTTGCCACATTTCCCAACATAGCGGGTGCATATTGTCCATCCATTTGATGGCATTTTTCGCAGGGGCGTTCAGGTCAGATGGTACCGTATCAATCAATAATTTAAGGTGTTCAACTGAATTCAGGTTTTCTTCCTGGAGTTCCAACACCCCAAAATACTCTACATCTTCATCAATTACCTTTTTACCCAGCGATTCGTATAAACCCAGGCTGGTTTCATCACCAAAAAAGAAATGCTGATTGGATGCTTCATTGTATTTTACTTTTGCCCGGTCTACAATCAGTTTTAAACGGTCTCCTTTTTGGATATTTACAGCCAGATGATGTCCGGGCCCTTGCCTGTTCAGGTAAAAAATCACTTCACAGGTTTCGTGTGCTTCGTCAAAGCCCGATAAAGTATAATGTCTGTATTCATTGGCGTTAACCCTTAGCAACACTTCGTTTCCAGGTATAAATTTAGCTTCAAAAAAATCGCCTTTAAAGGTAACGCACTTTAAGTTGCTGCTTAACATTTTGGTTTCTACAACTTCTACTTGATATATTTTATTGCTGATCACTTTTTCCATTGTGTTGGCCAGCCATGAAGGTAATTTAGGCATCGTATTCTTTTGTTTAGTAACTTTGAACAAAAGTAGTTGTCTAACAAAAGGATCTTTTTATACCAAAAGGATTAAAGTTTATATCAAAAGGATTTTATGGCCTTAAACATTTACGATAGCGATGATAAATATTATGTTGTAGGAAGTAATTTCGACATTGCTCAATTTAATCAACCACTGGTAACCGAAAGGCGGGATAAATACAGTTTCCCTTTTGGCGATGCAGAGATCGTACAGATTGCTTTTTCGGGCATTTACATTGTTTACGGCGATATGGTGGTGAAACAAAGCCGCCTGCGCATTAAATCTTTTGATGAACCTGATATGGTAGAGCTCCACTTTGCACTTACTGGCGGAGGCATTATGGAAAATTACCTCACCAATAAACGCCTGGATATTAAAGCAAACCAGCATAACATTATTTATAGTCCTGATTTTGACGGGATGGCAGAGTTTGATACGGGAGGTCCGCATAAATTTTTTGAGATAAATTTTGAAAGGTCACGTTTTATTGATTTAACCAGCGAAAGCAGCATCCTGTTAAAGAATTTTGCCGAAAACATCATGAACAGCCGTTCGGTAGAAATTTCATCAGAAAACCTGCCCATTACCCTGGCCATGCACAGCTGCATTAAAGATATTATGAACTGCCATTTTACAGGTGGGTTAAAATTATTGTTTCTTCAGTCTAAATGTTTGGAACTGCTTGCACTACAGGCCCAAGCTTTTGAACAAGCAGCTAAAAAAACCGTAAATCCTGCTATTAAATCGGCTTATGATAAAGAAAGGATCTATTATGTCCGGGAATACCTGCTGGCCAATGCCAATCATCCGCCATCTTTAACCGAACTGGCCAAAACCGCAGGAATAAACGAATTTAAGCTGAAGCATGGCTTTAAAGAAGTGTTCAAAAATACTGTTTTTGGTTATCTGAGCGATTATAAATTAATGCGGGCTAAAGAGCTCCTGGCCGATAGCAGCAAAGACATCAAAAATATTTCGGATGAACTGGGTTATTCTTCAGTACAGCATTTCAGCAGCGCATTTAGCAAGAAATTCGGCATAAGCCCGGGGAAAGCGCGGTAGGTTGGTTGGGCGTTTGGAGTCCAAAGTCCCCAGTCTTTATTCTTTAGTCCTGGATGTATATTTTTTCCCGGCCTTAGGTTTAAACCCAAGGCCAGGAAATGCCCAGACCAAATCTTTCTAAACCTTTTTCCTTTTTTTCTTAAGGTCCAGATAATCTACATAATACAAAACCCTAACTGAAAGGCTGTTATTTTGCGGGGCATTTAAAATTCCGCTCAGGTTTTTATTGTAGCGTTCTGTGTAATAAGTATCGTAAGTTTCTGCCGCATCTTTATAAGAAACGGATAAAGTGCTGCCTGGAGCAAACTGCCAGGTATAAATTAAGTCAATATTAAATACATTGTAATTTCTGTCTAGCCCGTTTAATGGCGTTCCGGTATAGTTGCTCAAATTGCCATCAGGTTTAAGCAGGTAAAATTCTTTATTTCTTCTGTCGCTCCAATAGTGTCTCAACACCACTGTAAAACCCATTAAATTGGTAAAAGTATATTTGGCATCGAAAGAATTTTCTACCGTTCTGCGGTCGTATTTGGAGAAAATAGCTTTATCACCCTGTGCCGTTACCCAATTTACATAATTATAATTTGGGTTAAAGTTAAGATCTAAACCAAAAGCAATTTTATCATTTATCCGCAGGTTCTGGAAAAAGTAAAAATTGTACTCTTTGCCCTTAAAAAGTTCCTGTTCCCTGTAGCGGATGTTTCCTCCAAAGTTATAAGCCTTTGCGCGATTTGGATTAATATATAAAACGAAACTATAGCTTTCGGGGGTTTTATATACCTGACCGTTTCTCGATTCGTAGAAATCGTTTTTTGCAGCGGTATAGATACCGTTTACTTCTGCCGACCAAAGATTTTTAAATTGAACATAAGGTCCGCCTTCTACAGAAAAAGTTTGGAAGCTGCCTGGTGTAGCCCTCCTAGAGTATAAAATATTAAAGTAGCTTAATAACTGATTGTACCAACTGCTTGGCTTATAGACATTATAGTGAAAATCCAGCATCTGATCTAAAAAATTGTTATTGGTAAAAAAGCCCAAATCAGAAGGATCGAATTTATCATCGGCATATTGCTGCGAATAGCTCCAGGTAAAATTACCGCTCTGTTTACCAAACTTAAGCCCATAACTATATCCGGTACTGGTTTCTTTACCCCTTAAATAGCTCATTTTACCTGCGCCATTAACAAAGTATTTGTTCCCCTTATTGTTCAGGTTAAACAGCAATGCAGTTACATTGGCATCATAAGCCGAGCCCCGCCTTAACACATTGGTATTGATAAATGTTGCCGAGCTATTATTTTTTAGTGATTGATCGAATACCAGAATATTGTAATTCGTAAGGGGCTGGGTTTCGACCATGCGGATGTTACCCTGCGCGTCTTCCACTTCTGTTTCCATGCCGTTGGTAACCGCATTAAAAATCCCGATACCCAGGCCTTTCGCCGTCCGTCCAGATATTTTTGTGGCGTTCAGCACTTTGGCTTCTTTCTGATCTTTTACAATTTTATCATTCCCCACGCCACTGTAATCGTAGTAAGACGGAATTGAGCCGATCCGTTTAGAATAAAAAAGATCGCCTTTGTTAAACAGTTCGGTTCCTTCGGTAAAAAACTGGCGGTTTTCGTTAAATTTTACTTCAAAAGGGGTAAGGTTCAGGATCCGGTTATCTGATTGCACCTGACCAAAATCGGGCACAAGTGTCATATCGAAAGTAAAACTGTTGTTAATTCCATATTTAACATCCATCCCGCCATTAAACCGCGCGGTGGTGTTTTTTACCCCTGGCAAATTAACCGGATAATGGTTTACATAAGCCGAAATATAGGGTGAAAAAGATAACCTTAATGGCGGTTTAATATCTTTTATCCCTGTCCAAAGGCCTTCCTGATTGATAAAGCCATTTACTTTAGGGTCGACGAAATTCCAAAAAGTTTGCGTATTGCTCCGCTGTATCCTGCGGCTAAAGTTCAATCCCCAGTGCTGAATATCCTTACCGGAAAAACGAAGAGCTGAATAAGGAATTTTCATTTCACAGGTCCAACCGTTATCGTCCAATTTAACGGCACTTTCCCATACCGCGTTCCAGTTTGCATCTTCATCACCCACCTGCGAGTATTTGGCATCAAATTGAACACCCGCAGCCGTAACAAAAAAGCCGTTTCCATTCATTTTATCGTAAAATGGATCAAGAATTATCGAAATGAAATCGGCGTTGCCGATATTATCCCTCGAAACCAGTTCGTGCGAAACGCTATCAGGGTGATCGTACATCCGGGCGTAAACATAAATGGCTACATCATCATAAATCACCTTCATTTCAGTACGCCGATCATAAGTTTCTATCTTTCCAGGATTTGGCCTGATCTGAATAAAATCAGTGGCAACGGGAACATTGTTCCAACATTCGTCATCTAAAACGCCATCTATTTTTGGGCTTGGTACCGTTCTCTTCGCTTCCAGTTGCCGCTGTTTCGAAATATCCTGAGCCTGAGAAAAGGCAAAAGAAAATATAAAAAGAAGGATGATGCAGCGTTTCATTCGTTTAGGTTAGTTCGGTATAAGACCATGCCTTAACCAAAATGTTGCACCAAATGAAAAAAACATAAAATTTAAGTCATTCAACGATTTAAACTTTATTGTTTCAGCGCAATATTTTTGTCCGTTATTTCCTTTCCTTCCGGGCGGAAACCATTGTACTTAAACCCGACAGAAACGGAAATACTTTTTGCTGCACTGCTCCCAAACTTAGCTGTCATGCTGAGGCACAAAAAGATTGAAGTGAATGGCGGGAGTACAGTACCTATGAAAATCGAACTGCTCATTTTCAAAAAAAGATTTTTGCCTTTGAGGTGCAGCAATTTACAAGCAAAATTTGATACATTTGCCTTTTATTAAAAACAAGTAGCTTTTTGCCCTTTGGCATGAAGCTTTTAGCTTAAAAAAAGATGTTTGATAATTTACAGGACAAGCTAGACAGAGCGTTTAAAGTATTAAAAGGACAAGGCAGCATTACGGAAATTAACGTGGCAGAAACCATGAAGGAAATCCGCAAAGCATTATTAGATGCCGATGTTAACTATAAAACAGCTAAAACATTTACTGATGATGTGAGGCAAAAAGCTTTGGGGCAAAACGTACTTACCGCCGTTTCTCCGGGCCAGCTGCTTACCAAAATAATGAATGATGAACTTGCAGCCTTAATGGGTGGTGAAGTTACAGAGTTAGACACTAAAGCAAACCCTACCATTATCTTAATTGCAGGGTTAAACGGTGCAGGTAAAACTACTTTTGCAGGTAAACTGGCTTTACACTTAAAAGGCAAGGGCAAAAAACCTTTATTGGTAGCAGGCGACATGTACCGCCCGGCGGCTGTAGATCAATTGGAAGTTTTAGGAACTTCTGTTGGTGTATCAGTTTACGCAAACCGTGCATCAAACGATCCTGTTGGCATAGCTTTAGAAGGTATTGCATACGGTAAACAAAATGGAAATAACGTAATCATTATTGATACCGCAGGTCGTTTAGCGATCGACGAATCTTTAATGAACGAAATATCTGAAGTTAAGGCTAAAACGCAACCACACGAGATTTTATTCGTAGTGGATTCGATGACTGGTCAGGATGCGGTAAATACAGCCAAAGTATTTAACGACCGTTTAGATTTTACAGGTGTTGTTTTAACCAAACTGGATGGCGATACCCGTGGTGGTGCGGCCCTTTCCATTAAATCGGTAGTAAACAAGCCTATTAAATTTATCGGTACCGGCGAGAAAATGGAAGCGCTGGATGTTTTCTATCCAGATCGTATGGCATCGCGTATTTTGGGTATGGGTGATGTGGTTTCACTTGTTGAGCGTGCACAAATGCAGTTCGATGAGAAAGAAGCTGCAGAATTGCAGAAGAAAATACGCAAGAACAAATTCGATTTCAACGATTTCTACAACCAGATTCAGCAGATCAAGAAAATGGGTAACATGAAAGATCTGATGGGCATGATACCAGGTGTGGGTAAAATGATGAAGAATGTAGATATCCAGGATGATGCCTTTAAATCAATCGAAGCCATCATCAATTCGATGACACCATTTGAGAAAGAAAACCCGGATAGCATTCAGCAAAGTCGCCGTTTACGTATTGCAAAAGGTTCAGGAAGTAAGGTAGAAGAAGTAACCAAGCTCATTAAACAGTTTGAAGATATGCGTAAAATGATGAAGCAGTTTTCTAACCCTGCAGCCGCAGCCGCCATGATGAAAGGTATGCCTAAAATGCCATTTGGCAGATAGTTTGCAAGGTTAAGGGTAGAGAAGGTTTATGGCGTAAAATTAGTAGTCACGTCATGCTGAACTTGTTTCAGCATCTTTTAAAATAATATAAATCCTGATCAGCAATGATCAGGATTTTTTGTTTATAGGTTTTGGAAATGGGGGTTCAGTATTCCATAGTGGGTTTCAGCCCTGCTTTCCCTGCTGCCGATAGAAGGAATCGGCATTCGTCCAATCAGGTTTATTAACATCGGTTGCTGAAACCAATGGGCCTGAACTTATAATAACTAAACCTTGATCTTTATCTAAACAATTTCTATATTAGTGATCAATATTCATCCCGAATAATTTACATCCGAGTTTATTTTAATTAAAATTAAATGCTTGTAAAAACATACGGGAGTGCTGTTTATGGCGTAAATGCACTAACCATAACAATCGAAGTGAATATTAGCGCAGGCACCAAGTACTATATGGTAGGCCTGCCCGATAATGCGGTAAAAGAAAGTTTACAAAGGGTGGCCAGCGCCATTAATGTTTCAGGTTTTCGCATGCCTAAACAAAAAATAGTGGTAAACCTGGCACCTGCCGACATGAAAAAAGAAGGCTCCTCGTACGATCTGCCAATTGCCATCGGCATTTTAGCGGCATCAGGTCAAATCCCGGCCGACGAATTAGAAGATTATTTTATTATGGGCGAACTTTCTTTAGATGGAAGTATACAGCCCATAAAAGGGGCTTTACCGATTGCCATACAAGCTCAACAGGAAGGTTTTAAAGGATTTATCTTACCGAAACAAAATGTTCGCGAAGCAGCCATTGTAAACGATTTAGTGGCGTATGGTGTAGAAAACCTGGCCCAGGTAATTGCTTTCTTTAATAAAAGCGAAGCGCTGGAACAAGTTAAAGTGAATACCAAAGAAGAATTCTTAAAAAACATCAATAATTACGAGCACGATTTTGCCGATGTTAAAGGCCAGGAAAATATTAAAAGAGCGCTGGAAATTGCGGCTGCAGGCGGTCACAATGTTATTTTAATAGGGCCGCCAGGTGCAGGCAAAACCATGCTGGCCAAGCGCCTGCCTACTATATTACCGCCATTAAATTTAAACGAAGCTTTGGAAACCACGAAAATCCATTCTGTTGCCGGAAAACTCTCTGCGAGCGATGCTTTAATGACAAGCCGTCCGTACCGCTCACCGCACCATACCATTAGCGATGTAGCCTTGGTAGGCGGCGGAATCAATCCACAACCCGGAGAAATATCACTGGCACATAACGGTGTTTTATTTTTAGATGAACTACCTGAATTTAAACGAACTGTTTTAGAGGTCATGCGCCAACCTTTAGAAGACCGTAAAGTGGCTATTGCAAGAGCAAGGTTTTCGGTAGAATATCCAGCCAGCTTTATGCTGGTGGCCTCTATGAATCCCTGAGGTTGCGTTGACTTGTATGCATAGATCCGGGAAGGTAGGCAAGTGCAATATCTATTGTTTTCTCACGAATTGTGACGTAATCTGTGACGGTTTCAACAATCGCACGCTTTTGTTGAAAATCCATATTGTCCCATTTATCGACTAATGATTTTGCCTCATTCAAAACATAATCCGTTGATTTCAACTGAATTTTCCTATAGTCGATTTTGGCCTCCAGCTCTGGAATAGAACTGTTGAGTTCAGAAAATTGCTGTTCCAAGGGCTTGTAAAGCTTTGCAAAATGTTCCCTATCTAATTCGTTGCTTAATCTGAGCTCGACTAGTTCGTCCATTTTCTTTTGAATTTTTGAAAGTCTTTTAGCCGAGCCAGCCAGTAGTTCTTCTTCCTTTCGGATCTCCGTTTCGAGTTCATCAACAAGCATTTGCGGACTCAAGCTATTTATATATTGTTTGATGTTGTCCTGGTAGATTTCATTTATGTCCGTCTCCAAGATCCCATTCTTACAGGCTTTGCAGGTAAATTTCTTTGAGTTGGCATAAACATACATCGGGATTCCACATTGGCATTTTACGATACCGGCTAGAAGGTTTTCTGAAAGCCTACCGATTTTAACCCGTCTCCGTTTTTGCTCATCCAGAACAGCATTGCACTCCAACCAAAGCTCTTCGGAAATAACGGCGGGACACGGAAGTTGCACCCATTCTTCCTTAGGTTTTACCTTCCAAGTTTTTCCCTCACCCATACTCTTTGTATAGTTGGCCAGGCGAATGCCCTTGGCAGTTGTATCCCGTAACAGACGGTCCACAGTCGTATCGCTAAAACGGCTTCCGTTCCTCGTTCGGTACCCAAGCATATTAAGCTTATCGGCCGTGGTTTTTTTTCGCTGGCATTCCTTGAAAATCTCATACACCAGCCTACGTACAGGTGCCTCCCGTTCATCAATCACCAGCTGTTTATTCTCCCACCTATACCCAAAACTGGCCTGGCCACCCAAGGGCTTTCCCATTTCAGCACGGATTGGAACAGAAGCCGCTACCCTGCTTGAGATTTCCTCACGTTCCCATTGGGCCATCGCAGATATGATTGTGAAAAATAGTCTGCCTGCTGGGGTGCTGGTGTCGATCTGTTCGGCAAGTGAAACTAAATCCGCCTTCTCGTTTCTGAATATCTCCGCAAACTCCAATAGTTCCTTTGTATTTCTAGCCAGCCTCGCAAGCTTGGAAAATACAAGTCCCGTGATGTGCCCGCTTCTAATATCTGCTAACATGCGCTGCGTCTCTGGATGGTCCATAACAGTTTTGCCGGATATAGCGTCCAGTCTATATACCTCCACGATATTCCAGTCTCTGGATTTTGCATAGTACCTGGCCCTCTGCTCATGATGCTCCGGGCTCTCGTCCCTAACCTGAAAATCAGTTGACACCCTGATCCAGATTCCGATTCTTTTCTGTTCCATAATTCTAATGCTCAAGGAAATTTCTATGGTCTAATTTAATCCATTCGTGTCCAAAATCATTCCTTATTGTCAATTTAGAGCCTTTTTATTGTTTCTTTGTGTGAATTTTTTTCAACCGTTTTTATGTCCGAGTAAGTAGGTATGTTAATCGAGCTCGTATCAAACTATGCCGATTTCCGGCCTAGTATACTTTTGATGCTGAACGCTCTTTTTCCAAGTTCGAGGGCCGAAAGAATCGCGCTGGATTTTGCCAATCCCATTCCCTTAAATTTTGCAAGTTCGATATGGCTCAGCTCCGAGAGTTTCGAGAGATCGTTGTCAACAGATTTTAGGATCTTTTCTCCAAGTTCAACTGCATTGGCATCTGCCGTTCCAGATCCGATTAGCATCGCGATCAATTCGGCAAGCGTCATCTCTCCGGGACCGTTTTCCAGAAACTTTTCCCTTGGCCGTTTCTCAGGATTCCAAGATTTGATCCCGGACTCACCTTTTTGTTTTCCCTGATTAAACAGGTCAAGTACCGTTACATCTTTTTCAGCTGCATACGCTGCAGATTGGAAAAGAGATGCAAAGGCCGAAATCCATAATTCAAAATCTTCCTGCCAGATATACAATCTTGCCTTTCGTGTGCTGCCATCCTCAAACCTGACCAGATTTGTGATCCGCATATAGTTACTTTTATTTCTGGCCAGTTTGAAATCTAGAAAAAAGCTCTTTCTTCCCGATGAAAAAGCTTCCGATGCGATGGTATTGTCTTTCATAAGTCGTTCATATTTAAATCCATACCAAATTTCCTTATTGAAAATTAATTAGTCGGTTGTATATTAGCCAATCCGATTGAAGCGCTTTTAAATCGGCTAAATACCTGTAATACAAGAAGATTAGTTTTTATGGAACCTGTTCTCGAGGAAGAAAAAGAGCGCAGCTGCGCTTATTCTGGATGCAAACGTACTTTTGAAGGCCGTAAAGACAAGATCTACTGTAGCGACCAATGCAGAAATGCCGCGGGCCGGGAGAAGAACAAAATATCGAAATGGAAGGAACCTGAGCACTTCGGGCAAATCAACAGAATAATTCTCCGCAATTATCAGATTTTAAAGGGACTTTACAATGAAACGCTCACACCCTTGAAAAACTGGCAGCTTAGCGACGAGGGATTTGAATTCAAGTTTATGACAGGAATTTATAGGGTCGATGAAGGTATCGAGATCTTCATGTGCTATGAATATGGCTGGCACCAGCTCTCAGACAATAAAGTCAGGATTTACCATATTCCGCCACTTTTTCTCACGGGAATGGCAAGTAGCATAGTCAAATAGAAAATCCTATTTCAATAGTAGAAATTTTTTGAACTACAATTGCAGTACCTTTTCATGATATCCCTCAGCAACCATATGGTTAAAAGTGCCAATCATGTCCGTCGACGCTATCACCTGACATGCCATTTCAAAACCGACTATCGGCGCTATTATTCGTGCCGCATGAAGAAAGTTCTCATATCTTTCCAAAGTAGCTTTTGCAGCAATTTCTCTCAAGGTCGAACGAGATAGTAGAAATTTTTTGAACTACAATTGCAGTACCTTTTCATGATATCCCTCAGCAACCATATGGTTAAAAGTGCCAATCATGTCCGTCGACGCTATCACCTGACATGCCATTTCAAAACCGACTATCGGCGCTATTATTCGTGCCGCATGAAGAAAGTTCTCATATCTTTCCAAAGTAGCTTTTGCAGCAATTTCTCTCAAGGTCGAACGAGAAAGAAGATAGTGCATAGTTGTTGCGTTGAGCAAAGAGAATGCCTCAATATTTGAGTTTTTTACCGATAATTGGCCCTTTATCGAGCCACCAATCTTGTTCCATTTTGGAAATGTTCGATTAGCTTTCTTGAACGCTTCAAGCAATACCCCCTCCAACCTTTGTATTCCAGCCTTCCCATCTGCACCAATATCTCTTGCATTTGGGATACGCGTAAAAAGCCCTTCAAATCTCTTTTCGACATTTCTGGTAGCGGGTTGAGATAGGCAAGATTGCAAAACAACTGAGAAACCAATCCTTTCTTTCTGCCTGAAGTATTCATCAATTTCTCTCCTCTTGCAAGTATTCAGGTCAATTCCAGGAAACATCCCGTTATGTTGTTTGAATCTTTCGGTTAAATCAATAGCTAAGCCAACATATAGGATCTCCCTACTTTCGTAGTCCCAGTAACAGTATATTCCAGATGATGCCCAGCCATAGTTATCATTTGCATTACACACTGTGCCTAGCGCTCCAACGATCTCATTTTTTTCGTTTTCCCGATAAGAATCGGCAATAATAGTCCTTAGCATTTTAGAAATGTTAAAATAATGCGATCTTGCCGCCACTTAATCTTGTAGATGATTTCGATAGGTGGGTTCATTTTCTTTTATAAAGATAATTCTGCCTCTTTCTGTCCAAATCCTCTTCCAACTGACTTAACATGGCTACATCTATGGTAATATCTTTATGAAATTCACGTAAATATTTTAACGCACCAACTCGTCCGCATTGTACAAGAAAATCCTTTTCCTCTTCGCTTAGTTTAAATTGTGTCGTTTTAATAGGACTAGGGTTAATTCGAACCACGCTTCCCTTGTTAGCATCAACAACTTCACGTTCGTTGCTATCGGTGATAATATCTTCTAGATCCTTTACCACTGATGAATCTGGATTAATATTACTTTCCAAATACAAAGCAATAAATAGTTTTTCGGGGTTGTCTTCTTTAAAAAGCTTTAGGGGAAAGTTATTGCCCAACCCGCCGTCATAGACATTATATTCATCCGTTTTTACTGGAATAAAAAAGCCCGGTATGGACATCGAACATCTCGTCGCAAAAGACGCAATAGTTTCTTTTCTTTGCCCTTCAGAATCAAATCGCAGAATTCCATGTCCTCTGCTATTAGCGTACAATATTGTCCGCGAATGTAAATGCTGCATTTGGATCTCTTGGGCTTGTCCAGGCACCTTGGCTTTGATGAGATCATTTATCCAATTGCGGAATTTTTTTCCAGGATACATACCTCCCTTAAAGAAAACGTTAATAGGAATCATAAGGAAATGCGAATCTTTAAATGCAGTAAAATCTGTGTCGCGCATTATTTTTACCAATTCGTCCGGACTATATCCAGCCCCCAAAAGTGTAGCTGTTATCGCACCGGCAGATGTACCAGCGAAGGCATCAAAAGTGAAATGTTTTCCCAATTCTAATAAAGCCCCTGCGAATGCAAGGCCCTTAACACCTCCTCCCTTCATTACCAGGGCGAGTGGATACGAATTGCTAACTACTTTGAGCAATTTTGGAACAGCATCCTGAATCTCTTCATTATATCTTGTAATTAGCTGATTGTGGCATTCTTCACAAATTTTTCCTGTTGACAAAGACTTTAAAATGTCTGGCTTATAATTTTTAAAATCAAACAAGCAACTCCTTGTATCATTATGTGACTTAATTTCTGGGTTTACAAAACTTAAGGTATAACGTACTAAGTAATATCTGCAGAACCTGACCATATCGAACAAAAACTGGCGCAATGACGGGTCGAAAGAATAAGTTGTAAAGCATGCAAAGCCATTTTTAGCATCGTGAATCCCGAACAGGTTACTATTCGGGTCATTTCTTCCCGATAACTTTTTGTCCAAGACTAAAATGATATACGGCCTGACACCCCCAGCATTTGATCTATATTGAGCCATCCACTCTATTACATCATCTCGATGATAATGATCTTTATCGTAAAGCCTTGCTTTCGCTAAAAGGCGGTCTGGAGCTATGCTATATTTAAACTCACTCTGTATTTTGTTCAACGGCTCATATGCAGATTTCAAATCTTGGATAAGCTCCTTTTGAGTGGTAATGATTTCAATAGAGAACGGCATTGTAAGAATATTAAGTATGATAATAACTATTAATATACGATTATATAGGGATCCTCATCAAAGCGGACGCTGCCTCTATCGATGACATTTATTCCGTATTTATATTCGCCTGGTCTTTCAGCCGTCCCTTCAAAAAGAACGATTTCAGCTCCTTCACTCCTGATATTTTTGTCTAAACTTACCTCATGGACCAATTTGTCTCCGAAGGGAGAATTTCCCTCGAAGTACATCCCAACGGTAGTGTTAAAATATCTGTTGAGATCCATGAATGGCTGGATTCGTCTTATAACTACCTTCAGCCTAGAACCAACTTTTAAATGGATAACATGAGGGATTTCCAAAACCTTGTAATCTTCGAAATCAAGCGTTATTAATGTTAAAATACTCATTGATCAAGCGTTTAATTTTTATAAAAAATTGTTTTTCAGTAATAATGTGCGGCAAATCCCCCCGAACAGTTCCATAAAGCAAATCCTAGGGTGAATGCATTCTTATCCGGAATTTATTATTCTTCTAGTTGCTGTCTAAGTGCCTTCAAAACTTTTCGCGCATTTTTTGATAGCTCCTCAAGGTGTTTAATCCTACTTTTGATTTTTTCATTGATAAACTTTTTTTCTTGTGCTTTTTTATCTTCCGCGGTGTCCCTAGGTATTGGAGCTTCCTCATCTTCATCAAAATTATCAAAAAAAAGTATTTGACTTCTATCTAGGAGAGTGCTGATTATCTCTCTATCATGTTCAGGTGCTAGTTTAGCCGAATACTCCAAATAGTTTTCTGCCTGCTTTCCTTTTGTTGTTTCTGCTGCCTGTTTTAGGGCGAATTCTATACAAATTCTGGCACTCTTATCGATCTGCAGTGCTGTAGTGAGCCATACGTTTTCCTTTGTTTTTTTCTTCAATCCCCGATCTCGAAAATTATCTGGGAGCCAGGGGGTATAAAAGGGTGTTTGCCTATCTGGGTCGAGCTTTTTTAAGGTTTCAAATATTTGATCAAATTCGCCGAACGGTCTCCTATTAGAAGGCAATTCCCATCTATGGGCCCATATTTTTAAAATAGTATCAAAGCATTCCTTATCGATGGCCTCCTTTTTATCTCCCGAGACAGATTCAGCTGCAACAATTTTTTCAGAGATATAATGTGCCATCCACCTTCCCAATGTATCGACACCCGGTTCCATCTTGAGCTCATTTACGATCAGCTTGCCAAGTTTAATGATATCCTTCTGTACTTCTGAGTTTTCCATCTTTTGAAAAAATAAAAATCTTAAATAATTCTAGTCTGCCTTTCCTATAATCGTCGTGCCCATATTTTCTGCTAATTCTGCGCTCTGCATAAACTTTAATTACAATTTCTCTCTTAAGCGCCTTGCACAAGGACTTAAGAAATTCTACAGTAAAGCTGATCCTCTGTCCCGCCTGGTCTGGATCTTCGTCTCTTTCAGTTTTCTGACTCCTCCATCTCTCAACCACGGCTGCGACCTTATCCTCCTTAGAGAAAAATTTCCGTTTTCCTTCACAAAAATACATCCCAAGCTTTTTAAGTAATTTCGCTCCAGGAGCGATCATAGAATAGGGGAAGTCTTCTGCATACGGGTCAAAACGATCAATACCAAGGTCTATGTCGCTAATCGCTATCCATCCCTCTAATTTAAATGGGGCGTAGTCAATTTCCATTCTTTCCTCGCCGTAATTAGGAAGCTTAAAATCATGACAATCCTTACACGTGGACAGTGCGTTCAATAATGCGCTAGAAGTCTTCGGAGAAACAAGCGCAGATGATACAGAGTAAGTTTCCTTACCGGAATCCTTCTGCTCATGCCACCAACCAAATAAATTCAGCCATCCCTCGCCGTCCTTTTCTACCTTGACATTATTTATAATATCAGGGAAGCCTAATTGTTTTGCCCACTTTTCATCGATAACCTTTTCATCAATCCAGACTGGCCGGTTATGTGGAAGGTCATCCTTCTCCTCTGCGAGTAACTTACCATTGTGAAATGTCACATAATGCTGTGCTATCCAGTCTTCCCATTTATCTTCGCTCCAATCATTTCGAGACACGGTTGGCATATTCTTTACCAATCTAGCTGCGACTGTCATCATCGAATGGTAGGATTGATAAAAATCCAAATTATCAGTTTTAGGATAGCTTCCATGATCATGGTGCGTGTTGTCCTCCCTAGAACTTCTGTTCCATAGCCCAACACGAGGATCGGCACTATAGCCGCTGGTTTTAACACCCCATTCATTCACTACAACATTTGCTGACAGATCCTGTATTTGTTCTCCAGATACACCAAATATGCCACCTAACGGTTCAAACCAATACCTATCGAAATCCCAGCCAAAATGGAAGTCGATCCCGGTTTTAACCTCATTTTTCTCGTGCCAAATGCTATTTATTCTATAATTATATTTTGCCTTCTTAATAGGGAATGGCGACCAACCTACTTGCCTAATTTTATCAATCTCATCTAAGACGAAAGTTCCAGGTAATCCCTTTTCGATATTCAGAATTGCGTCCGAGGCAGCGCGCTGGATAATAGCATGATCACCATTTAAAGCGTAAGTAAAAATCATTTCCGAATGCTTCAACAATATGTTTGGATTGTCAAGCGCTATTTTAGCAACTGCAATCAGTAGGTATTGCAAGGCATGCATTCTGTAGAATGGGTATCCTTGGTGCCCGAATGGCCCGCTATTACCAAACTTTAACCAATCGAAAAGCCTATCAATAACAATTGAACAGTTAAAGTCTCCCAATTTTATGATGCTATGAACTGCCTTCCACCTCACATGAGACTTGGGAGAGCCTAATGCCGCCCAGATATATCCTGCAAGATTATCATTTACATCGCTGGAAACCTCAAGAGCTTCTCGCCATTGTCCATCTCCAAAATCCTTATCAAAATGGAGTTCAAATCTTGATAATGAATAACTGAGAATATCGGGTGCTACTTTGTGTTCGATAAACGGTACAGCGAGTTTGACAAAGCCAAAAAGGATTTCTGCATCCGCAAGTTCTTGGCCATTGGCAAGTCCATGGAAAATACCTTCACTTATAAATTTATGATTATCCTCATTCTTTGGAAGTGATTTATAAAACACGTCATAAGCATAGGAATTGCACAGCTCTTTAAAATATTTTGCTCCTGCTCGATTTATTATTGAGCGGTATTTACTTTTAAACCCGACCTTATTTGCCCATTCAATGGGAAAACGGCTAAATGTTTCGGAAAAATCATAATTGTCGACGACCTCCGATGCGAGCAACGCATCAATAAATTTAAGAAGATCTGACTCTTTTAAAGTATTTATCGCTGCTTTCCAAAATGTATATCTTGGGCAATGAACTTTCAGTTCCAACGCAGTTTTGCTGAACCTATCATGGCAAGCCTCCAGTTGTTCAGCCGAGCTTATAACAACTTTTGAAAATATAGTATCCCAAGGCAGCGCGGGATCGTATTCTCTGGTCAAGTCCTCGCCTCCACCTTTTTCTTCTTCACTTTCCACAACTAGCGAGGAAATCAATTTGTCAAGCTCGCTTGTATCTATGCCATTTGCGGAGGCGACTACTTTCAGCTCGGACCAATAGCCCTTATTGCTATTATCCTTCTGCATTCTATACAATGCGTCGTTGAAAATTGCCTGCTTTTCATACTCAGGTATTTCAGCCAACACTAAACAACTTTTTAGGTAATACTTTAGCTGATCCAATTGGCAAAATGGGGATAATGACCAAGCCGTGAGAGGTGCGACCATTTTTGTCCTCACTAACTCGACAAGCAATGGATAATGTAGCCACTCAAAACGACCAATTTCCCTATCTGCCCATCTACTTAGTGTCGAAATTCCAATTCCGGGATTCATTCTTGCACAGATTTGCAATGCTTCAGGTCTATCCCAATGTTTTTCGCGGAGCCGCTCACCGACAAGTTCGGCCACTCTGACAAATCTATATGCGAGCTCATCCATTTTCTCTGATGCGCCACAAGTTTTTTTGGCTATTTCAACAATTGCTTCCCATCTCTGGCTTAGCTCATCTCCAAACTTACTTACGATATTGATTGCGTCATTAAAGTAAACGCTAGCGTCATCGATTGAGTAAATCGAAACGGCTCTTGCAAGTAAAATATACCGGCCCGAAATCTCATCAACGTCATCATCTTTTGAGCTATTGATTAAACGGTATGCCTCTTGTTCCAATGCTCCTTTGACGCTATCAAAATTGGTGTTTCTAAACGATGACCTGCAGGAATGTAGCCATTGACGGATATTTAACCGCTTATTCCCTTCGATATATGAACGGTAATAAGCGACTACCTCTTCTGTCGTTGACCCCGTTAACAAATTAAAAATCGAAACTTGGACGTCAGATAAATCGTCGGGCAAGCTATCATAAGGACTATGACGACCCTTCATTGCATCACTCGATTCCTTGGCAAAAACCTCCAAAGAATCTGGCAATGCCCCTTGTCTGCAAATCACATTCAAGCGTATTTTATACCAGGGAAACAGGACTTGCACAATTTTCGTAAACTCCTGCTTGTCTCTATCCTTCTCATATTCCTTCTGACTACCACGCAGTTCTTCGGGCAGATAGTCCTCTATATCATACGTCTCCTCGCTCAAGGCAAATAATCTTAATGAAAGCATTCGCATGAACTCTCCTCGCTCAGCGTAATGGTGATTACTGTATACCAATCTAGAGGCTTTTAAAGGCAGATAATGTCGAAGAACCCTAAGAATTTTTTTGGCCTCTAGATTCGCATGAACACATGCCTCCAAAAAACAGAGCAGATCACTTCTCATTTTATCATCGTACAGACTCGGCTTATGCTTTATCCTTGTTCTACGGTTGCACAGTAGGTCAAGACAACGCTCAATCGCGTCTTTCTTAGGAAAATGGCCGATTTTATGCAGTTCTTTAGTTATTGCAACGACGTAAAAAGGATCATACTTAAACTCGGCAAGCAGTGCCTCGATATCTTCAAATTTTCCACTATCAATAAGTACTCTAGAAAGATCCGCTACCGTTCTAGCTACAGCCTGTTTTGGCCGTAGGCTTAACAAGAACCCGCAGCAACCCTCAATTCCTTCGAGATTGAGAAAGGCTCTCGTGATCTCTAAGATATCAAGGTCTCTCAGCGGGGGATCTTCATATCTATCAGTTTTTTTCTCACGATTCTCATCAAAATATATCTCCAACCAGTTTCTTGAAGCTCTTAGAAATCCGCGGGCTTCTCCTTTAAAGTCTTCAATAGAAGATAGTAGCGAAGCTGAGTAAACATTTTCCGAACCTGTCCAAAACCCAGATATTGTCCTTCGGAAGGCCATCTCCTGAGTTTTTTCCTTGCTCTGAAGTGTCGCCAGAAGATCGATATTTTGCTTTAAAAGACCGAGCTGCCTCTGATCGCCGGCAACTTCTTCTCCTGCTCTCATAGCAAGCTTCACGGCATCTCCATAGTTTAAAAGTTTGATCGCGGCTTTAAAGGCAAACTGCAACCTATATACCCTGATATTTCTTGCGTCTATTGGATTATCTTCAGGCAATAAATCATCAGACAACGCAATATTTATAAGCTTCTCATACTGGCCCACTGATAGATAAAGTTGAGGCAAAACCTCCGAGGTATAGGATGAATGACTAGCCAACGGTTCGAGAAGGTCGATATAACGTTCCAACTTTGTCTTATCGGTCGAAAATTTCGTTCTAAACCAGGTCTCAGTTGGCTCATCGCGAAATTGCACTGAGCTATCTGATAACCAAAGCGCTCTGCCAATATCAGCAATGAAACTTTTAAGCACATCTCTGGAAACCTCAGATACTTTGGCAAGAATTTCCAAAGGGATGTTTGGAGGAAGGTTTGCAAGGCCAATGCAAATTGCCTCTATCTGCGGCTGAAAGTTGGGTGACAACAAATCTTTGACATAAGACACTGCTGAGTCAAGCTGATGGGAAATGAGGTCGTCGACAGTTTTTCCTCCAGGCCCAAGCTTCTCCAGAGTAGCTTTCATACCATTTTCAGCACTTCCAATCGCATTCGACTGTACTCGTGGATTAGCAAAGGTTAACCTATGGAACTCACTGGCATCTTCCAAGCTTACATATGGAAAATACAGTCGCAGATTTGACAATGTTTCCTGTTCCGAGAAAGGTTCTAAGGGAAGCTGAACGATGTCGCTTTTTGGCTGCAAAAGTTGAATCCTTTCAGTTCTACAAAGCATAACAAGCTTGCAGCCATCTGGAAGTTTTTCTCTTAAAAGCTCATGAGCAAAACAGGCTTGGTTAAATTCCAAGGCGGCCATCTCAGCATTATCCGCCGCATCTATAAGGATACTTAATGTAGCCATTGGGTAGGCGGTTTTTATAGATTTGATACTTTGTTCAAGCCTGGCTAGAAATTTGGCCATAATGTCTCGCTCAGTATCATTTCCCCTTATTATCAGTGGGGCACATAGGCCTTTCGTTGAGAGCTCATTGGCTATCTGCATTAAGGCAACTTTGTGACCATGTCTGGTCTCACTTCTATTTCGGTACCTTCCTGCACCAAAACAATCAAAAGCTATGCCCACTGAACCTTCAGGCAAATTATCGATGAATTGTCTGGTAAATACTGATTTTCCAACACCACCAGCGGCATGTACAATTACCGAATTCTTTGCATCATGAATCTTTTTCGCCAGCTCAGCATGATGTTCTCTCTCTATCACTTTCCCTGGGTATTCCCATAAAGCGTCGGCTGGATATAGATCTTTTTCGGAGCTCATACCAAACCTCATAAGCACTTCTTCTTTGACGATTTTTCCATCCGCGTCCGGCAGGACCTTGTCACTAACCAATGCTATCAGACTATATATCTCTGCCGTATCGACCGCACCAGCAACCAATTGAGCAATTTCAATTCGCAACTTTTCTCTTTGTACGGCATAATCACCGTGGCTATCTTCCACATTGATAAGGCTACAAAACTGCTTCAACTCGTCCCCAGAAAGCTTAGTATATTTCTCAAGCGTCGACCTAAATTTCCCCTTTACGGGAAGACCAAGGCTCGGTTCGGTAAGATTTTTCTTAAAAACCGGGTCAAAGCTTCTATTCGTAAGAATAGTAAACCGAATGCTTTTTACACTCTCCTTGTCCCTTTGATAATGTTCAATAAATCTCGAAGAAAACCCCTCGAAAGTCGTCTGCAGATCGCTTAACTGGAAAGGAATATCGTTCTGAACTGTAGAGTGTTTTAACTGATAATACTCCGTTATTTGTCTATCTCCTCGAAGGTAATATTCGCTGACATCAATGGAATACTCACCAAGCAAATCATTATCCGACGACCCTTCGACCACAAGATATTGAAGCTCCGCATTTGGATATACCATTGCCAAACATCTTCTTGCGGCCCATCGATAATGGAACGCATCTCCAGCTCTTGAATATCCAACTAAATTTTCTGCCACAACAATATATGTTTAGGAGAATTTAGAGAATATGAAAATCCATAATGGATTTGAATGGCATTATTATGCAGATGAGTGAGCCGCGTCATAGAAGTAAATTTGGTATGGCATAAAGATAAACAATCGTTTTGTGGATACCTAAATCTAACCCTTTTAAGACTTAGAACTTTGCAAATTGTAAATCGTGCAGTGATTCGGCTATCGCATCGAGGATTAAATTTCTCAGCCAGGTAATGTACTAAAGACTATAGCAAATTTTAACTCTAAACCAATTTCAAATTTCAATGTTATCTATTTACGAACTAAAAGAAAAACATTATGGCAAGAGGAACAAAAGTTGAACGCAATTCGGTGTCCAATCAGGACCACGAAATCAAATATGAGGCTAATAAGCTAGATGTTAAACCAGGTAAGGTAAAGGATGCGAAATCGAGCGCAGGTAACCAGCGAAAAGCCATCGAAAAAAAGGTAAAATAAAAGCAAGCTCCGAAAGGGGCTTTTTTTAGCAACATGAAGATTGCCACCTATAATATAAACGGCGTTAATGGCCGCATTGAAACCCTTTTGAAATGGCTTAAAGAGGCCGATCCGGACATCGTATGCCTGCAGGAGCTCAAATGCGAGGACAAATCTTTTCCTATCAAAAAAATCAACGATGCCGGGTACCAGGCCAAATGGCACGGGCAAAAGGCGTGGAACGGCGTTGCGGTTCTATCCAAAAAAGAGATCAAGGAACTCAGGAATGACCTGCCAGGGGAAGATGATGAATATACCCACAGCAGGTATCTAGAGGTTTTTACTTACGATACCGTGATCGGCTGCATTTATCTTCCCTTCGGCAATCCGTATCCCGGACCAAAATATGAATATAAGAAACGCTGGTTTTCAAGATTGATTGACCATGCCCAAACGCTCATGGCAACCGGGCTACCTGTAATGCTGATAGGCGACTATAATGTGATGCCCACTGACCTTGACACCTATAAGCCTGAGAAATACAAAAATGATGCACTCTTCAGGCCTGAGATCAGAGCCAATTATCAATCTCTGTTGGATCAGGGATGGACGGATGCCATCAGAACCCTGTATCCAACATCTGCTATTTATACTTATTGGGATTACCTGCGAAAAGCCTATGAGCGGAATGCGGGCTTAAGACTGGACCACTTTTTATTGACCGCAGATCTTGCAGAAAAACTAAAAGCTGGTGACGTCGATAAATACGTAAGAGGCTGGGAAGGTGCTAGTGACCATGCGCCAGTGTGGATTGAACTTTCTGATAGACCGTTAAAGAAAAACCTTAAATCCAGGAAAACTATTTCAAAAAATGCGAAGGGATTTTTAGATACATTACCTCCCGATATCCAAGATATCGTTCTCTCGGCAGAAAAAACTGCGATGCCCAGGGGGGTAAAACCGATGAAGGCGACATTGGTGGACGAACCTTTTGATGAGCCTGGCTGGATATATGAGATCAAGTGGGACGGCTATCGTGCCATTTCCTATTTAGAAAAAGGAGGAACAACGATTTATTCCAGGAACAATTTGGAATTCACCCAGTTTACCTCCATCTCCGAATCACTCGACAACCTGAACCTCAACGCCATTCTGGACGGGGAGATCGTAGCATTAAAGGAAGATGGTTCGGCCGACTTTGGCGCTCTTCAGAACTGGAAGAATAACCAGCGGGCAAAACTGCACTATTACCTGTTTGATATCCTTTGGCTCCAGGGCTATTCTCTTTTATCCCTAACACTTAGTCAAAGGCGCCAGGTACTTGAAGCCATTGTGCCCGAGGAACATGAAAGCATAAAATTAAGCCAGGCCTACCTTACCTCAGGCATAGATTTTTTTGATGCCGCCAAGCGGATGAAGCTGGAAGGTATTATCGCCAAGCGGGCAGATAGCTTTTATTCCTCCGATAGCAGATCTAGGGAATGGCTGAAGATAAAGGCGAAGAGAAGGCAGGAAGTAGTGATCGGCGGATACACGCGAAACGAAGGGACCGAAAAATATTTTAGCGCACTTGCCTTAGGCGTATATGATAAGGGAAAGCTGAAATATATCGGTAAGGTAGGCACCGGATTCAATCAAACTACTCAAAAGGAACTCATGGAAGAGTTTGATAAGCTGGCCACAAAAACCTGTCCCTTTGAAACCACGCCCGATGTGGACGAGCCATCACAGTTCAGGCCTCAGCGACTTGGGGCAAAGCCAACATGGCTAAAACCAAAACTCATCTGCGAGATCGAGTTTGCCGAGCTGACCAGCGACGGGAAAGTACGTCAGGCATCATTCAAGGGATTAAGGAAAGACAAAGATCCCAAAGAAGTTATCTTGGAACTCGAGACGGATACCCAGACGCTTGTACAGGAAGTGAAACTGGAACAAAAGCTGTCTGAAGAAAAATCGGAGAAGCCTGCTAAGGCGACAAAACCTGCCAAGGGCAAAAGCCTAAAAACGACAAAGCCCCTGCTGGAAAGCAGTTCGCAGATCCAGGAAAAGAAAATCGATGGACATATCCTGAAGTTCACCAACCTGGACAAGCTTTACTGGCCGGAAGATAAGGTCACCAAGCGCGATATGTTCAACTATTATGATGCCGTGGCTCCATTTATGATTCCCTATCTCCTGGACAGGCCAATGTCGCTCAACAGATTCCCCGGCGGGATCCATGGAGAAAGCTTCTATCAAAAGAACGTAAAGGAAACTGCACCATCCTGGGCGCGCACCATGCCACATAAGAATGAAAAGGGCAAAGAAAAAAGCTATCTATTGGGGAGCGACAGGGCAACACTATTATGGATGGCGAGCCTCGGCTGTATAGAAATGAACCCTTGGTTCAGCAGGGCCGCCTCTCCGGATAATCCAGACTATTGCGTCATTGATCTGGATCCCGATAAAAATACTTTTGAGCAGGTGATCAAGGCGGCTCAGGTGACCAAGGAAGTGCTAGACAGCATAGGGGTACCTGGCTTTGCCAAAACCTCAGGCTCAACCGGCATCCATATTTATATTCCTTTGGGCGCAAAATACACCTATGAGCAGTCGCAACTATTTGCCAATCTCATTGTTAGACAGGTGCACCGGGAACTGCCGAAATTCACTACACTGGAACGTTCTATTTCCAAAAGGGGCGGTAAAATGTACCTTGATTTTCTGCAGAATAGACCAGGAGCGACGATTGCGGGTGTCTACTCCCTGAGGCCAAAACCAGGTGCTACCGTGTCGATGCCGTTACTTTGGGAAGAAGTAAAACCCGGACTAAAAATGCGTGATTTTACCCTCTTCAATGCTATCGATAGGTTAAGGGAAACTGGTGATCTCTTTACGGGCGTACTGGGAAAGGGTATAGACATGCAGAAGGTACTCTCGTCCGCGCAGGAAAACTTTAGCTAGTTTATAAGGTTTCCTTTATTGCTAGGCCTCACGTCAAGATTATTACTAAAAACAAAAAAGCTCACAATACATTTATATTAAATTATCACCATGGAAAGATACGTTTTTGACCTCCCTACAGATAAGGGAAATATACAGGCAACTGTTGAAGAGGCAGGAGAATGTTACAGCGTTTTGCTTGACGGGAAGTTTTCGGGCAGCATGTGGCAGGATGAGCACAAGGGCATGCAGTGGACAACCCAGGATGCTGAATTAGAGCACTACATGTGGGAAATTGCCGTTCACCTTTCCGAAGCTTTTTCCCGAAAAGGCTTTCCGTCGCTATTGATGGGCACGTACCCTGAGATCGCTTCAACCGAATGGAAGACCAGTGAAATACTTGAAGTGAACGTAAAGCACGGTACCGATATGGAGGTGTTCACAACCTTTTTAAAGGATGAAGTGCTGAACCTTGTCACATTCGACGAACATCTGGATCTAATGGTCAAAAAGGAAAATGATGCCTATTTCTATATCGTCGGGATAAATTAGCTCATAACGCTGCTCTACCCGATTCAAAAGTCGGTTTAAACTACCAAATTTAACAGAATATATCCCAATCGACTGGAAAGAGTTATCAGAATCTGCCGTTCGAAAAAGAAAATTTTCCGATGCTCATCGATTTACTCAGCAAAAATTAGTTTTCCTCAATTTTTTAACAATTCTGCGCCAAGCTGAATTAGATATTATAATTTATTAAATTTGAATAAAAAATTTTGGAATGAACCAATATGAAAATCTTTTAAAATTTGTTAGGGAAAATGGTGTGCTCAAAACTGATAGAACTGGGACGGGAACTATAAGTATTTTCGGATACCAGATGAGATTTGATTTAGAACATGGCTTCCCTCTAATTACAACTAAAAAAGTCCATATTAAATCTATCATTCACGAACTACTATGGTTTCTTAAAGGTTCATCAAATATTCAATACTTGAAGGAAAATGGAGTAACAATTTGGGACGAGTGGGCTGATGAAAATGGTGATCTTGGTCCTGTGTATGGAACTCAATGGAGAAATTGGCCGCTACCTGATGGAGGTCACATCGATCAAATTGAAAAGGTTGTGGATATGATTAAAAAAAATCCCGACTCTAGGCGTTTGATAGTGAGTGCATGGAATGTTGCGGAAGTAGACCAGATGGCACTTCCTCCATGTCACCTTATGTTCCAGTTCTATGTGGCAAATGGGAAACTCTCTTGTCAAATGTACCAACGCAGTGCGGACATGTTTCTCGGCGTGCCATTCAATATAGCATCTTATGCATTATTAACTATGATGATCGCCCAAGTATGTGGTTTGAAATATGGCGAGTTTGTCCATTCATTCGGAGATACACACATTTATTTAAATCATCTTGAACAGGTTGATTTACAGCTATCAAGAACTCCGAGACCCTATCCTAGAATGGAGATTAATCCTGATATTAAAAATATATTTGACTTCAAATATGAAGATTTTAAATTGTTAGGTTATGACCCATATCCAGCAATCAAAGCACCAATAGCGGTTTAAAAAATGGCAATACCTTCTGATACAGACATGGAGCTTTATTGCTCTAATAAAAAAGCCTTAATTAGAACTATGTGCCGCACAAGTCAATGGAGCGGAGTGACCGAGGGTGAGATAACAGACTGGCTGTACCATAATTTCAAAGAGACAAAAGGCCGATACTTTGCAATTAAAATTCTTTTACATGCTTTATACTATAGTGAAGCAAATCTAATCGAATTACTTAAAGATGGAATTTATTCCAAAATATTTGGAGATAGACTGAAGACAAAACTGATCAACGACGGTAATATTTATCATCCAAGATCCGAGATGGAAAGTATTATCAATGGTTGTATTGCTGAAACACTCTTTATACCTCTTTTAGATAGTAATTCACCGAGTGAAAGCGGAAATTCAATGATACGTTACTTGACACATAAAACAGGGATGTCTCCGGTAAATGCAGAATTTCACTTCAAAGTTGATTTGGCTAAGTTAGACAAATATAAATATATCGTTATCGTAGATGATTGTCTAGGCAGTGGGCAACAGATATATGATTTTTGGAATACCAATAGCGCTATCGGAGACATAAAGAAGGAGGCTCAAAGCCGTGGAATTGAAATATTCTATTTGATTTTGATTGGAAACGAAGATGCGCTTTTAGACTTACAACTAAATGGCGACTTACAGGGATTAAAAGTGAGGATATGTGAAAAATTGTCTTCCGATAATAGGGTTTTTGAAGTGTCAAATAATATTTGGAACGGCGACCAAGAAGAAATGGATGAAGCTATAAAATATTTAGATCAAATTGAGGCTGTATACCAAGTTCCAAGGAAAGGTTATAATGAGCTAGATTTTGCAGTGTTTATTCATAACACCACTCCGGACTGGTCTCTACCTATTTTTTGGAAACAGAATTCTGATTGGAAACCATTATTTAAACGTAAAAATTCAGCCAATGTTTAGATCAAAAAATCCATTTAATAGGAACAGGGCAGAACAAATGGGAGATGCAACATGGAAATACTATGTGAAAACAACTTCCTCTGAATTACTTTCCGAAAAGCCATTAATTTTTGAAGGAAGTAGAGGTTGTGGTAAAACTATGTTTTTTCTTTGCAATTCCTGGAAAGAAAGAATACTAGAACTTGAAGATCAAAAAAAACCGATTCACGAAATATTTTCTAGCGCGGGACTCATTGGATTTTATTATAAAGTTGATGGAAAATTCGTCGGTAGAAATCTAATGGGAAAAGGTGTTGAGGAATGGGTTTGGCAGTCTGTTTTCAACACATATTTTAACATTATTATATGCAAGGAAATAATAGCTTTCGTGAGTGCATGTATTGATAGGGAATTAGTCTCCGAGATGGAAATTCAGGATGCATTAAGGCGCGTTAATCAAAAACTTCAAAATCAATCGACAAATGTGTCATTAAAGGAAACTAACAATCAGTTCGAGGCAATTTTGGATACAATCGAGAGTTATTCTAATGATCCCGATGGTGCTAAGCCAATTGGTTTACATGCTGGAACTTTGATAAACGTTTTATTAGATGAGCTTAGAAAAATTTCTTTATTCAATTCTAGTCGCTTTCACGTATTTGTCGATGAGTTTGAGGAATTAAACGTCCTCCAACAAAAACAAATAAATACTCTCGTCAAACAAAGCAAATATTGGCTTGTGTATGATATTGGCGTAAAAAGCAACGGGCGCTATTGTGAAGAAACAATTTCTGGTGAAATAATACAGGAGCCTCATGACTTTGTCCACCATTACCCTGAAAGTAGTAGTTTTAATCGTCAAGAAGATTATGAGGAGCTTTTATTCTCAATCTGTCAGAAAAGACTTCAGGATTACATTCCCAAGGATCTGGGCAACAACAAAGATTTTTTCGACATTAATTTCTACCTCCATTATTATGGCAAAAAAGTAGAATTGGAAGAGTTCGCTTCAAAGCCAAAATTTGGAAAAATTAAGGCCCTGTTAAAAGACATGATCGACTTAGAGAATTCAAGGTTAAAAGCTTTTAATCAGGAACAGATAAAGGATGTTTATTCAGTTTTAATCGACTCTACTCCCGATATCGTGAGAATGCACATTTCTCTGCTAAATAGGAAATCTCGGGTTTCGATAAAAGAGCTTTACAAAAACGCTAAAGAGAACTCGACGAAATACAAAGATTGGAAAGGAAACATGCTTTTCGCAACTTATTTTTTACTTTGTAAGGAGCTGGATGTCAACAAAAAGTACCATGGATTAAAAACGTTTTCAATGTTATCTTCTGGAGTAATAAGAAGTTTTTTGGAGATATGTGAGAGTGCATTTGATTTTGCATTTAGTGATAATTTCAGCTTTGATAATCCCCGCAGATTAACTCTAGAAGAGCAAACTCAAGCCGCCCACTATGTATCTCAATCGAAGGTTGCGAAAATTGACGGGTTTGTTCCTGACGGGGTGTATCTCAAAAGGCTGACTTTGGCGTTGGGAAGGCTATTCTATTTGAAACACACAGATCCAAGCTCGACTTTAGGCGAACCAGAGCCCAATCATTTCTTTACAAAGCCTTCTGAGCTAAAAAGCCTGTCAAACGAAGCAATGAATGTCCTAGAGCATGCAGTAATGCACAATGTGCTACAATTCGATATGCCTACGAAAGAAAAAAACGATAGCATAGAAACACGGGATTATCACTTAAATCATATTTTTTGCCCTTACTTTAAAATTTCGCACCGAAGAAAAAGGAAACTATATATAGATCCAAAGGATCTGAAGATTTTGCTAGTTGGCACCAATTCAGATGTTGACAAGGTAATCAAGACACTAGCCAATCAGCAGGAAGATGTTATTCAGGGAGTTATAAATTTTTTCGGAAATGATCTATCAAGAGAAATTTGATTTAAACACAACCTCAGCTGAGTACTTTTCCCAACAAATAGATATTCTGATCATAGGGCTTCGCGACGATAGATCACGGGATGAAAGGTGTAACCATGTTAGAAATT
The DNA here is from genome assembly GCF_005938645.2 of Pedobacter sp. KBS0701. Taxonomy (NCBI): domain Bacteria; kingdom Pseudomonadati; phylum Bacteroidota; class Sphingobacteriia; order Sphingobacteriales; family Sphingobacteriaceae; genus Pedobacter; species Pedobacter sp. KBS0701. The sequence goes on from NZ_CP042171.1 coordinate 5,285,096, forward strand.
CTTTGAAGCAATTCAAAGGTAGCATTTTCTATCTAGGCACCAATGAAACTGCTGAATCATTTGAATACGAAGTAAAGGACGAGAACAATTCATTGCTGGACAAACAGAATGGATTGACTTTGATCCCTGGTCTTAAAAAATTTTTGGCGAATCAATCCATTTCAACATCTTCAGTATGCATTGATATTACCTGCCTATCGCAACCAATTTTGTTTTTATTGGTGAAAATTTTTCTGTCAGAAATCAAACCCAAACGGCTTTTTGCGTCTTATACTGAGCCAAAAAAATATTTAAAAGTTAACAAAGTATTGACTGACGATGAAGAGTTTGAGTTATACGATGGAATTGTAGGGTGCAATTATTCTGTACCAGGTTTCTCAAAGATAAATAGAAATGATAATGAGATGCTTGTCGCACCATTTGGATTTGAACGACAAAGACTAATTTCTATATACGAAAACGTTGAACCTAAGGGCGGCTTGATTCCTATCCTAGGCTTTCCATCATTCGTGCCGGGTTGGGATCTAACTGCACTTTACATGAATTATAAAGTTCTTTCAGACGCAGAATCAGAACAGAAGATCAAACTTTGCGATGCATCCTGCCCATTTGGCATATACGAATTACTAAAATTAATTAATAGTATTTATTCTCAAGATTTCAGACTTTTATTAGCACCTTTGGGTACAAGGCCTCATGCACTTGGCATGGCAATTTTTGCGACTAAGTATAAAGATTGTCATTTGATTTACGATTTTCCGATTGAAAAAAACTTTAGGAGTGAAAAAGTACTAAAATCAAGCATGTACCATTTATCAGGCTTTATAGATTGAGGATAAAATGAATGAATTAGCGCAGTTTTTTACTAAAGAACCTTTTTCAATATTACTGGCAAACAGCATCAAATTCAATGACCCTAAACTAGTTCTTGACTTGGGAATTGGTGACGGATCTTTGACAACTGCCGCTCAAATGCGTTGGAAAAACGCTAAATTCTGCGGTGTTGATTTGGACAGAAATAGAGTAGAGAGCCTGACGACCACCCATTCAAATGTGAATTTATTCAATTTAAATTCATTGGATCTTAATCTTTCGGAGAAAATTAATGTAAAAGTTGGCTCAGTTGATATCGCTGTATGTAATCCACCTTACTTGAATCTCGAAAAAACAGAAAAGTATTCTCAACTCTTGGAAAATTCAGGTTTGAAAAATTCTGTTAAACTTATTTCCTATACTACAGACTTACTTTTTATAGCGCAAAATATTTCTTTGTTGAAAACTGGAGGTGTTTTAGGCACAATTTTACCTGCAGGATTAATATCTGGGCATCACTTCGAACTTTTCAGAAAAGACTTAATTTTGAACCACTCCATCGAAAATATTATTGAACTGGAGAGTAAAATTTTCAAAAAAACTGAAGCGAAGACATTTATTCTCATCCTTAAAAAAGGGACTAGTTCCCATGAAACAATACTACTTAGCAAAGCAAATAGAAAAGGCGAGATTGTTGATAGCTTCTATGTTAACAAATTAGATCTAATCTATCGGATGGACTTTGAGTATCATGCCAACAAAAAAATGGTAAACTCAAATGGCAAAACTCTTTTGTCCCTTGTTAAGGATATCAAAAGGGGTAACATTACCAATTTGGATTTAAAGAAAACAGGCTTACCTTATTTTCATACCACTGATTTTAAAAACTTCGATGGTATTCTTCAATCTCAAAACAATCGATATGATGCGCTTACAAAGCAACCTATTTTGGCTCAAAAAGGTGATATATTGATTGGTAGAGTAGGTAAAACATGCCACACGCAGGTTTTAATTGTGGAGAGCGGGATCATAGCAATTTCTGATTGTATATATCGCGTTAGAGCTCCTAAAGTAAATCAGAAACGAATTTTGAGTTATCTACAGTCTATAGATGGAATAACAAATTTAAAAGTTATAAAACATGGAGTTTGTGCACAGGTAATCAGTAAAAAAAATCTTGAAAACTTATATATCAAGTGATAGATCCCCCGCCTCTCTCCTGAAGGCAATCGTTTTTTAGTGATTAATGCCAACTATTACAGAAAATACCAGTTTACCTATTTAAAGTTTCTCCCACTATGGAATGCTTCCTTCGGCACTTCCTCGCGTACCTGTGCACGTTTGTTCTGCGACAGATATGGGGCTGTTTTCTCATCCCCGCGTGCCAGAGTCAATACCGGCAGATCATCAACCTCCCGCTGCAACAGCTTGCCCAGCATCTTTGTAAAATCAAAACATTTGCTCACGATCACATGAACTACTTTTCCCTCACGCTGCAACCTGCCCTCTACCATTAGCAGCCTTGCGTGCAGGATTTCCTTGCGGTAGGTTTCAAACAGTTTTTCGAATACCACCAGATTTGAATATCCCGTCTCATCCTCAATAGTTATAAAGCACACCCCACCAGCAGTGCCTGGACGCTGACGTACCAGCACAAGGCCAGCCACTTTGACCAACTGCCCGTCTGTAGAATCATTGTTGATATGATGGCAACTACGGATATTTAACATATCCAGTTGCGAGCGCACAAAGCTCACTGGATGTGCCCTTAGAGATAGTCCCACCGTAGCGTAATCCTGGACTACATGTTCACCTTTTCCCATAAGCGGAAGCTCAACCTGTGTTTCCAGCACGCTCTCCGATGCCTGTCCCTTGAACAATTCCACCGGCATATCCTGCAGGGCCGAAACTTCCCACAGCGCTTTTCGCCTGTCCAATCCCATCGAACGAAAAGCATCTGCATCGGCGAGCCTTTCCAGCGCAGCAATCGAAACTCCCGCATCTCGAAGCGCGGTAATGCTTTGATACCCTTCTCCACGTCCATTAACCAGTGTATCGATATCATCGGCACGGATACCGCTGATCTGCCTAAATCCCAATCTCAGGGTAAAGTATCTGCCCGATTTTTCTTCCAGCCTATTGTCCCAAAGAGAATGGTTCACATCCACCTCGCGAACCTGGACGGTATGTTTCTGCGCATCGATAACGATCTGCGCGGGCTGGTAAAATCCCATTGGCATACTGTTCAGCAACGCTGCCGCAAATACATCGGGGTAATAATGTTTAAGCCAGCAGGACACGTATACCAAAAGCGCAAAACTTGCCGCGTGCGATTCGGGGAAGCCGTAGCTTCCAAATCCCTCCAACTGCTTGAATATCCGCTGCGCAAATTCCAGGGTGTAGCCCTTGGCCAGCATCCCATCTATGAGCTTTTGCTCATATTGGTTTACCAGCCCCTTAAACTTGAATGTAGCCATACTTCTGCGCAAGCCATCGGCCTCGGCAGGGGTAAATCCCGCTGCGACAATTGCAATTTTCATTGCTTGTTCCTGAAATAGCGGTACGCCCAGGGTACGTCCCAGGATTGCTTCAAGCTCCGGGGAAGGGTAGACCACCGGCTCTTCGCCATTCCGCCTGCGCAGGTATGGATGAACCATATCTCCTTGTATCGGACCGGGCCGTACAATAGCCACCTCGATCACCAGGTCATAGAATTCCCTGGGCTTAAGCCTTGGCAGCATGGACATCTGCGCCCGGCTCTCGATCTGGAAAACCCCTAGCGTATCGGCCAGACAGATCATGTCATATACCGCCGGGTCATCCTGTGGGATATTGGCCAGGGTAAACTGCTTTCCATAATGATCCCGGCAAAGGTCGAAAGCCTTTCTGATGCAGGTAAGCATGCCCAGTGCAAGCACATCCACCTTTAAAAATCCGAGCGCATCGATGTCGTCTTTATTCCACTCGATATTTGTACGATCCTCCATCCGGGCATTTAAAATTGGGCACAGGTCGGTAAGCTTACCCTGCGTTACCACAAAGCCGCCCGTATGCTGGCCGAGCTGTCTAGGAAAGCCCATCATCTGGGCGGTAAGTTCGAGCGTTTTTTTAAGGTGCGGGTCGTTCGGATTAAGACCTTGTTCCGTAACCCGTTTACCCTCGAACCATTCATCGGTAAATTCCCAGATAGAACTGGACAGCCTGTTGATCGTATCCACCGATAGCCCCATCGCTTTTCCCACATCCCGGATCGCACCCTTCTGGTGCTGCTGGGTAACCGTTGCTACGATGGCCGCCCGATCACGCCCGTATTTATCATAGATATACTGGATGATCTCTTCCCTTCGCTCGTGCTCAAAATCCACATCGATATCAGGGGGCTCATTTCTGGCCGGCGAAATGAAGCGCTCGAACAGCAGGTCAAATTTCATAGGATTGACGGAGGTTATACCCAGAACAAAACATATCGCCGAATTGGCGGCAGAACCACGTCCCTGGCACAGGATCCCGCGAGACCTGGCCTCCCTGACGATATCCTCGACAAAAAGAAAATAATTGGCATAGTCCATTTTCTTCACAAACTCCATCTCGTGATTGATCATGTTCACGACTTTATCAGGGACAGTTTCCCCATAGAATTCATGTGCCCCTTTCCAGGTAAGGTATTCCAGCTCCTCCATCGGTGAGCGCCCGCTTTGATTGATCTCCTCGGGGTAAACGTATTTCAGCTCATCCAGAGAAAACTCGCAGGCCTCGGCTATCACCATCGTGTTTCGGATTGCGCTCGGGTATTTTCTAAATAGCCTTTCCATCTCCGACACTTCTTTCATGTAGCGCTCGGCGTTCTGGTGAAGGCGAAAGCCCGCTTCCTGTATGGTGCATTTTTCCCTGACGCAGGTAAGCACATCCTGCAATTCCCGGCGCGAAGGGTTATGGTAATGGATGTCGCCCGTTGCCACCACGGGGATCCCGTAGGTTTCCGATAGCTGAGCGGTCCGGAAGATAAGCTTATCATCGTTTCCCATATACGACCTTGTTGCGGCAATATACAACTGGCTGCCCAGGGCCTCCCTATATTCTGCGACCGCCAGGACAAATGCCGGGTCATATTGAAATCTTCTATCGAGCACCCCAGGGGTGACCACGGTAAATATGATCCCTTTGCTATGGGCATATACATCTTCCCTGGAGATATGGCACGAGCCTTTTTCAGCTCTCATATTTCCCAGGGTGAGCAGCGCCGATAATCTGCCGTAGGCTTCCTTGTCCGTAGGATAGGCAAGCAGGCTCGGTCCATCCAGCAGATCCAGCCTGCAGGCGGGGATAAGCTTCACGTTTTTTTCCCTGCACGCGGCATAGGCACGGACAATTCCCGCAAGGGTATTCCTATCCGTAACCGCTATTTTTTTATACCCAAAGATTTCCGCCTGCTCGACCAGCTCATGGGCGTGCGATGCCCCGCGCAGGAAGCTGAAATTTGAAGTAATCTGTAATTCGCTATATGCCATAAACCATCTCCTTTATGCAAAAAATCCGTGGATGAACCATTTGTATTTCTTTTCCTCTCCATAATGGCCCGAACGGAACAGCCAATACCGGCCGCCCTGTTCATCCTCCACCTGGTAATAATCCCTATGCTCGCCCTGATCGAGCCACCACTCCCGCTCGATGCGCTCAGGGCCATCGGCCTTTGCCACGATGTGGCGAACACCCTTATAGATAAAAAACTTAGGGGGATGATCGGGGATAATGGCCATCACTTCTATCGGAACGGGTGTTTTCAAAAGTTCGGTTGGACGTGGCTTATCTACCCGCCAACTGGCAACAGGCTTTTCTGTAACCGAGACCGCCCTTAGCACCGATCTTTCCGGCCAGTATTTGGTTGCGGGCAGATAGCGGTGGATCACCTGAAAGCCAACCTTTCCGGCCACCCGGTCAAGCAGCTTGATGACGCTCTGATCATCAAGCCCCGGCTTTGATGTCCACATTTCTTCCTGGGGAACTTCCACATCATCCACTTTCGGGGCATCGAGCACAAAAAGCTCTATGCCCAGGGCCGGCCTGATCTGATCGATCTTCAGCTGAAAAAGCTTGAACAGATGGCCTACGCTATGCGATGCGCCACTTGTCCCGATATCCACCTGTACCACTTTGCCGTCGATCCGGTAGCAGGTAAGCACTCCGAAACGCAATCCCTTTCCCTCGGCCTGCATCCTCTTGCACAGGTTTTCCAATAGTTTATTGATGGCGATCTCTATTCCGTTGCGAGTCCTGATAGGCTCCAGGCTAAAGAGCCTTTCGCTAAAGGGAACTGGTACCTGCAGGGGAACAAGCACTTCTGCCTCTGTACCGATTGCCTGCGCCAGACGCAGCAGAAAATCCTCGCCAAACCTTCTGCGCAGTACCGACCTTGGCATGCCTATGAAACTTTTGATCTGATAGAACCCCAGTTTCCGAAGCTTTGCAAGTACCGTCTGCTCCAGGCGTAGCGCTTCCGGCACCAGGTTCATCAGCGCATCGACCTGTCCTCCTTCCGGGATGAGCGGAGTTACTTTTCCATAATGCGATACCGCCCAGGCCGCGCCGGGGGTATCGGCAATAGCGAGCCTCACTGTGTAGCCCTTGCTTTTTAGCCTTGATACAATTTCCTTCAAATAGCCTCTTTCTCCGCCCCAAAGGTGGCTGCATCCCGAGGAATCAAGCAGCAGCCCATCCATCCCAAACTCGTCTATTGCTACAACAGGGGAATAGCGTACGCACCACTCTCCGAGCCCTTTTAACAATTTTCTGGGACGTCCCGGTTTATCGTCCAATACTTCTAGGCCCGGACAGATGGCCTTTGCATCAGCTGCCCTCATTCCAACCTCAACGCCGGATTCCATGGCAACCGGGCTCACCGCTGTGATCATCATGCGGCCATGGTCGGGCGCGGCAAAAACAAAGGGCACCCCGGCAAGCTCGGGCCTGCGGATAAGCTGCCAGTCAGCCAGAAGCTGGCGGAACCATATGGAAACAAAACGCCTTTGCATAATGATTACCCAATCTGCCTCCCTTCAGCACTGACCCATATCGGCTGTTTCTTTGTCTTTTTGATTTCCTCGAATTTCTCGCCCGCCCATTCCAGCACAAAATTTCCAGGATTACCATTACGCACCTTCAGCAGCTCAACCTGCCATCGCGGGAAACCGAGGCCGGGCATACCGTCTTCTGCGACCGAAGGCAATGGGCTGATCCTCCACCTTGCGGTGGCCACTGTGCTAGCTGTTTTGTTCTCGTCTTTCCGAAGGATAAATCCGGTAACACCACTGGCCTCAACTGCCAGCTGTAATCTCCTGGACTCGATGAGGCTCAGCGAACCGACCTCGGCCACGACCGCCGCAAGCCCTTCGCATTTGAGCGCTTCTTCTGTGATCCATAGCACTTCTTTTTCTGTTTGCACATCCATAAAGATGATCCGATCTGGCTCAACGTTAAAATGGCTGAGCGAAGCGGGGAACAGATGTCGCGATGTGCTTGCCCATACGCAGGCCGCACCATTTTCCATCAGCACGGCGAGAAGCCCTGCGATAAACCCATCGCTTGCCGCCGATTGCTCAGGGGCTATAGTAATAAACTCATGGATTGCCTTTTTCGGGAATACGGCACCAGGGAAGGCGTCTTCGATTTCTCCAAGACCGATACGTTCAGCCTTGCCCGCGGCTATGGGCTTAAAGCCCTGCCACAACAGGATATCCTGCTGCAATTTTTGAAACAATTCCTTTTTAGCATCCATGACAACTCGGTAAATTTTATACTATTATTTTTAGTAATTACAAATTTAACAACAAACATAAAGCTAAAATTGTTAGTAAATTATAAAATGTTGAAAAGATTGTGTTTTTGGTGGAGAACTCTAGGCGGCTCAGAGCATAACGTTGTGACCTTGCAGCTCTGCTCAGTCAATAGCATCGGAGATTGTTTAACGTGATAATTTGTTAGATTTGAAGATAGAATTACCATTATTCAAACAAGTATGAAGTCTACGGAACCAATCAGGCTATTTGCCCTCGATACTTCGTTTGTCGAATCCCAGAATTTCCTTGGGGGAAAACTGCTGAAAAACCTCGGAGATCTGGGGAAAGAGAAACAGGTAAAGATTTACATCACCGATATTGTCTATAGGGAAGTTTTATCCAGGTTCGCCAAACGCCTTTTGGAGGAAGAGAACAAGATTATCACGGTCAAAAAAACGATTGCCCAAATTAGGGTATTAAAGAATTTTAAGGATTATGAAGCATATTTTACCCTGCCAGAACTGGATAGGGCCAAACTTATAGATCAGTTCAAGAAAGATTTTGACGAATGGATCAGTTATGCGGAGGTAAAAATCCTGCCTACCAAAGGTCTGACAATCGAAAAAGTGATGAACGATTATTTCGAAAGCAATCCCCCCTTTGCATCTGCAAAAAAGAAAAACGAATTTCCGGACGCTTTCAGTTTTTACGCGCTCGACCAATATTTTAAGATTGGCAAGAAAGAATGCTTTTTCGTAACATTCGATACGGATTTTGACAATGCTCTCTCCAACTACGTTAAACCTATTAACGATATCGCAGAAAAGCTTGACCTCATCAACAGGGCCAATGAAAACAGATCTGGCATACTGAAGCTGATCGAGGACACCTATGCTTCCTCAAAATCAAAATTGGAGCATGATGCAAAAATTCGTTTTTCTAACTACCTAGAGGATGTCGCGAGCGCAAAGACTGAAATCAGGGGGATCGCAATCGATCATCTTGAATCATTTGAAGTATCTGATTTTAAGTTTGATCGCTATAACATTGTCTCGACCGGTGGATTTGGCGCGCAACTACAATGCACAGCTATCGTCCAATACACCGTTACTTTGATATTGAAGGATGAGATTCACACGCCTCATTTAAGCAAAAACGAATTTGGATATATCGGGGTCGAATATTCCCCCTACGTAATGGAGGCTGAGAAAGCAATAAATTTTTATGTTACCGTAGACTTCAACCTTGGAACCGGAAAGGCCAATGCGAAATTAACGGACGCGGTTAGCCCGACAGGCATAGACATTTTTGACGATTGGGACTATGATCTTTTATTCAATCCGTCAAAAGTCCGCTAGCAATCATTAACAGCATACCGCTCTGCTGACGATCTGTCGATCAGTGGCAAGATCATTCTTAGCGCAAATCTTAAAGAGGAGGCGATCACTCAAATTCGAACTCTATTTTTTCTTCAAGACAAAGCGCATGAAATTTTCGCTCCAACAGATCCGCCAGATCACATGTCGAACTCAGCTGCAAAATTTCAGCTCGAGTTAGGACCAGTAGTCCCACACCTAATTTACCTACCGCCCGCGTGATTTCAGATTTGGCCGCCTCAGTTTCATCTTTGCCCGTTACTCCCGAAAGTGACAACAGTATTCCATACCTAGCTGTAGTATCACTAACCTTATTGGCAAACCAGTTGACCTGCTCGCTTGTGGTTTTCTTAGCCGTGTTCTTGCATTCGATTGGAATAAAGCCGTCGAGAAAATGAAGCTCGGAAATACGCCTGTCGTTTTTGTAGATGATGTCAAGTTCCCTAGAACCGCTCTTGTTGAATTTATTTTGAGCATAGAGTTCCAAGCCTTTCATTTTGCCAAAAAGATAGCGCCCCAGCTCCTCAAGGGCAGCGCCCTTATGGTCTGGAAGCTTGGCTGCATCGGATTTCTCCAGCAGCTCCTTTATCCTTATGGTTGAAAACTTAGACATTTTTATTAGTATTCCCTTTTATTTAAATAGTATGTAAAAACTTTTTTTACCTTTTATTCTGCAATTATTTTTTCCCTAGTATCCGCTTGTGCCTATAGTATGTTACCGAACTTTATTCAAAAGTTTCCACTAAGGTCCGAACACGTTTTCAAACGGTAAACGACAGGTCATTTTCAAACGCGTTTGGTAAATTCCGTCCTATATATCAATAGATAAAACCTTCCATTTTTATCATCAATTATTGCAGAAAAACATTGCCCAACATAGCCAGAGGGGACTGCCCAGAAAAGGACAGGCTTAAATAGCCATATATTGCTATGATAAAATTTCCAGATTTCATCATAGCCTGGGCAAACTTAACAGCAGGCGGGCGATGCCGAAAGGACAGGCAAATCGGCTCGCGCAATCAAGCGCAGCGCGAACCTAACAGAGCCCAGAAAAGAAAATGATCATACCTTTAGAAAGGGTGGTATCCCCACTTTACCGTATAGATAAAAAAAGCGATTTCTATATTAGGAAACAGCGGTATCCCCAAAAATTATGATGGAGAAATTAGCGCATAAAAAAAGGGCGGATATACATCCAACCCTTTTCCTTGTTCAAAAAAAATTTATTGCTATCCAGCCATGCCGGGTTAACCAGCTTGTTTTATAGGTATGGTTTTACATCCTTGGTTTGCGACCTGGTAAGCTCGACGGCAACCATTCCTGGATCCCTTTAGATTGAATTACTAAAGAAAAACTAACTCCAATGGTCAAACTCGAGCACCTCCTGGTCGATAAATTCCTGCTTGATCTCAGGGAGCTCGGGATATTCTTTTTTATTGATCGCTCCCTCAAGGCGGTATTCTGGACCGATGGTACATCTTTCCAGCAGGCGAGAGGGGATCTGCGTCATCGCGATTTCGGTAATACGGTCATCGCTCAGATCGCCCATCAGCCACTCCCATGCCAGCTCATCGGTAAGTATGCATGGCATGCGCAACTTGGAGTTATGCACCTGCTTCATCAGCTCATTGGCCTTGGTGATCCCGATGGCAAAGGTTTTGGTGACCTCGCCAGTATCGGTATTTACCCAATCGCTATAAATTCCCGGAAGCCAAAAATATTCATGGTCTTTAAGGGTAACCTGATAAGGGTACTTGATCGTCTCTTTGAGTTCTTGTCCTTTCTTTCCAATTTTAGGGACATGCCTAGATTCCACTATGCCCGTAGAAAGTACCAGGCATCTGCGCGACCTGGCCGCATCCTTCCACATCGACCGCTTGCCGCTCTCGCTCACCCATAGGTTCTCCGCCTTAAAATTTAATGTCGTAAGTTTCCTTCGGAAAGCGATGGCCTCATCGGCGCTCATCTTTCCGGGCACATAGCCCCACTGTGCCTGCACAAGCTCAAAATCGCGCCTGTCATCGGTGGCTATCGCAATCGCGCATGGTGGGTAATTGAACCCATTGTGCACATCCACATCCAAAAAATCATAATCTCGGACCGCTTTTTCTAATTGCTTAAGCTGGATAAACTCAGCCCTTGTTACCTTTTGACCATTGTAATAACACATAATCTATTTCCGTTTAGCGCGGATATGATCCGCAATCAATTTTCCAATATCCGTAGCTTCCTTCTGCCGCCCTTGCGGGATAGAGGTCCAAAACTTTTTACCATTTGCACCTATGGCCACAGCAATCACCAATGGCTTTGCTCCAGGCCCATAGCTAACATGAAAGACCCTTTTGCCAGCCAGCTCGTGCTCTGATACCTGCAGCACTTTGCCTTCGAACTCGAGCTCAAACGGCTTTTCCATTTCCCTCATACCTAAAATTACTAAAAAGAAATTACCTACGTATGATGGCCAAGTCATTTCGTACAACCCAGAATGCCTTTCGTCCAAAAATTTGGATTCTAAATGATTGACAATTTGGAAATGGTTAGTTTATGGCTAATGAATACTGATTTAAACTGGTTGTATATCGTGGCACCATTAGTGTGGCATTTACGGTAGCGGTAAAATTGCCGTCAACAACTGCTAACAAATAATCAAATGGAAAAATTAGCATTACTGGCCCGCCTCGAGGCCAAACCTGGTAAAGAACAGCAATTGGCTGACTTTCTGAAAAACGCTTTGCCCCTGGCGGTAGCAGAACCCGGTACCATTCGTTGGTATGCGCTACAAATTGGTCCGTCTACCTTTGGCATATTCGATACATTTGCCGACGAAGCTGGACGGGACGCTCACCTAAACGGTGATATCCCCAAGGCCTTAACAGCTCATGCAGATGAATTACTGGCCGTGCCGCCAGTGATCGAAAAAATAGATCTGCTTGCCGTTAAATGAAATTAAAACTCTAAGTTCCCCGGTAATTACTGCCGGGGAGATTTCTTCATATCTTCGAACAAAAGAAAAGACCGATCTGCATAAAGCAAACCGGCCCGTAAATAAAAAACCAACACTGGGAGATTAATGGCTAACTATCCTGCTGCTTCCCAGATCAGCCGCAGGAGTTTCTTAATGGTATCGCGGAAAATTTCGCGTTCCTCTGGTATATTGATATCAATGCCGCAGACACTGCTCTTATTGTTCTCGGCATGCCACACGTTGTAATAGATGCCGCCAAGTATGATTGCAAAACAGGCGCGGAGCGAAATATCACCTCCCTTGGCATGCTTATCGGCCAGTTCCAATAGCAGCGCCGCCCGGCTTTCGCGCTGTTCGGAAACTTCCCTCATTGTGGCATTTACCGATGAGATCTGCCAGAAAATGAATTTCTGCATTTCAATATTACTTCCAAAAGTATCAAACTGGTTCTGGAAGATACCAATGATGATATCGCGCAGCTGTGAAAGCTCCGGCAGCTCCCCATCCCCGTATTCGCCCAATATCGGAAACCAGGAATCGGTGCTATGGATATAATCTTTGAGCAGGTTGTTATAATCGCCGAAATAGGCGTAGATATTCTTCGGATCGACATCAGCCTTTGCCGCCACTTTGGTGACAGAAAGCCCATGGTGTCCATCTTTCCGCAAAATATCCCCGACCGCCTGCAGTATCGCGGCCCTGGTCTCCTCGGAATTCCTCTTTCTAAATTTGTTCTTTCTGGTTTTCATTTAAGGTGGTCTTCGTTGTAATCTTATTCGTACCTGCTTCCTATCTTAAGCTTAGCCGATATATCCGCAAAGGCGTTCAGGACCCTATCCAAATGTGGCCTGGTGTGCGTGGCCATTAGGCTCATGCGGATCCTGGAATCCTTTTTGGAAACGGCCGGATACATAATGGGATTGGCATACACCCCGGCCTTGAGCAGCAGCCTTCCCACTTCCAATGTTTTAGGGATATCACGGATCTTCACCGGAACGATGCCCGATGCCGTTGTCCCGATATCCAGGCCAAGTTCCTTAAGGCCATTTTTGAAATAGATGATATTCTCCCAGAGCATATCCTGCCATTCCGGCTCCTCGTCTATAAGATCTATTGCCTTAAGTATAGACATCGAGGCCGGGGAGGCGGTTACCGAAAACAGGTGCTGACGCGACTGGTACTTCAGGAACTGGATCAGATCCGGGCTCGCCACCACATATCCGCCCACGTGCCCGAAGGTCTTGCTGAACGTTCCGGTAATGATATCCACCTCTTTCAGCAGGTTATGCTCCTGGATAAGTCCTCGCCCGGTTCTCCCGATCACCCCAACGCCATGGGCATCGTCTACCATAAGATAGGCTCCAAAGTGCCGGGTGAGCTCCAGTATTTTGGTAAGCGGGGCAAGGTCGCCGTCCTGGGAGTAAACGCCATCCACTACCACTATACGGGTGCGATGGGTAGCCTGGCTTTCCCGGAGCGCCCTTTCCAGCGCATCCATGTTATTGTGCAGGAACATCTTGACATTGGTATTCATGCAGCCCTCGTAGACGCTGGCATGTACGGCCATATCCAAAATTGCCATATCCTCCTTTCTAAGCAGACAGAGCAGGCTTGCACTATTTGCCGTGTAGCCCGTGGTATAGGTAATGGCCGCCTCACGTCCAAAGAATCCTGAGATCTTCTGTTCCAATTTTTCATGGAAGGAGAAATGTCCACCGATAGCAGGGGATGCGCCGGCACCTGTACCAAAGCGGCGGATCCCCTCAATGGCAGCTTTCTTCACCGCCTCGTGCTGGGTAAATCCCAGGTAATCATTCGATACCAGACTTACGTAGCTTTTCTTGCCGCCGTAGCCCGCAATATCCATTTCAACCTCCGGGCCGCAGCCGCTCTGGCTCTCCATACGGTAATTGAGATGGCCACGGCTGCGTAGATACTCCAGGTATTCCGAAAAGTAACCTGCCCGCTGGTAGGCGTCCATTCCCTCGATGTTCTCAAAGTCCTTAAAACTCGCTTTTTCAAAATTTATGTTCATAATGTTTATTCTTATTGGGAGTAAAAGTATCGCACCAACTCCAAGGTCATTTTGAATTAGCAGGTTATTTTAAAAAAGTCTAAATAGGCGGTAAAAACGGTGTTTAAATCTGGTTGAAGCGTGGCTTCACGTATGAAAATTTTGCACGTCGATCTGAAATTTCGGAGGACAATTAACAAATGTTAACTGCCTTTCAGCATTCCACCGGCTCCAGGTAGATCTCCGCCTTGAGCCTGGAGAAACTCACCGGGCTCATGTGCAGATAGGCGGCTATCTGCTTATCGAGAAACTGGATCTCGTTCTCTTCTCCAAGAAAGGGAAACTGCAGAAAGAACTCGCTGACCTTTTCGATCCCCTTCATATCCAGCAGCATATTTCGGATCCTATCCTTATCCATGATGCTGGCCAGGATGTTGGCAGCAAGCAGCATGGCTCCGGGATGTTTCGCAAATACCTTCCTTAGCGAAATGCTATCGATGGACAGCAACTGTGTACCGCCGCAGGCGACAAGCCCGGTCTTTGCCCTTCGCTTATTGAAAAAGCTATTGGGAAGCAGTGCGATCTCGCCCTTTGGAAACAGCCTGAACGGCACCTGATTGCCATCTGCATCGAGGTAATATGCATAGGCCATTCCGCGCACGACGAAGAACGCTTTGTTAGCCACCTTATGTAAATGCTGTATCTCTGTAGGCTTATGGTATTCGGAAAACTCCATCTCCGAATCCAGATCGTTGCGGAATGTGACCTCATCGATCCTCTTGAAACCATTCAGAAAAGCGAGCAGATTCTGGAAGGCCACCCTTGGCAGCCTGAGCTTGTTTTTGTTCATATTTTTTAGGTATTTGGTTAAACAAAAAAGACAGGCTTCCATCACGGAATACCTGCCTTCACTATAACGGGACTGACTTGTTACTTATCGCTGGAAAATGCATACACGGTCCTGCTGTGGTAAACATCGCCCGGCCTCAGCACCGTACTCGGAAAGCTGGCCTGGTTTGGGCTGTCCGGGAAATGCTGGGTCTCCAGGCAGAATGCCGTACGGAACGCGTCCGCTCCGCTACGAAGCTTATTTTCCCCCTTCATAAAGTTCCCCGAATAGAACTGCAGTCCAGGCTGATCGGTAAAGACCTTCATCACAATGCCTGATTTATCGCCCTTTACCATGGCGCTAGGAATGATCCTGCTTTTATTCAGCACATAGTTATGGTCATAACCCTTACCAAACTTAAGCTGCTGGTCCTCGTTCCCAATCCTGCTCCCAATGGTAGTGGCTCCCCTGAAATCGAACACCGTTTCCTCGACGTCGCGGATCTCTCCGGTAGGAATCAGCGTGCTATCCACAGGCAGGAACGCATTTGCATTCACCATCAGCACATGGTCCAGAATACTGCCCGAACCGTTCAGATTGAAAAACGCATGATTGGTGAGGTTCACTACCGTAGGCTTATCCGTTTGCGCCCGGTACTCGATGGCAAGCTCGTTATTTCGGGTGAGGGTATAGGTAACCTTGACCGACAGCTTGCCCGGAAAACCGTTCTCTCCATTTGGGGCACTGAGCTTGCAGACCAGCACCGAATCGCTTTCCTTTTCCAATCTCCAATTTTGGTACTGAAATCCGGTTTTACCGCCATGCAAGGTATTAACGCCATTGTTGATGGTCAGCTGATAGGACTTACCATCAAGGGTAAATTTTCCCTTTGCAATGCGGTTGCCGTACCTACCGATTGTGGCACCATAATAAGGCTCCGTTGACAAGTCATAATCTGCAGGATCCTGGAACCCCACCACGACATCAACGAGCTTTCCATTTCTATCGGGTACTTTCAATTCCATCAGCCTCGCGCCATTTTCGCAGAATTTGGCAACTGTTCCGCCGGCGCCATTGATGGTAACGGTTTTATAATCTTTGCTACCGCTGCACCCGGCATTCAGGGCGACCATTGCACCGATTACCAGCGCGGCAAATGTTTTTTTCATTGCATTGAGTGTTAATGTTTTCATAGGTAGATTGATTTAATCGGATATTACTTTTTCATCATTTCAATAATCGGTTGATGAAATTATTTATTAGCCCTTTATACTCTGGTCTGAGCCGCAGATCTCCATGTCCACCTCCCGCGAGGATAAACTTCTCTTTGATGGGTGACCCTAAGTTTTCCCATATCCTTTCCGCATGAGCTTTTAGGATAATAAGATCTTCCCGACCATGGATAACCAACGCGGGCATGGAAATTCGCTTTGCCATCGCAGCATTATTAAGTTCATATGCTGGACAACGACCTGCTGAAAATTCCATTTCGTCAACAGATGAATAAGTACTTTCCATTACCACGGCTACAGCGGGCCTGTTCGCGGCTAAATAAGCAGCCATTGCACCACCCATGGAATAACCGTAAAGAATTATTTGATCTGGACTATAACCAAGACTAATTGCATATTCGTAGATTTTTTCGGCATCGTTATACAACTGTTCTTGGCCATCTAAATTCCCACCTGATTTTCCAAAGGACCGATAATCGGAAACCAAAATATTATACCCCCAGTCGAAGACCATCGAGTGGTTATCTAAAAAATTTTGCAGGTTTTTGGCGTTCCCTTGGAAATAGATCATCAAAAACCGATTTCCTGGCTTTTCATGCAGGAATGCATTTAAATTGACATCCCTGTCAACCGGAATAAATATTTCCTTGGTAAACTCTGGCAGCTCAAACCTGTAGTCCAGATTTAATTTCACTGGCTCAAATATTACCGCCGTCTGCTCTGATATGTTGTTTGAAAATTTCATGGTCTATAAATCTCTAAAAAGCGCGACAGGCCATCCGGCACATGTCGCACTATCATAATTAACTAACCAGCTATAACTAAACCAACAAGAACGTCTAGCTGGATACCTATCATTTATTTGTTACTCTTCATTATTTAATGCATTTGATTGGGCAATGCCCTATGGGGACAGGATCGCCCCGCCCCCCGGGACTCTCGACAACTATTAACTAAAACTAACTTATCTTATAGGGCTGTCTTTTCTGCCTTTTCATTTACCTTGGACCATTTGCCAGCCTCCAACAACGCGGCCTGATGGTCGCCGCCATGTCTATTGACATCTATTCCCAATACCTTTCCGCCATAATAGAACCCAATGTTGCCGGGAACTATCGTATGTCCTACGATGATGCGCCTTACGCCAAAAACTTTGAGCGTCTGAGAAACCTCATCTTCTGTGGCCTTTGGATCAAAAAAATAACCGCGGTACCAGAACAGCGAGCTTTCCCCCTTAAAAAAAGGATCTATCCTGGGATCGCCAACACCTTTAAGTACCTTGACCTTATCGTAATATGGCCTGCACAGTTTGTTGATATCGGCTATGGAAAGCCCAAGTGAATTGATGACAGGGGATACCCCGGCATGCATGCAGAGGTTATCTCCGATTTTTTCTATTGTGTTCTTGGTCCGCAGCCATCTGCCGATCTCGGCATCTGCTCCATACAGCGACATGTAATCAACACCCATGATCTTTGCGGACTCCATATATTTTGGCTGCACATACCGCAGGTCTCCGGACAGATTCATGATATCATGATTGCCTAATATGGTATGCACATAGCCACCTGCCGTCTTTGCCAGGCCTTCAAGCTTATAGATCAGCCAGATGCTCTCGGGAACTGAAAGGCCGCGATCGAACAGATCGCCGCAGATCACCAGATGTCCCTTGCCGTAGGTCCACTCGTATTTCTCGTTGATGATTTTGTTTGCGATGAGCAGTTTGCGGAACCCCTCGAACTCTCCCTCGATATCCGAAACCACGAACATATTGTTTGGCTGCTGGTATTCGGAAGGCTCTGGCTTAAGCTCCCCCATTAGGGGAACTGTGAAATTCCAATCTGGATGTCCATCAAAACCTACCTGTATTTCCTTTGCTGTTTTGTCGCCACGAAACATTGCTTTTAGAACCGGCCTTCCGCCCGCTACCGCTCGTACCAAAATGCTGTCCCCATGGTAGGTGACATAAGGCCCATCTGTGATTCCTTGCGCATAACCGCTAAAAAAGAAAGCGGTAAAGATGCCTATTGCTATTATTTTTTTCATCGTATCCATTTTTACCCTACACTTTCTTTTGCTTTTTTAACAGGCACCCATACCTGCTTAAACTCCATAATCTTACTATCGATCAGGTACCTTAAAATAAACCTGGCTTCTGATTCCGACAGCTCAAGTTCCTTTGCTACCTCTTCGAGTACAAAGGCATCTTCAGAAACCGCCATGATAAAGGCATCTACCACTTCTCCAGGTATGCCCAATTCTTCCAATACCATCATCTGTCTTTTTTAGTAAGTGACCTGATCAGCTCCACCTCTCCCGGATCGTAGGGCGTCCCGTCTTTTCTGAATATATCATGGAACCAAAGGGGAGGCTCTTTCCCGCCCCATTCTTTTTCGTCCCAGGCGTATTTGGTCTGGGTCTTTCCATCGACCAATCCCCAGTTGATGGCGATCACCTTCTGCTCTTTAAGCATCGGCAGTATGGTAGCAAATGTGCTTCCGCGTTTTCTTGCCATGTATTCTGTGCAGACCAGTGGCCTGCCCGCTTTCTTAAGTTCCATGATCTGTTTAAAGTGGACGTCGGGTTTCTCGTAATTATGGTAACTGATCACATCTGATCTGGAAAGTGCCAATTGATTGAGCTTTTCGAAAGGCTTTTCATCGTTCCAGACGCAGATGGTGAGCGGCTGGGATGGACGTACCTGCCATGCCCAGCCAAATACCTTATCCGCCAGTTCATACGCCTTTTCCATTTTTCCGCTCCATCCAGGCTCATTGTACAGATCCCACATCAGAATGCGCTTATCATTTTTAAACGTGGTAAGGATATCAAGCGTGTATTCTTTAAGCAGCTGCTCGATACCGGGAACCCCGTCGTACCAACGCTGTCCCGGATCCTTAACCCAGCCGCTGTTGTGTATGCCGGGTTTCGGCTCTGGTTGTTTGCCGGAATTGTAGATTGGATCCCAGCAATCATCGAACAATACGATGACTGTTTTTATACTGTGCTTCGCGGCGATGTCCAGGTATTTCTTAACTCTGCCTTTGAAACCCTCCTTATCCTGTTGCCAGGCCACATGGTGAAGGTAGACCCTCATGCAATTCATGCCGATGTTCTCTGCCCATCCTAATTCTTTATCGATCTGCTTTGGATCAAAGGTCCCGGCCTGCCAAAATTCCAATTGGTTGATGGCATAAGCAGGGGTGAAGTTCGCACCAACTGACCACCCCTGTTGGCTATACCATTTTTTTGCCTTTCCTATAGGCCATGTCTGGGCCCATAGCGACTGGGCCAGCAGCATTATTCCAAGTAGTGTTGTTACATTTTTTCTCATTTGATTAATATTTTATGTCTCCCGGGAGCTAGTTGTCTTTCGTATCCCGCAAGTCCCAGCTCAGCCTTTACAGCAGCTGGTATGGTCACATACAATTCTATTCCCTTTTTGACCCTTTTCCATTTTACTCCGATTTCGCCATAAGGGCTTTCATGGAACGCGCTGGCCCAAACTAGCGCGTTTGGAAAAACCGGAACGATCTTAAAGCTTTCAAATCCGGGATAGTCTTCGTTAATTTTAATGCCCGCCAAACTGCGGTAGCACCATGCGCCAAAGTCGCCGAAGAACACGTGGTTTAGCGATTCATCTTTTGGCTCCCAGCCTTCGTACAAAGTAGTTGCCCCTTCGCTGATCCATTTGCCCCAACCGGCTTTTGGGTTGGTAAGCAGCGCAAACGCCTCGTCCGCATAGCCATTGTCACTGAGCGCGGACAATACCCATTTTGTACCCAGCACCCCGAAATCGGGAACATAATTTCTGAAGCGAACACCTTCTGCAAGATCACTTGCAACCCTGGCTTTTGCACTTTCAGGACAAAGGTTATTGACCAAAGTGCCACCGAGGGCGGTCAAGGTCTTTATTTTGTAGCTGCCTGTTGAAAGGTCGAAAAACTCCTTATTGAATGCCTCTTTTACTTTTATCGATAGGTCTCTGTAATTGTTCCCATCCTCGGCTTTGCCAAGGGCGATTGACATCCTGGACAGCACCTGCAGATTTCTAAAGAGAAATATGGTAGAGGTCAGGGCCTTTGGTGTTTTTTCTATGGAAAGAAAATCGTCTAGCCCCGTTGTATAAAGATACCCAGTACGCTTTGCCCGCTCCACCAGAAAATCTACGTACCGTTTTACCGCAACGTAATTTTCACTCAGGATCACCTTATCCGCTGTAGATAGGTAGACCTGCCAGGTGATCAGCGGGAGGGCCGATCCCCAGGCTGGCCCGAAGTCGTGGTCTTTGGGATCGATCCAAGAATAGCCGATTCCCTTAGTAGGCGCCACTCCGGGGAGATTCCCATCTGCCAATTGAACGTCACGGATATCGCAAAGAAATTTTCTATAGCTAGAAGCCGCATCATAGGTCCATAGCCCCAGCTCGCAGAGCAGATGGGCATCGGCCAGCCATCCCATTTTTTCCCTTTGTGGGCAGTCTGTAGGAATTCCAATATAATTTGAACGGTAGCTTTGCAGCGCTGCAGTATTGAGCATGTTCAGCATTCTGGAAGAACTCTTAAAACTGCCCACAGGAGTAAAGTCTGTACTATAGAACTGTCCGAGTAGCGATGATTTTGAAAGCTCAATGGCTCCTGACACCTTTACCTGGACATACCGAAAACCATGGTAGGTAAACCGGGGCGTATATGTTTCACTTCCCTTTCCACTTAGGATATAAACATCCGTAGCGAATTTGGGATCCGTCTCGGGGCCGATCATGTGCCCGGCATTATGCTTTTCGTCCAGGTTTCCATCGCCATTAAGCCTTTCGCCATATTTGAGCACTACCGTATCGCCAACCTTGCCCTTGATCTTTAGCCTTACAACCCCCGCAAAATTCTGCCCCATGTCATATAGATAATACTGGTCTTTTAACCTGGTAAATGTTGCGGGCCTCATGTACCGGATCGCCTTAACTGGAGGCATCCGCTGTTCCTCGAGTATGCCACCAGGAGAAACTGTAGTCAGCGCGTGTTTCCATTCGCTATCGGAAAAACCAGGTCTATTCCAACCCGGCTGTTCTTTTCTTGCATCATAGATTTCTCCTGAAGCAAGGCTATTGGACTGTCCGCCACCACTCGCCCATTTCCACTGGGCATCCGATGAGATAACTTCTTTTTTGCCGTCGGCGTATTCCAATTCCAGATCCAGGAGCAGCCTTGGCGATCTACGCCAGCCGATCTTATCAAAATTCCAAATCGTTCTGCTCTGTACATTAAACCATCCATTGCCGAGCTCTATGCCAAGGCAATTAGTACCCGCCTTTAAAAAGGCGGTCACGTCATACTTGTTGAAAGCCAGGCGCGAATCGTATTTGGTGAAACTTTGTTCCAGCTTATTATTGTTTATGCCCCGGCCGTTTAGATGAGTAATCTGGTAGCCTAGGCCGATTACATAGAGGCTAGCGCTTTTAAGTTTTGCGCCAACTTCAAATTCTCTTCTAAGCAGGGGAGAAGGGGCATAGCCGACATCCTCGGTTGCGCATATCCATTTGCCAGCAAATTCATGCGCAGGCTGTGCGATTGTATTTTTAGCATTTATAACCAAAGCCATGCAGATTATGACCAAAAAGAAATAACGTCCCATATCACTTCACTGCTAGTTGAACAACACTTTTAGGCGGAAGAACCGCTTTCAGCTTTCCGTTTTCAAACTTCGCCGCGTTAAATGCGGCCAGCTTGACCTCGGGCATCTTTCCAAAATCATTGAACGAATTGATCTTTGGTGCGGTCAGGAGCTGACCGGAAATACTTGAGCCATTCAAATCAATATAGATGGTAATTTCCTTTACCGGATCCAGGTTGACCAGTGTGATATTTGTTGCGCCATCCTTAATGGAGGCCGATGCATTGACCGCTTTGATGGACTCGCCGTTATAGTAGTAGTCAGGAGCGTTGATCGTTAGCGGAATGAGCTTGGCATCCTGGTGAACTTTCATCAGATCAAATACATAGTAACTAGGCGTAAGCTCCATTTGTTCTCCCTTTGTAAGTATCACCGAATGGATGACATTTACCGTTTGGGCTAAATTGGCAACACGAACGCGATCCGCATGATTATTAAAAATGTTCAGCGTAGAAGCCGCTATCAGCGCATCCCGCAGTGAATTCTGCTGGAAGAGCCAATCTTTCGGCTGCCCAGGTTCCTGAGCAGTCCAAATGCCCCACTCATCGACCAGCAGTGCCACTTTTTTCTGGGGGTCGTATTTATCCATGATAGCGCTATGCTTGCTTACCACTTCCTCCATTTTTAGGGCATTTTTTAATCCACTAAAATATTCATCCTCACCGAAACTGGTTGCTGAACCCGAAGGTGGCCAATGGCCTTTGATGAGCGTGTAGTAATGTAAAGAAAGTCCCCACATCTGGCTCCAATGGATGTTTTTCATGCAGACTTCGGTCCAATTGTAGTCTTCGGAATTTGCTCCAGAAACTATTTTTTTAAGCTTAGGTGACCCAGGATATGTTTCGCAGAAGCTCGCATATTGTTTGTATAGATCCACATAATGTTCTGGGGTCATGTCACCCCCACAGCCCCAGCTTTCATTGCCCACTCCCCAGAAGGAAACGCCAAAAGGTTCTGGGTGTCCGTTTTTTCGACGCTCGTTAGCGAGTGTAGATTTTGAATCTGAATTAAGATATTCGATCCAATTTGCCATCTCGAGTGGAGTACCTGTACCCACGTTCCCAGCGAAATAAGGTTCACATCCGATCTTCTCGCACAGTTCCAAAAACTCATGGGTTCCAAAGGAGTTGTTCTCTTCGACCATGCCCCAGGTAGTATTGATCCGAACTGGGCGCTTTGCCTTTGCCCCAATTCCATCTCTCCAATGGTATTCATCGGCGAAACATCCGCCGGGCCAACGCAGGTTTGGAACCTGTATTTTCTTCAGTGCTAAAACGATATCCTCGCGGATCTTCACATTGCGATAAAATCCATCATAGATACTTCTACCCAGGTGTTCGGCAAATTGGCCATAAATATGTTTACTGATGGTCGGCGCCTCAGCTTTTGCCTGTAAAGCTACTTCGGCCTCTTGCCCAAAAACCACGACAGAAATTAGTGTGAATAACAGTAATAGAGAATGTCTCATTTCTTTGGGTTATATTTTTCTTCAAGGATCCAATTGATACAGTCGTCAATCCACTGCACTTTTGCCTGACGATTGTGGACACCATATCCATGTGCGCCTTTTTCATAAAGAAATAGCTCAACAGGCACATTGTGCTGTTTCAAAGCGGCTGCGAAATACAGTGTATTCTTTACATCAACAACCTTGTCATCTATACCAGACGTTAAGAAAGTTGGCGGCGTCAGCTTTGTAACATGTAATTCATTAGAAAAATAGTTAATCTGTTCTTTTGTAAATGATGGCCCGAGCAGGTTCATCCTAGAGCCTTGATGTGTAAGCGAATCTGCAAAACTGATCACCGGATATATGAGTACCATGAAATTGGGCCTGAGCGATGTGTTCTTTGAGTTATCCAATGTCGTCGTTGCAAAACGGGTGCCGACCGTTGACACCAAATGACCACCTGCTGAAAATCCCATAATTCCGATTTTATTAGGATCGATCTTAAAGTTCTTAGCATTTTCTCTAACACATTGGATGGCACGCTGCGCATCAGTCAGAGGAACAATTTCCTTCCTATCCATAAGCGTTGAAGATGGGACACGGTAGTCTAACAAAAATGCTGTTATTCCTGCTTCATTTATTTTAATGCAAGCTGGAATCCCCTCTACACTATTTGCCCTGCCGCCGTATGATCCACCGGAACATACTATTATCGCTGCTCCTTTGGCCCTGTCTTTCGAAGGTTTAAATATGGTTAATTTCGGAATTTCTGTTTTTTCAAAGGCAAAAGGGATTTTCCCCTCGGGGTAAAGAGGAATGATTTGTCGCGCTCCAGCACTCAGGTGAAACAGACAATAGGAGACAAATATTATGTATGCAGTTTTCATTTATATCATTTTTGTGGTACCCAAAAGCTTTCTGGTTTGATAAGATTGTGCTTTGTAGAGCACTTCAAATTTTTTGTGTGAAATAGTACTAGAAATCCACGTGAAGATGAAGTTCATTGATATGAAATGTGGTATCTGGAAGCCTCTAAATGGCCGAGGAACGCATTTATTTCTCTCGAACTGAAGCAATTTTTATCTCAATTATCTGCTATTCCAAACCATCGTTAATTCGACCAAATTTAGCACCGCAAAACATTTTCAAGTTAAATCAACCTCCCAAAATCAGTATTACGATCTAAAACAGGAATCTGAAAATCAAGCTAACAACTACAGAAATTTAATGCTAAGTCATCCTGGACTCCTTTTAGGAACAGTTTATAACGCAAACACTAATTTGGGTTAGCGGCCACTCTGAAAGGCTTTAGACTATTAGATTCAATCGTTGTTAAACAGAAAAGCAATCAGTATAGGACAAAAAGCGCATACTTTTCCAAAAAAACCGCCTTCCTTATTGATCTCTTCAAGTTTTTTTTTCATTTAACTGTTGTATCAGATGTGATTAGAAAACCTATATAGTACAATTCCCTGCTTGTATGTTGCCAACAATTTTCCTTTGGAAATAGTGAAATTAGTCACCCAATCACCTTTGTACTTAGGCAAATAAAAGCTAAAGAGGTATTTACCATTTTTTACGTTATAAACATCAATAGGTGAGTTTAGTTCAAAATCGTTCACAGATTCATTGTCCGCACGCAAACCAGAATTGACATATAACCAATCCCCTTCTAAACAAGACTTTCTATTTACAATGGCCATAGGCGATGCCATGCCCAACTCTCCCTTGTCCAATTGTCCAAGCTTATATTTGATTTTGGTAACAGTGTCAATTGTATGTTCTTTGGCAAGCAATTTCAGGCTGTCATTCATCACCAAAAACTGGTTGAAATAATGAAATAAATAAACCAGCCTTTTGTTATTCTGATCATACAAGAACATACCGTCCCTACTGAATACCCCATCACCTTGGATACCATCAAACGCAGGAGATTTGGCAAACGCTGTTTGACCCGGGTACCAATGCCCCAAGTTCAACAAACCCCGATCTACGATTCTGGCCAATACCTTCGTCGATTTGGTCATATAGACTTTATTGGCTTTTGATGGATATGTAATTAAACCTTTAACTTGCCAGTCTGAGATAGTTCCATAAAAGATGTGATTGGTTTTCAGATTGGTAACGTAAAAATAAGGCGGTGCGATTTGTATGTCTGTTCTCCCAAATCCATTTTTGGACGTATCTGGAAAAGCAATTACTCTGGTTTGCGTATCTAATTTATGTATGTTAAAAGTTAAAATCCTCCCAATTTCCAGCCTGTCCCAAAGATAAAAACCAGTATAATCGGCCCCCGCAATACCCAGTTTTCCAGCATTGATAACAATTTCCTTTTCCTGAGTTAAAAGCCCAATCTTAATTGATCTGACAAAGCCATTATTTTGATTGCTTATACTTCTTGATCGTAAGTATAACGCAAGTACAAGTCCAACAGATAAAACCGTAATTAACCCTAAGATTTGAATTTTTGTTTTCATTCTTCAAAAGCTAAGAAGGGCCTAAATAACCCTTCCTATTTTGTTTTAGTACTCCTGATAAAGTAGATCGGTCTGAATGCTAAAATTACAGCCATATTGAGAGGCATAAACCAAAGATCCAGATGAATAAACTCTGCAAAGCGGTCCGTAGTTCTCCTTGGCACAAGGTGTTGTCCCTTCGATGATGCCTAAAGAACAGATGCTGTCAGATGGCCATGCCCTGTGCCACCCGGTTTGATAAAACCTGGTACTGCTTGCAACTGCAGATCCTGAAGCGAGGACAATTGCAAATAAGACAAACATTTTCATTTTTTTCATAATTTTAAATTAGGGTGATGCCTACTCTTTTCCAGATTTTCGGCTGCCTCTGATTTTGGCTCTATTGAGTTTTAAGCTTTTGGGCGGTCAAGGAATATCGCAATCATGATGATGATTACAAAACATAGATTAAATTTGAGATGCAACTCCCAACTTATTTTATCTAATATCCCACCGCATGAACAAGGTATATTTTCCGTAAAACGAGTAATGCAAAAAATGTAAGCCGAAAAGATTACCATCAATCCCCAGGAAAGGTAAAGCGCCAGTAAGCGTCTCTCTTCAGAAAAGAATAGAAATACAATACCTAACTCTATCAATGGAACTACCCATACTATAAAGCCTTTAAAATCAGTAAGTAATGGAGACTGCCCTATTTGTGTCCTGAATTTATCATGTTCAATTAACTTATTCATTGCTGCATACATCAATAGGAAAACGGTCAAAATACTTACTATATTGATAAAAAAAACTCGCACTGAAAATGTAAATTGCCTACGCATAATTTTTGTTTTTTTTTCCTAGCCAAAAATATTTTTAATATTACTTTCTTAATAGCAGATACGAGCCAAAAGATGTCAAAGTAATGCTTTTGCTTTGACAGCTTTTCGAAAATCTTGCGGTGTTAGTCCAGTAATTTCTCTGAAGCATTTGCAAAAAAAGGAAGCAGTACAAATTCCTAATTCACAGCTGATTTGTTGTACAGTCATATTTGTGTAAATCAGCAGTTTTTCTGCTTCCTGGTGTATTCTCGCTTGTATCATCTCATACACGGTTTTCTCATAGTAGGTTCGCAAAAGAATGTTTAACCTTTTCAAAGACATGTTCATTCTCTCTGCATAAAACTCAGACTGATGTTCTTCCGTAAAATGCTTTTCGAGCAAGTCAAAAAATTCAAGAGCTAGAATCATCTCGCTTGGAATGCGATTTTTAGAAAAATGTTCAATACCCTTTATCATATGTTTATTTTTTTAAATATTTTCCTCACGGCCCTAAGTAGTTAATCGGACCCTTGAGCGCTGTAGCGAAAAGCAAAGTGTTTCCCATCACAAACTCTCCATCCAGCACAGAAGCGGGATAAATTAATGGGGTTTGCTCATCGACATTTAACTCACTTTAGGAGTCTTTAATCTCCTGAGTTACCTCTGGGCAAATTATTAAGACTGAAGGCCGGTAAATCAGCGCCATGAAATCCGGACGTGTAGCAGACCATTACCGGTGTGATTTTGTTAAAATGTGCGCGGATTGCAAAACCAAATGTCCTGCGGTAGAAAGGCTCAAAGTCCCCAGCTCACCTAATCGACAACATGTCCAGTCTCAATTGTCCGCGTCTATTGAATTGCTAACTAAATATCAGAAATGGTACAATTTGCCTTTGCTTTTTTCAGCGGTCAATAGGCAAACGGTATTCCAACAGCAATTCAGTTCATGTCAACGACCAGTTTCTTTCCGACAGGCTCCCCATTTACTCAGTGGCAGGCCGACATCCCCACCCTTGAAACATATGATCACGGCGGGGGCAATTAGCCTGGTTTTTTCGGGTAGTACTTAGGCGGCTTTAGAACCTTGTTCCAGTCCATGCAAAGGAATGCTTCTGGATAAATGAAATAATTTCCAAGACGATGCAACAGAATCCAACAAACAGCTTAATATAATGAATACAAAGAAGTCATTCTTCAATTGTCAGCAATCACCAAGTTGGCTTACCCTCTTTCATTTTACTAAGATTAGAAAGGAATTCTTCAATCTTACTATTAGTTATTTCTACGGATTTGCTCTGCCATTCAACGGCCTCGCTCTGCTTTCCAGCTTTATATAGCAGATTGGCATAGGTATCAATTAAGTTTGCTTTTTGAGAGTCTTTCTGTTGTTGACTCAAGCCATTTTTATAGCTATTGGGATTATCAATCACTTTTTTTGCTATAACTGCCGCCCTCAGTAATAGTTTGTTATCCGTAGTGTTTTTAAAAATTGATCGATATAAGAACCCGTTTATTCCTACAAGTAAAGACATTCGGTCTTCCATTTTTTCCACATATTTGAATCTCTCTGTATCCTCCAACCATGCTTCAGCAATCTTGTTCCAGTCCTGATTTACTTTTGCTGAATAAAAACTCTGCTTGGCAGTAAGAACCGATCTTGCGGCAACAGTATCACCATATTTTTTAATGTAAGATTTTTCTAATTTTTTCCAATCCGGAATAAGCTCTTTTGGATCCTTTCTTAAAGAATCATTAAACAAAGCAGCTGTAAGAATTGGATAAAGTAATTCCGTTTGTTTACTTCTCTGTAGCTTTTGATTATTATTTTCGAAAAAATTCGCAACAACATCAGTCTTTATCCTGTAAAAGTATGCTTTAGTAGTGTATTTGGTTCTGCTGTCAACGTTTCGGTTAATCATTAAGGTTTGTCCCGAATCTTCAATCGTCCAATTTTCATTAACTTTCCCCGTCACCCTACCACTTGCATCAATTGTTTCTTTATTGATTTCAAACGTTTTATCGGTTAACCATCTTAATGTACTTGACAAAATTGAACCGTTGGCAGTTGTTTTTTTAGATACTGATCCATCAAACGAGATTGTATCCGATAATGGAGCCTGCAATACTAAACTTTCATTTAAACCAACACGAGTAATAATAATCCGATTTCTCTGCTGTTCAACTTTAATATATCTGGGAAGGATAAACTTTGGAGCCGGACCCCAATTCACTTTTTGTTCATTAACTTTGTAGTTGCCACTAAAATCACTTTTTTGTGCAAAGGCGACACCCTTAATTCCAATCAAAATTGCGAAAAATAATTTCTTCATAGTATTTTTATATTATTTATCCAAACAAGTTTCTAAAAGTTTATTTAATTTTATTACGAGCGGTATTCTTGAGTATTCGTCTATTTTTCCGTATTCTCTAGTATCAATCGATGGACTTGGCCCAGGCTTTCTTCCTGTATTGTCAAGTTCATAACCCTGCTTAATGCCTTTATCTCTAAAAGCTACTCCATCCAGCATCCATTTAGGAGCATCCGCATCTTTAAGATAGTGATCAAAGAATTGCATTACTCTAATTGTGTAATCTCTCTGATTATTTCGATTACTTAATAAATGTGTTTCGTTTTCGTATTCCAGCAACCAAGCCGGTTTACCCATGCGGTACATCGAAAGAAAGAATTCAAGGCCTTGACTATAAAAGACATTTCTATCTTCTTTATTATGCATGAGTAATAGAGGCGTTTGAATTTTATCTGCATTGAAAATCGGTGAATTTTCAATAAATATATCAGGTCGTTCCCAGAGCGAACTTGCAGTGCCTGCCTGAGCTGTTTCTGCCCTAATATGGAAAGCATTAGCTCCGCCTAAACCAGGAAAAATAGTATTATACCTGCTGATCTGATTCGTTGGCGGCGCAGCAGCCAGCGCAGCTTTATATCGGTTAGAGTGAGTTATCGTAAATAAAGTTTCAAAACCACCAAAACTGTGACCGGCAAGTCCGATTTTTTCAGAATTTACATATTGCCGCTTACACAATTCATCTGTGCCAGAAGTAATGCAATCTAATGCGCTCTGTCCCGCATGTCCTGTTTTGTACAAAATGTCAGGACGAAAAACCAAATATCCCTTGCTAACTAGTAGCGGAATATTAATATCTCCGTTGAAAAGTCGTGGTTGAAGAAAAAGATTAAGTTCATTAGAAACAGTTTCATAATAGTTGAGGATTACAGGATATTTCTTAGTAGCATCAAATATCGAAGGTTTATAAAGAATTCCCTGAAGAGAATCTCCAGCTTTATTTTTCCATTTTATTAACTCAGAGGTCATCCTATTTTTTGCCTCTGGTGTTACAAAACTGAGTTGCTTAATTCCTTTTGCTGTAAGTGCATACCAGTTTGGAGAAGAGGATGTCGTTTGTAATGTGGTTATAATTACCTGAGCACTTTTAGCTTTTATAGGCACATCTCTAGCTAATCCAAATTGGCCGCCTGAGTTAGGCATGTATGATAGAACATTGTCGTACATGATTTTCTTTGGTATGGATCCGTGTTCCAAATTGAAAGAGAAAAAACCATTAAATTTTGTTGTTTTACCTACTCCGGAAAGTAATACTTCTTTACTATTCCAATAAATCACATTACCACCCAATAATTGCAGTACAACGCCGTTTTTTCGTCCATAGTGATTGGTTAAACACTTTGTTTTACGTTTACCTGTTAAGTCAAATTCCCATATATCAAATTCATCATATGCGATAATATGGGGAGAATTGCTATCAAATTTGTTCAAGGACCGATACTTAAATTCTGACGGTTGGCTTGAATTATTTCTCTGTTCTGCCGAAAAACCAGTACTTGAATCAGTCAAATTCCGAGTCTTAGCACTGCCTACTTCATAACTATAATAAGACCCGTTTAGGAGGTTAAAATAGCCAATGTTATTTCCGTCAGGCGTCGCAGAGAAGCTGTTTTTAGGAGAAATGCTGTCTAACTCGGTTAACCTCTTTCGCTTACCGTCGATAGTAGAAATTGCGTAATCATAATGATAGTAAAAATCGGGACGTTTCCAATGACTCCAGAGCTTTAATTCTGAGTCTTTTCGAGCGAGCAACCAAACTTCCGAATTTCCGGCTCTCACAGAGGTATATTTTTCGTCATCCAATAAATCGATCCTACCAGTTTTCGGATAAAATAACGCCGTTATAATTATCTCTGGTTCTTCAGGCCTGACTTTTTGCTCCGATTGTAAACGAATATCGGTATAACTCCAGATATCGACTTTCGCGGCATTAACTAGAGGCTTATCATTTGTTACCTGAGTGTGAACCCTCGTCAGGCGCAATACGAAATTTCCACTAGGCAAAATATCGGCATCAGAAATTTTAAGCTTTCTATCAATTTGTAATTGAACATCGTCAATAACTTTAAGATACGTTCTTTTGACAAAATCATAACGTTCGATAGTAGTCTTACCGCCATTTTCTATTTTTCTAATTATTGCTGGTGCCAAATATTCGTCAAAAAACTGTTCTTTAGATTTTGTTATTTTACCCTCAGGAAGAGCAATTTCAAACATTCCTCTATTATCGCCATATAAAAAACGATTATTTGATATAAATCGGGTTGATCTACCAACTAACATATACCCAGGAAGCTTTTTCTGCCAACTGCCATTAGTACTTGCGACAATCAATGTATAACTCCCCTTAGGTTCGTTTTGAACCCAATACGCTATATATTTACCATCGTCGCTAACTTGAGCCTGACGTCCAATAGTGCCAGATTCCTCAATATCCTCAAAAACAGTTAAACGTTTAATATCAGGCCTTTGAGCAAAAACTGTCCCCACACTGCAAACTAGCAGTATCAATAATAATTGTTTCATCTGTGTTTTGTTTTTATCTCTGACAGCATGGCCACCAGAGATTTTTTAAGGTGTCTAGTTCAAATAATTCGCAACAGGAAGAATACCAAATGCGTTGCTTCCGTTTCCCCCAATCAAACCTTTCACAACTAAAGTCAAGTTTCGCCTTCTTGAGAATTGTTGACTAATCGTACCCGTTGCCGGCATAGTGTAACTTGCAAGTAAGTTACCTGATACGTCTCTAATTTGGAATATATTGCCACTTGGTGGGAGTATTGCTGGAAATGACTGTGTACTAAATTCTGTCACCTGCTTATACACAACTCCGGAAAAGATATTTACTGTAGGGGCGTTTCCAATTGTTAGACTTAACGCCGAACTGTTTGGTGACATATTAACCAACCGAATCCGGATCACGTCTTCAGTAGGATAGGGTTGAATATTATCTTTTACCCAGACAGACTCTGGAGCAAACGGTGTTCCTCCTAAGAAAAGCGAATAGAGTCCGCCGCTTTCAATATCTTTATTTTCATTAAAGTAAGGAGCATTAGGTGTACTGCTTGCATACAATTTCAGTGGCATTGAATTGCCAGCCTTTAGTGTAAAAAAATAATAATTCATTACTGAGCAACTATCACGTAGATAATCATTAAGTCTTACTATATTACCTCCTATTACTACGTTTGACACGTTCAATGAGGCAATTGGCGTTATTTCTATTGGATCTTCTTTACAACCAGATACTGTCAAGAAAATTACAGCAAAGGCAAAAAATGTTTTGTTTAGATACTTTTTCATACTACTGTTATTTATATCCCTCATTCTGTTTAAGGTTTGGATTATTGGAAATATCGGTGGCTGGAAGAGGGTAATATTGCTGGTAAGATTGCCAATCACTTCCACCTTTAAGGGGTGTAACATCCTTCATAACTTTGTCTACGGTTCCCGTTCGCTTTAAGTCAAACCATCGGTGCCCCCATTCGGTAAAAAGTTCCACTCTTCTCTCTTTTATGATTGCATCCAACATCTCGCTTTTCGTTGTTGCACTAGTACCTGATAGTCCGGCACGATTTCGGATAACGTTGAGCATCATCCCAGCACCACTATCTCCGGCGATTCGATTTAACTGTGCACGGGCCTCTGCGCAGATTAAATATTGTTCGGCAAGTCGCATCACCATGCTGTATTCAGTTACTGGTGGAGAAGAAATTGCGCGGTATTTATAGGGATAATAATAGATATCTGTACCAATACTTAAAGTGCGTATCCAGCTTGTCCTACGTTTATCGCCAGGTTCGAAAGCTGTTAGAATAAGTGGATTCAAATAAAATGGATAGGATACATTAGGAGCCGTTGTAAGGATTAGCGTTCTAGCTTCATCTGTATTCCAGCCGGCAACAGTAGGTTGTAGTTGCCAAATTGCCTCAGAATTTACGGCTGATGCATTGGTAGTCAAACTCGCCAAAAAAACATCATCCAATGATGTTTTCAATTCATACATAGTCTTATTAGCGATGACTTCTGCTGATAGTTGTTCAGCCAATGAATAATCACCATGATAAAGGTAAATCCTAGCTAGTAATGCTTTTGCGACCCAACTGTTAGGTTTGATTCTATATCCTATGGTCTTAATCGTTACAGCATCTGCCTCTGTGTATGCCGGATTAAGCTCGGCCTGGGCTTCAATCAGGTCCTTAATCATTTGTTGGTAAATCAATTCCTTAGGTGCTTTCGATGCTTTTGCGTTAATACGATAATCATCAGACGTAATCAAAGGAACATCACCATAAAACTGTACTAGATAAAAATAGAAGAATGCCCTTAAAAACTTGGCTTCACCTATTAATTGTTTTTTTACAGCGCTTGTTAACGACGACTTTGTAGGATCTTCTTCGTAAGTTTTCGCGGTAGATAATTTTGAAATTGCAACATTAGTTTTGTACACATTACTATAGAGTTGCTGCCAAAATACGATACTGGAGCCTTGATTTGATTGAATATTATTTGTATATAATGACGCATAGAGACCCGGTACAGATGGATTGTAGTAGGAAAGCTCATCCGCACTGAGACCTCCAATGGTTGATATTCCAAGAGTACCATTCGATAATCCCATTTCAGCATAGATACCATTGACGAAAGCTATCGCTGTTTCACTTGAAGCGAATACGACTTCTGATGATATTTTGGTAACGGGCGGATCAATTTCCGTCCATTTCCGGCAAGAGCTAAGCACAAATGTGCTTAAATATAATATGATAGCATATTTGATTTTATTTTTCATATTTACTAGTTTAAAATTTTTAAAATCTGGCTTGCAAACCAGCGACTATTGTTCTTACCGGAGGTAATGCTGTCGGACCGCTCTCGGGATCTAATCCACTATATCCTGTTATTGTGGCCAAATTTTGCGCTTGTAAGCTAATGCTACAGCTCTTCATCCTTATTTTACTTGCCCAGCTTTCTGGTAATTGCCAGGAAAGCGCTACATTCTGCAACCTTATATAACTGCCGTCGACATAATTAGCATCTGAGTTTAAGTAGTTACCTGGCGGTATTAGACCATTTACGATTTTGGCCATTGTGGCTATATCGCCCGGATTTTGCCATCTTTTAAGTTCAAGAAATGCAGTTGTAATGTTATTGTTGTTTGAAAGTGTCCCAGGATAATTGTTAACGGATACCCCAAGATATCTAGCTATGAGTTGTTTTTTGAAACTGAATGAGAAACTAGCATTAAAGTTTCCATAGCTGAAACTTTGTTGCATGCCACCCATTAAAGTTGGGTAAAGGTTTTGTAAAACCTTTTTGTCAAGACCTACTCGAAAATCACCACCATTATTCGTGTTAACGGTTGGATTACCATTGGCATCCTCACTAACAAAACGGCCTGTAAGAGGATCTACACCTGAAAATTTTAAAGTATAAAATGAATTTAAAGGTTGCCCGACCTCAAGCGCGGATGTAACAGGACTTAATAAATCATCGTAAGCCGGGAAAGATAATAGTTTATTTTTTGGAAAGGTAAAATTGATACTACTATTCCATAAAAAATTTCTTGTTTTGACATTCGTAGAACTTAGGGTCAACTCCTTACTAACATTCTGTACAACTCCCGGAAAATTGATATAGACATTGTTAAAGCCTACTATAGAAGGCAGAACCGTTTGTTGAAGCAAATTACTGCTTTTATTTATTGCGTAATTCAAAGAAATATTGAGTCTATCCTTAAGAAGACCTAACTCAATACCCAAATTAATTTTTTTTGTTAATTCCCATTGCAGCTTGTTATTGGTTAACCCCAGAATTGTTAATGAGCCGATATTATGGTAAGGGACCTCAACTTCTCTAGAAATATCAAACAGATCCATAAAAGTATAGTCACCGATTTGGTCACTACCTGTGGTGCCGTAACTACCCTTAAATTTTCCGAAGCTTAAAAAACCTACATGTTCTTTAAACCAAGTTTCCTCACTAAATATCCAACCTGTACCTATCGACCAAAAAGCATGCGTGCTGTTATCTGGACCAAAGCGGCTACTGGCATCGTTGCGCACAGTCAAATTCAAAAGATATTTGTCTGCATAGTTGTATTCAGACCTCGCAAAAATTGCATTATATTTGTATTCGTTGGCAATTTGGGTGATAAAGCCCGGAATTCCAGCCGAAGCATTTACTATCAGATTATCGCTTGGTTGTCCGCTAATCTGTAATTCCTTACCATTGCTCAAACTTTGCTGTAAACTACCACCGATCAAAAGGTTTAGTTTGTGTATACCAAACTGTTTTCGATATCCAATTTGAGGCTCTACTGAAAAGCTGTTTCCACTATTAAGACCAAAAAGCCCAGAGCGCCTATTGTTAGCCCTATCTTCAGGCGCGAATTGTGCAAGCGTTGAGGTTGTTAATAGATCGCTCCGCATCATATTGTATCCTCCGGAAACCTTAATATCAAGCCCATCCAAAACATTATAACTCAATCCAATATTTCCCGAGAGGTTAGTTACATCCACACCAAAATGGTTAGCTAACAGCGCAATAGGGTTATTAATTTTATTCGAAGAAACTCCTGTCGGACCTACCGGACCCCAGTTGATGGAGCCATCGGAATTGAGCAATGCAGGCGCATTGGGATCTCGTCTTAATAACAACTCGTTTATACTGATTGCTGGTAGTCTATTGCGGTTCGTCAAGTAATTTACACTCAATTGTAACTTCAATCGCTGATTGAGGGATGCAGTATTAAAAGCGGTACTTAACGAAACCGACCGATTTGCGTTTCCCTGAGAAAAAATTGCAGTTTGGCGGTTATATCCAAGGCCGATACGGTAATTAGTTGTGGAAGTTCCCCCAGAAACATCCAGTTGCGCATTACCATTATACACGGATTTCCCTAAAAATTCTTCTTGCCAATCGGTATTGGCGTTAGGATCCCAAGTACCGTTTATAGCATATGCCGTACGAAAACTATTCGTCGTGGCAGTATTAATATTACCATTCCTGATACCTTCCCATTTGGCTGCAAGAAGTTGGTCAGTATTAGCCAACTCAACGCGACGTACAATTTTATTCGAACCACTTCGTAAATTGAGGCTTACTGATAAGGGGCCCATACCCCCCCGTTTCGTAGTTATAATGATTGCTCCATTAGCTGCACGGCTTCCATAGATTGCCGTTGCATCAGCGTCCTTAAGTACTTCGATACTTTCAATATCATTTGGATTAAGGTAAGCTAAAGGACTTCCTGCTCCTGGAGTTGACAAATTTTCTACCCTGCTAAAACTTGTAATCGCGCCGTCTGGCTCTCCCCATACTGCTGTATTTTGTCCCGTCCGTAGAAGTGCGGAATTAAAAGGAACCCCGTCAACTACATAAAACGGATCTGTGCCGCCTCTTAAGCTATTTGTACCCTGAATCTTCACTTTAACTGTGCTACCTGCAGCCCCATTTACCTGCGAAATTTCGACCCCCGTCACCCTACCTTGTAGTGCTAAAATTGGATTATTTATCGGTTGTTTTTCTATTTCATCTTTACCTACAGATGATATATTTGCGGTACTCAATCGTCTAGAAGTTCGAGTATAAGCCTGTATTTGAACCTGATCAAGTTTGTTTGTAGCAGGGGCTAGTCTGACAATGCCCAATTCTTTAGCTGCTCTAATCTCTTTGGGTTCATATCCCAAAAACGATACTACTAACGTTGTACCCTCTTCAATCCCAATAATGGTAAAAGTACCATCGGTTTTTGCGTTTATACCTTTCTTGGAAGTTTTAACAACAACATTTGCTCCACCTAAAGGCGCGCCGTTTTCATCCACCACCTTTCCAGAAACATCAACAATTGCAAGATTTTTTTCAATTGAGGAATTTTTGGATTTTTCTTGACTGGGATTCTGAATAATAATGGTTGTTTCCTCTATAAGATATGGAAAACCCTTATCATTTAAAATGTCATCAAAGACCTTTTTTAAACTTGCGTTAAAAAAGTTAACCGAAATCTTCTCATTCGCGTTAAACTTATCGGCCTCCCATAAAATGGAATAGCCGGTCTGTTTACGGATTTCTTTAAAAAGTTGTTTATACGAAAGGTTGTCCTTTTTTAGGGTTACCTGTTGAGCCATCGATGCCGCACTGACGTGCACGATCGAGGCGATGAGAAATATTGTGGCCAGCTTCATTATCAATAGCATTTTTTGGATGCAGGAATTATAGCTGCACCAAAATCTTGTAGATTTTCTGTACATTCGTTTGTTTGGTATTGAGTCATTAAATAAATTGTTTCACGCAATTGTTATCGGCCTACCAGACATTTGACCGGTGGTGTTGCAAGCACTTCCGGTTATTTTTTTGTAGGACATATCCAATTTGGCTATGGTCCTGATTTCTTTTTCTCTTTCATGTTTGTTTGGTTTGGTTTTGGTTGTTATTATTGTTTAGATCTGTTTTCTACGATTATTTTTTTGCCCTCTAGCCTGAAACTAACGGAGCCTGTTTTTCCGAGCTTGCCCAGTACCTGCGAAGCCTTGGAGTAACGAGATATAGATCCCGAAAACTTATTGAACTTTAGGGCTTCGCTGCTATATTCTACTTCTACCTTGTACCAGCGGGAGAGCTGCCTCATTACGTCAACCAGGTTTTCATCCTCGAATACAAAGAAACCTTCTTTCCACGCTATTATATCATCGGTGTCGACCTCTGAAACTGAAATCTTCTGTGATGGAGAAACCTGCGACTGTTCTCCTGGCTTTAATACCCTTGAAGGTCCGCCCGCCAGGGAAACTTTAACTGAACCCTCGAGCAAAGTGGTTCTTACCGCGGGTTCATCTGAATAGGTGTTGATATTAAAATGTGTTCCAAGAACCTCTACACTTTGTCTATCGGTTGAAACGATGAAAGGATGCTCTCTGTCCTTTGCTATTTCAAAATATCCTTCTCCAGTAAGTTCCACATTTCGGTTTTTAGATGAGGCAAACGATGTAGGGTATTTCAATGAGGAAAGTGCATTTAGCCACACCTTACTTCCATCGGGAAGTACCAGTGCCTGGGTTTCTCCAAGGTATGTAGTTAGTGTCTGTATTTTGCCAGGCTCGTTTTTGCCTTCCGATATGACGTAAACCAGTTCACCTTTTTCATTCTTAGTGATGGTAACCCCGCTCTCTTCTGCAACTTTTCCACTTCTGGCATCCGCGATATAGATTTTCTTTCCGCTGGAAAGGGTAAGGGTAGCGGCGGTCCTTCCAGGTTCGATATCGTTCATTGCGAACTGCTGTTCGGTCTTGTTCCTGTTCTGCTGGTAGAAATAACCTCCGGTGGCAATTGCCAACGCAATAGAGGCAGCAACGGCAATCTTTGGCCAAAGCCTTGTTTTCTTTTCTTGCTGTTCTTGCTGCAAATATGGTTTGAGGGCCTCGCGCCCACGTGCCATGATCTGCTCATACTCGTCTTCGCTATATGTCACCGGCTCATTGCCTCCGAGCTCGTGCAACCAGCGGTCCAGCAGTTCCCGTTCTTTTGGGGTGGCTGTGCCGTTTTTTAGCTTTTCTAAAAGTTTTGATGCATCCTTCATTCTGGAATCTTTAAGCTGCTTTTTTACCGCTATTTGTATCTATGCCAATCTTCTGATGGCTTACTGTACAAAAAATTTTAAAATAATTTTAAACACCTGTTATTCAATGGTTTAATTTACCATCAAATTATTCAGATTCCAAATTGTCGAAAGAGTTTTATGCTTATTTAGCACAGATATGGCTGTTCGCGGACTAAAAGCGAAATAGCATATATAGGTAAAGGAAAAGTCCCAGTTTGGTTCGCAGTACTTTTAGCGCGCGGGTGATATGGCGGCTTACGTTTTCCTCGGTAGTTCCGAGCACTTCTGCAATTTCCCGATGGCTCATGTTTTCCCTGCGGGAAAGAAGGAACACTTCCCTCATCTTGGTGGGCAACTGGTCGACCTGGCGATTAATGGTTTCCATGATCTCTTTTTCCCTGACGCGATAGTCCGCCTGTTCGCTGAACTCCTTTGCGTAAGGGTCCAGTGATTGAAGGTATCTATCGGCCACTTTCTGATGGGTGAAGATGTTTAGGATCTCATACCTCACCGCGCGGTAGAGGTAGCTTGCAAGGGAGGTTTCGATGTTGATGGATTCGTGGCGTTTCCAAAGATTGATATAGACTTCCTGGACTACGTCTTCGGCCTCCTGTCTGTTCTGCAGCTTTTTATCGGCATAGGCGATCAGCAGCTTGTAGTACCTCTCAAATATTTCCACATAGGCCTTTCTATCACCTTGTTTTAACAGGGCATACAGTTCAGTGTCCTTATGGGTACTATAGATCAACATACTGCAAACGTGATTTCAGCTGGGAAAACCGTTCAGTCTAATTTAATAAATTATTCGACAGCAATTATATAAATATATTCTTTAGAAAGAAAATCGATGAGCTCAATTCAGAACATCTAGGATTGGAAAGTTATTGGCGCAATGGGCTGCGCTAGTCTAAAAATCCTTTTGCAGGTGCTGAAGTCCCTTAACAATGATATATTTTTTGTACTCGGAAATGTGGGCGAACGTAAGACCTGGGATTTCCATAAGCTCCTCGGGAGATTTTTCCAGTACATCGTGTAGATAGTTGTAGCCGGATTTGATCAATACGTCCTTGATCGAATCGCTCAGATCCAAACTGCTGATTGTCTTATGTGCTAATTCTGTCAACCTGTGATTTGTTTGAACCCAAAGGTAACACTATTCGTATAAAGTTGTATATATACAAGTTGGATTTATGCAGTGGTTTATATACGGGCTGTTAATTTATTTTGACTTATGCCCAGAGGAATAGACTTATCCCACAAAAAACATGCTTTGCCTTCGGATGAATATCTGAAGAAACTGGGCGCCAGAATCCGTTCGCTTCGCATCTCCAGGGGCTATACCAATTACGATAAGTTTGCATATGAGCACGATATCGACAGATCGCAATGGGGACGTTTCGAAAACGGGAAAGACCTACGTTTCACCAGCCTGCTCCAAATCGTCTCGGTTTTCGATATGACACTGGAAGAGTTTTTCAGTGAGGGTTTCGAGGCCAAGTAATCTTTTTTCTTTTTTTAGCTAATTCAAGACTCCCAGATACTTGATTTTTTAGACTTGCCGCCAATCAAGTTTAAACCAAAGTATATATGGACAGAGTTTATATTGGGGAGCTTTCCGCTTCAATGGAACTGGAGCTGGCCGGTACCGACGGCTTTCCCGAACATTTATCTACATCGCTGGGCATTGTATCCAAGACAATGCGTCTTCTTCATGCCCATGTTTGCGCAGAAGGATTTAGCGAACATGAGGAAATCGAATTTTTCAAATCCATCAAACCCCGTTTCTACCAGTGGTACATCTTTCTGGTGGAACGGCAGAACATCTTAAAGGGCCTGTGTATCGGAACCGAGCACATGGCAAGGGACTATTACTTACAGGAGTTGTCCTTTATCAAACGCTTCTTTGACCAGCATGCGTTTGTGTACCAATATTATCTGGCAGGGGAAAGTTCAAAGGATGATGAATTTTTTCTCCGGGCGAACTTTGTTCCGGCGCTGGACCAGCCGATGTTCCAGCTTTCGGACTTTTCCACCAACCAGGATTACACCTTTGCCAAGATCATGGCCTACGAGCGTCTGCAGGAGTTTATCATCATAAGGCTAAGGGCTACCTATGCCAGCGATGCGGGAACTATATTAAGCGAAATTCGTTCTGCATCCCGGCGAACATGGACCGATGACAAGATCAAGCTGGTAGAGCTGGCCTATGGAATTTATTTCATGGGCTCGGTGGATTTTGGGAAGGCCGAAATCTCTGATATCATCTCTTCTCTGGAGATCTGCTTCAACATTGACCTTGGCGTTGCCTACCGCAGGTTCGTGGAAATATCCCGGCGCAAGTCTGACAGCCATACCTTTTACCTTGACGCCATGCGCGCTGAAATAGAGCGACGCATTACCGACAAGGACCGCTACAGGCCACCGGTACCAAGACCGGGCAACCCGTCCGACAAAAATCGTTAACACTATTTATATGTTGTCATTCCCCCGCTTTGGCGATTGAGAATTTTGCTCCCAGTATCTGTTAGATCTTTGACATCTGGGAACGAAACATTATCCGCCCAAGCAGCGGAAATTTTGCGAAGGCGGAGGTGAGAGCCCCGAGCTGAAAGCGCATTGGCAGACCGAAAGGTCCGGATCGTAGGATCCGACGCGGGTAGTTCCGAAACAATATAGAGGCCATTTGTAGCGGGGAAGATACCGTGCTATTTAGGGCCTGCTAAGGGGGCGATGCCCCCTTTTGCATTTAATAGGGATTCACTTATTAATTATTTATGAAGCAATTTATCGATGCCGGAAATCTCATGGCCGGCACTTCCATTTTGGATTTCCTGGACCGCCTCGGGCACCATCCGGTCAGGCAGTCGGGCGGTGAGCATTTTTTCCTGAGCATGCTAAGGGAGGAAAGGACTGCGTCGCTGACGGTGAACGATGGGCTCGGTGTCTGGTTTGACCATGGCGGCCCGAACGGTTCAGGCATCCGGGGAGGCAACCTTATTGACCTTGCCATTTCCTATTGGCATCCGGTATCCTATGTAGAAGCCCTGGGAAAAATTGTCCAGACCATTGGAGGGAAAGTTCCTGATCCGGTTGCAAGGAATACTAGACCGCGCCGTCCGGTGCGCCTGCCGAACTATAAGATAGAATCGGTAAGGCCCTTGGGGAACAATTATGCCATTACCTCTTACCTGCAGAACCGCGGCATCTGGGGCATGGCGGATGGGCACCTCAGCGAACTTTATTATTTCGTTTTAGATGATAAGGCAACCCGGAAGGATTTCTTTGCCGCAGGCTGGCCGAACGAGAACGAGGGATGGGAAGTGAGGAACAAATATTTCCAGGGCTGCCTTGGCCACAAGGGCCTAAGCTTTATAAAGGGCAACCCCGATGAGCTGGTGGTGTTCGAGGGCTATATGGATTACCTCAGCTGGAGGTTTGAAAACGAGGAAGCCGCTCCGAGCGTCCTGGTCCTGAACTCCCTTTCCCTTTTGCCTGCGGGCATCAACAGGGCAAGGAAATTCGAATACATCGAAACCTATTTTGACCTGGATAACGCAGGGATCAAGGCAAGCTGTGATTTTAGGGCTGCCCTGCCGATGGCCAAGGACTGCTCGAAAGCCTATCAGGGCTTTAAAGACTATAACGAAAAACTGATGTCGGAACTCTCCGCCATCCGAACCGCTAATAATTTCGCTGCGCAAATCGATGTTGCAAAAAGCTCCTACCAGATGCGCAGGTAGCTATCCGAATATTTAGCTATGCGAATATGCCAGCATATCTCAATATCTGGATATGCTCATTTTCGGACATATTGATGGGTCTAGCTATTTACG
Source organism: Pedobacter sp. KBS0701 (assembly GCF_005938645.2). NCBI lineage: Bacteria > Pseudomonadati > Bacteroidota > Sphingobacteriia > Sphingobacteriales > Sphingobacteriaceae > Pedobacter > Pedobacter sp. KBS0701. The sequence continues at coordinate 5,327,286 of NZ_CP042171.1, forward strand.
GATTGCTATACTCCTAAATATCTGTGCATATCCGCATAACCAGATATCTGGGCATCTGTTATTATCTAGATATCGTCTGTTTTTGCGGGATTGCTTTTCAATATTGCTCAGGTTTCAAGTTCCTGCTGGTCATTACTGATACGGTAAAATAGGTTCTATTTGGCGTTTAAGCCAATTGTTTTCTGGCGTTTTTTCTGGCTCGTCCTGAGGGGAATCTGCTCTATGCGAAAAGGTGCATTTTTTTCTAATGCAGCAAGCCGAAGTTGGGCAGAGCCCTACTTTGCTTGCCCACGGCGTTGCCGTGGGGGTTTCAAGTATCCTCCGGGGATACTTGTTAGCGCTGCCGCGCGAAAGCGGGCCGAAAACGGGAAACTTTGCGGTATCCTGGGCTATTATATCGTGGTTTTAATTAATACTTTGGGATGAAGGACATCAATATCCGGTCTGTGCGGTTTTCGGTTGCGGTCGATGAGAAGTTCGAAAAGGTTGCCCGGAAACTTGGCCGCACCAAGCGTCTGCTGTTTGTCCAAATGGTAGACTATTTCTATAAGTGCAAAAAAGATCCGACCGACCTGAGCGACGACCTGTTAAAGAATTCGCTCGTCAAAAACCATCAGCAGTACATCAGCTTTATCCGGGCGCAGGAAAATATGCTGCTGCTCCCGATCAAGGCTGAGGTAGATAGGGTATCCAGATCCCAGCGTGATATCATCGAACGTCTGAACTCGGCGGTCCTAAAGCAGAATGTGTCGGTTCTCTCTGGGCAGAAAACCCAAACCACTGCCATCGCGGAAATGGAAAAATCGCTTGGCCAGCTGCTTAAAAAATCAAAGGATGCCGATGTGCTAAAGGCGCAGTTCCTTTTTCTGCTGGAGGAATATATCAGGGGAAGGGAATCGCTCGGCCCAAAAGCAACAGCGGCAGAAAAACAGCAACTGGCCACGAAGATCAAAGACCAGATACGCATGCTCTAATACTATTCTATGTTCATCAATATTACCGATAAAAAAGAAGCCGAGAACAAAGGCTCCAGCGCAGCGCTGGTCGATTACCTTGAAAAAGAGAACAGGATCCCAAAACGGAAAACCACGGAGTTTTGGTTCAATGCGATCAGGGACGATATTTCCCCTTACGAGGTGATGAGCCGGATCGATGGCAACGTGGCCAAGCTCGGTAAGAATGATCCGAAGTTTTTCCTGATCAATATCTCTCCGAGCAAAAAGGAACTGGCATTTCTTCTGGAAAAATTCGGAAGGGAGGGCCGGCGAGATGAGCTCAAAAAATTCACTTCCCTTGTGATGGACGAGTACGCCAGGAACTTTAGGCGCTATGGGATTTGGGACGAGAGGAATTTAATGTGGTTTGGCAAGCTGGAAGATTTCAGGTATTACTCGTTTTCCGACCCAGAGGTCAAAAAGGGCGAGAAAAAACGCGGGGAACGGAAGGATGGCGAGCACTTGCATATCCAGGTAATTGTCAGCAGAAAAGACGCTACCAATAGGATCAAGCTTTCTCCGCAGAATACCTCACGCGGAAGGAATTTCGAGCACTCCAAAAAAATGGGGCAGTTTGACAGGCTGGCCTTTAAGCAGAGCGGTGAAACGGTCTTTGACGATTTCTTTGGCTTTGACCGGCAGCTTGGTGATTCCCTGGCCTTTGCCAATGTGCAAAAAAACGGAAGCCTTGAGGAGCGGGCGGCACTTGCCGCGCGGAATTTTGATATTGAAGTGTTGTCAACTGAGAATACCAGCTCAAATACCCACCAGGAAACCCTTTCTCCGGATCAACTTTTGGAAACTGCCGATCTGGAAGCCGCCGAATTTATACCCCTATTAGATGAATTTTCCATCGACATCAGCGACGATATTGACGATGAAGCGATCCTGGGCCGCAACCGCCACCGCAAAAGAAAAGCTAGGACAAACACCAGGTAAAGTCCATCGGGCGGGTTGCAACCACTTTAGTTTGCTGCTGCTTTGATTTCCAATCTTTTCCAATATCCTTTAATCTTAAACCCAATGCCTATGCTAAAACATGGAAGCCTGTTCTCAGGGATAGGCGGCTTTGACATCGCCGCCAACTGGGTGGGCTGGCAGAATGTGTTCTCCTGTGAGAAACATCCATTCTGCAGACAATTACTTCAATACTACTGGCCTAACTCCGCCCATTATGACGACATCTTCCAATTCAGCGCAGCTCAGTATCTCGGGCGCATCGACATCATCTCAGGGGGGTTTCCCTGCCAGCCCTTCAGCCAGTCCGGGCGGAGAAAGGGCACGCAGGATGACCGCTATCTCTTCCCGCAGACTGTCAGAATTATTAAAGAGGCACGGCCCAAGTGGATCGTTCTTGAAAACGTATCTGGCCTGTTCAGCATTCTCGAGCCCGGCAGTCTATCTAAAGTGGAAATCAAAGAGGTCGAGCTTTTTTGTGAAGATTACCACCAGGTACCAAGCCGTACCATCATCCGCCTGCAGCGAAGGGTCATCGCCAGTATCATCTCAGAAATCCGTTCAGCAGGATACCTACTTCCGCAGCTCAAGGACGGCACACCAGTCATTCTGTGTGTACCGGCTGCTGCTGTTGGTGCCCCGCACGCGAGAAACCGGGTCTGGTTTGTTGCCCACGCCGACGGCGACGGAGATCACCTCTCTAAAGGCGACCATTGCGACCGCCAGGGCGGGAAGGCCGCTGAAAACGCGCCGGAACAAAAAAGGAAATGGCGGGCAGATTTCGCTGACGGATTTTCTGGTCTACCTTACGATAACGGGTTCATTGAAACCTGGTCGGAGGAACAGGGAAGGGTTGCCGGCTTCTTTCCAGGAGCGGGTGATGCGGGCACTTCCTGGGCCGGGGGATCCAAAATTCCGGACTGGGAAAACTGGCCCACTCAATCCGCGTTTTGTAGCGGAGATGATGGGCTTTCCGGTAGACTGGACGGAATTACCTTTTCAAAATGGCGGGAAGAAAGCATAAGGGCATACGGAAATGCCATTGTCCCACAGGTGGCCCTTGACATCTTTAGGACGATCAATTCCATCGAGACCGGCTGATGTGCTGATCTCTATGTTCTCCTCCTTTGATTTTCTGATCCGTTTATCTCTTAATCTAGTATCCTATGGTCATTCTACTTGGCAACCAAAAGGGCGGAGCGGGCAAGAGTACCCTCACGCTGCTACTTGCCAACTACCTTTCCCTTGTGCGGAAGAAAAAGGTCACCGTTCTGGACATGGACTATCAGGCCTCCATCTCGGCCAAGGCGGAAAAGGCGAAACTGCCCCAGGGAGAGCCGCTGTACGAAGTGGTTCCCTGTGACCTGAAACTATACCCTGCCATCTTCAGCACATTAAAGGCAAAACCGGGGGAACTGATCATCATCGATCTACCGGGAAAGATGGACGACGACGGGCTGATCCCTGTGATCCTCTCGGCCGATCTGATCCTATGCCCGTTCAACTATGACGAGTTTTCGGTGGATTCAACGCTTTTGTTTGCGATGGTCTGCTCAAGGCTGAACCTGAACGCCGGAATGCTGTTCATTCCCAACCGCATCAAGACAACGGTGAAGTATGAGACCAAACTGGAAGCTGATGCGGCCCTGGGAAAATTTGGCAGCATAACTCCAGCCATCTCCGACCGCGTGGACTTTCAGCGTCTGAGCACTTCGACCATTCCCATAACGCTGCTTCCGGTTGTAATCCCGGTACTTGACCTGATCTTTGAAACCCATATCATGAAAGGTGGACCAGGGTGAGCAAGATCAGATCGATTGCAGATGAGCTCCGGGAAAAGATCAGGGCCGAAAGCGGCTCTCCGCCTGTACCTGATCCGCCCGAAATCCCGAAAAAGCCTTCGAGGGTTTTGCCAAATAAATCCCCTTGCGACAAGTCCGACCGGGCGGAGGTCCACCGGCTGTTCGATGAGCTATCGGCCTTTCGCATGGTGGGTACCCAAAAGATCATGATCAGGCTGGACCCCGAGAGCATGAAGCTGCTAAAGCAGCTGAAATTTACCCGAGACATCGACATGACCAAGGTCATCGTCTTTGCCTTCTCCAAATTCCTGCAGCAGCACCCCTGGCTGCATTCCCACGTAAAAGAACTTCTTAAAAAAAACCAGCTATGACTTGGACTGAATTTATGATGATCCTCATTGGGATCTATTTTGCCTATTACGGGCTTAACCTGGTATTCGACCTGCTGAACTCCGGGCAGCGGCCGACCTTGGCCACTGAAGATGACAGCGTGCTGCACTTCACCGAAGATGAGCCGGAGCTGATCATTCCTGCTAAACAGCAGGTCGAAAGCCCCGCTTTGACTGGCCCGGTATCTTCCTCTGCGCAAACGGTGCCGTCCGATTTTGCGGGCAGCCTGGCCTCAACCGGAACGGTGAGCCTCAAGAAGCTATTTGAGCTGGCAAAGGATGACCTGATCGAATATACCAGGGCCATTTCCTATTAATGCCAGATGTATGCACCGCTGCAAACCACTTATCCTTTTAGGGCTTACACTATCGCTTCCCATGATAGGCCATGCCCAGCCCGGTATCTCGGATTTTTATCAGGCCTCCTCAGAGGTCCGCCACTGGTATTTTGCCCTTTCCGACCTTGTACTTGTGCTTGGCGCGATCGCCGGCATCCTGGGCGGACTTCGCGTCTACACCAACTGGCAATCCGGATCCCGCCACATCGATGCCCAGGTGATGGGCTGGTTCTTTTCCTGCCTTTTCCTTTCGCTCACGGGCGCATTCCTCCGGGGGCTGTTCGGCCTCTGACCATTTTCTTCAAATTTTAATCCTATTTCTTTATGACAGCAAAACAGAAAAAACTGTTTTCTATTAGCCTCGCCATGGTTTTGGCGGGGCATTCTTTTGCACAGACCGCTGGCGGTACCACCGGTATCAATGCCGCTACCTCTTCGCTGACCAGTTACGTGGATCCCATTTCTACCCTTACGCTGGCCATTGGCGCGGTGGTGGGCATCATCGGCGGGGTGCGCGTATACATCAAATGGAACTCCGGCGACCAGGACATCAACAAGGATATCATGGGCTGGGGCGGTTCCTGCCTTTTCCTGGTACTGGTCTCGGTATTCATCAAGGCGTTTTTCGGGGTGTGATCCAGCAGTATTCCATTTACAAGGGGCTCGAGCGGCCCCTTGTATACCGGGGCTTCAAGGGAAAGTTCATCTATTACGGCATTGGCTCGCTTGCCGCAGCGCTGGTTTTGGGCGGGCTGTCAGGTGCACTTTTTGGCATGTACGTCGGCGGCTTTGTGACCATTGCCTCGGTAGCGGGCGGTCTTTTCTACACTTTCCAAAAACAGAAGAACGGCCTCCATGACAAGACCCGCAGCCGCGGAATTTTCATTCATCCCACTAGACTAAAGCTATCCCATGCAGAAAGAAAAGAAAACGGCATTTGAAATGCCCTACGCCGGCATAGACCAGTATGGCGAACTTTCGCTGCTTTACGGCCTGGGCGGGGATTTCTCGGTCATCCTATCCCTGCATAATCCGGTGCTACAGTACTGCGCGGACGGGGAGAGCTATGCCGGATTTCAGAGCATCCTGCTCAACGCGATCAAGATCCTCGGCGAAGGCCACATCATCCAAAAGCAGGATGTGCTGGCAAGGAAGCGCTACAAGGGAAGAACGGAAAAAGGTTTTCTGCAGCAGAAGTACCACGAGCATTTTCTGGGGCGGGAATACACCCAGCTATCTACCTATCTTATCGTAACCCGGCAGGTTAAGCGAAAGGCCTTTTATACCTATGACAAAAAGGTGCTCGCGGATTTCTCCCAGAGCATCGGCAAGCTCTTTGACCTGTTCTTAGGGGCGGGATTGCGTCCGCGCTATCTGGATAGGACGGAGATCAACCACTATGTGACCAGGATCCTTGGTATGGAGTTCACTGCTTCAAATCTTGCCCTGGATAACCTTCGCTCGGGGGACGAGGAACTTCAGATCGGATCTGCAACTGTGCGCTGCATCAGCCTGATCAATACCGATACCATCGACCTGCCCGAAAAGGTAAGTCCCTTTAACTTTCGGCAGGACATCAAGGGCCTGAAGGATTTCCCGGCCGATAACCTGAGCTTTTTGTTTCAAGTGCCGGGCTACCGCTCCATTATCTACAACCAGCTGATCGAAATCCCGGCGCAGGGGACAACGCTTCAGAAACTGCAACTGAAGCGCAAGCGGCATTCGGGCATACCCGATCCAGCGAACCTGCTCTGCGTGGAGGATATAGACCGGCTGCTTTCCGATGTGGCAAGGGATAACCAGCTGCTAGTGAACGCCCACTATTCGATCGTTGTCTGTGCCGATAGGGAAAAGATATCGAAATCGGTAAACTTTATCGAAGCCTCGCTATTCCAGCAGGGCATCATCCCTTCGCGCAACTGCTATAACCAGCTTGAGCTTTTCAGGTGCGCTTTGCCGGGGAACGGCATCGAGCTTAAAAAATACGACTGGTTCTTGACTACTGCCGATGCCGCCCTTTGCTTTTTTTTCAAGGAGTCGCTGATCACCGACGACCCTTCGGATTTTCTGCTGTACTTCACCGACCGCCAGGGTACCCCTGTAGCGATTGATATCTCGGACCTGCCGATGCAGACTGGACGCATCAAAAACAGAAACCGTTTTATTTTGGGCGGCTCAGGTACTGGAAAGTCGTATTGCGTCAATAATATTGTTCAACAGTACCTCGGCTATAACATGGACGTGGTGATCGTTGATGTTGGCCATTCCTACTCCGGGCTATGCGGCACATATGGCGGGAAATACATCACCTATTCCGAGGAAAAGCCGATCACGATGAACCCTTTTGCGATAGAGGAATCAGAATACAATATCGAAAAAAAGGATTTTTTGATTACACTGATCTGCCTGTTATGGAAGGGCGCCGATGGCAGCGTGAGCGCGATCGAACGTGACGTGATCGCCCAGGTAATTTCCGCCTATTACGGGGATTACTTTGGCCTTCCGCTGCCAACGGTAGAAAAACTGGATTTCAATTCGTTCTATGAATTCGCTTTAAGAAAGATTCCGGATATCAAGCAGCAGGAACAGATTCCCTTTGATCTCGAAGAGTTTCGTTTTGTGCTTAAAAAGTTTTACAAGGGCGGAGAGTTCGCTACCATTTTGAACGAAGCCGCCGACCAGTCGCTGTTCAGCGAACCCTTTATAGTCTATGAGATCGACGCGGTTCAGGAGAACAAGGTGCTTTTTCCCATCGTGACGCTCATCATTATGGACCTTTTCATCCAGAAGATGCGCCACCGTACTAGCCGCCGTAAGGCGCTGATCCTGGAAGAGGCCTGGCGAGCGATCTCTTCGCCCCTGATGAGCCATTTTCTTTTGTACCTGAACAAAACGGTCAGGAAGTTCTGGGGAGAGATCATCGAAGTCACCCAGGAAGTGGGCGACATTATGGGAAACCCGATCATCAAGGACAGCATCATCAACAACTCCGATACGGTGATCCTTTTGCAGCAGAAAGAGGCTGACCTTCGCAAAGTTGTAGAACTGCTCTCGATAAATGACATCGAACTTCGCAAAATCCTCACCATCAACCGCCTTGACAACAAGGAAGGCAGGGCGCGTTTCAACGAGTTCTATATTCGAAGGGGAACGGTTGGCGAGGTCTACGGTGTTGAGGTTTCGATGTACCACCATCTGGCCTTTACCACCGAAAAACCGGAAAAGAATGCGCTGGAAAGCTATGTAGCCAGGCTCGGCAATTATTTCGATGCGATTTCTGCCATGGTAGATGACCTTAATGCCTCCGGGCTTAGTTTGGCTGCATTTGTTGCCAAGATAAATTCCAATTCTATTAACCAATAAGACCTATGTACAGACTGATTTTAATTTTGGCGCTTATACTAGCGCAGGGCATCTGCCACGCCCAGATCTATGTGGATCCCACGACCGCGGGCGCCATGGCGGTGCATTCATCGGTAATCAACGGGCAGCTGAACAGGACCAACGACAACCTGACGCTCATCCAGCGGGGGCAACTGGCGGTAACCGGGCAGCTGGTGATCGTAAATGACCTGCAGGCCACCATCTATCGCGGCCTTTCGGAAGTATCTGGCATCATGCGCTCGCTGCTTGCCGTACAGGATATCTATGAAATCTCCGAAGATATTGTCCTTGACGTGAACAAGGCCATTAGCATCGCCCAGCAGAACCCCGCGCTATTGCTGTTTGCCGAAGGCGGCGCACGGGAATTCAAGTCCAGGGCCACCAGCCTTGCCGTTGACGTGAGCTCCTTTGTTTTAAAAGAGGGAAAGGACGCGCTGATGGACTCAGGGGAACGAGCGAAACTATTGAACCGTATCGTAACCGAACTGACCATTTTGCGCGGAGTAGCTTACGGGATGTACCGCTGCATGTATTGGGCCCAGCAGCGCGGGTTCTGGAATTCGCTGAACCCCTATGCCGGGTTCATCAATATCGATAAGCGCATTGCCGACGACATTATCCGAAACATGAAGATGCTAAAGCCATGAGGCGTCTGTGTTTGATAATCGGATTTGTAGCGTTCTGGGCTTCCGCTTCGGCGCAGCTGAACGTTGAGCTCTTGCACCAGCTGGTGGCGGAAAGCAAATCCGAACACGAAAGGCAGGCGGAGGCAAGGAACAACCAGACTTTGACAACGGGCAACGAAGCGGTGAACAAAACCTCGCTCACAAGGCTAAAGGAAAAGTATAGGGATATCCAAAGCAGGTTCAAGACCCTAGGAGTGGCCATATCCGCCGCGCAGATCGGGATCGAAGCCTACCCGCTTGTCTCGGACATCATCACCCAGCAGGGGATCATCTTTGACATCTGCAGTTCCCAGCCCCTTTTTATTCCCTTGGCGATTGAAGCAGAAGCGGACCTGGGCGACCGTGCCTATAAACTACTGAACTATTTGTACGGGCTGGCCCTTGTTGCGGGCGATCTCAACCAGATGAAGCCGGCCGACCGAAAGATGCTGTTCTCCTTTGTCCTTACCGAACTACGCGCCATTGCAGGAGCCTCGCGGAGCCTTGCAGCGGCGCTCAGCTATGCTACAAAGAAAAAGGCGACTGACGCGCTAAACCCCTTTTCGGGCTTCATCAACCAGGACAGGGCCATTATTGACAAAATTATCGATCACGCAAAACAACTGGGCCAATGAAAAAGACAATACTGTTCCTCGTGTTTTCAGCTGGGTTTTCGTGCCTTGCCCAAAGGGTGGTCTTCGACCGGAACCATTTCAATATCGTAAACGAAAACGGGGCGGTAAGACTGGCCGCCGAGAACACGCACAATAGCTATCTGAACATCATTAATAACCGGCTGAACGACATTAACGTCAACCTGTCCTCTGTGGTTTTGGTGCAGAATATGATCCTGACCTCTCTTTCGCAGGTAGACGGCGCGCTGCGCCATGCCCTGGCCGTTCGGCAGATCGGGGAGATCTGCAATGAAATCTATTCTGAAAGTGCCGAGATGGTAGAAATGGCAAGGGGAGATCCAGCGCTTTTGCTATTTGCCGAAGATGTCGGCAGGCAGCTCAAGGACCGCGGCGTAAGGCTGGCCACCGAGGTTTCTTCCTTTGTATTAAAAGAAGGGGAAAACGTGCTGATGGACTTTGATAAGCGCGACGGGCTGCTGAAGAAAATAGCCCTGGAGCTCCGCGTCATGCGGGCACTGGTCTTCAGCATGAAAAAGTCGATGTACTGGGCCAGGGTTAACGGCATATTGAAAACGGCCAACCCCTTCCGCTTCTATATGAACCAGGACAAATGGATGGTAGATGAGCTCATCAGAAAATACAACCTTTTAAAAAATTAGCTTTTATGAACAAATTAATCTTGTTATTGGCCCTTCTGCCCTTATCGGTTTCGGCATTTTCCCAAAAGAAGATCCGCGACAAGCACATTACCCACCAGCAGGAACGCATGGTGTTCAAACAATGGGACCGGGACCTGTTTACACCGACGCCTGGATTTCTCTACCTGAATCCCGAATACTGGATCACCTGGGCGCTTCATCCCAATTATCCAAAGACCGACCTTCGCCCGCTAGGCCCGGCCGGGCCGCAGACTCAGCGACTGGCCCTTGTTGCCGCGATGCAGTCAACCGACAATGCCTATAAACTCCAGGCCGATACCCTGCGCCAGCTTGCAACGACCGAAATGGTAAATTATTCAGGGACGGTTTCTTCGGTGGATCCGCTATGGATGCTTTTTTACAGCAGGGAATTCGAGCCGCTGATGTCCCTGCAGGATTCGCAGATCCTTTCTGGCCTCAGTCAAAAAGAAAGGGATTACCTGGTTTCCTCGGGCGCTTTCGGCTGGTACGTAGAAGAATCGCATGCGCTGCTGGAAAGGCTACAGGCGGCACGCAGCACCACTATGGACAGGGGCTCCAGGATCCTGGCCTATCACCGCATGCTGGATGAATACCGGAAACTCTGCGCCACATGGGAGGACAAAAAACAGAAGGCGAAGCTCTACCTCTCTCTGCGCGATAAGAATGAGGCGGTTAAGAAAAAGTCTTCGCCGCTTTCGGTCCCTGCCGGTAAAAAGACCGATAAGCAGATTGCCGATGATATCCTGAAGGCATCAAAACTTTAAAATTTATACTGTTATGCTAGATAAGCTATTTGCCGGCACTGCCGGCTTTTTTGTGCAGTCAGCTCCCGTTTCGGTTCCCGATTCCTTTCGGGACACTTTCAATTTTTTGCAGGGGAACGGGGTCTATGAGGAAGGTACGATGCATTTCCTGAAGGAAATGAAAAATACCATCTGGACGCACTACGATGCCTTTATCGCCGATGCGCAGGCGCTCTGCGCGATTTTTATGCTCATCTTTTTTGCGATCAAAAGCTATGAGATGATCTCCGGCGACAAGAAACTGGAGATCATGCCGCTGCTCCGGCCTTTTGCGCTTGTAATGGTGATCCTATGGTGGCCGACCTTTACCAGGGTGGTTGCCTATCCGACCGACCTTGTAGCCGCAAAGACCGAGGCCATGTTCGACGGCAGCCAGACGGTGGTCAATGACCTTCGCATCCAAAGGGCGAAACTGATGGTGGAACTCGCCGATCAGCTTCTGACCGTTCAGGCGCAGACCGAAACGGCCAAACAGGAGGCGGACACCTGGTATGAAAACGCATGGGAATCTGTAAAGTCCTCGGTAAAGGAAAGCTTTGCCGACGTCTGGAACCCGATTGTAGAGATGCGCAACCGTCTTCAGGTAGGCCTTCAGCTACTGGCCACCTCGCTGGTAGAAACCCTTGCAATCTGGATCCTAAGGATAGCGGTTTATGTAATATTTATTATCCAGATCATCTTCTCTACGATACTGATCATTCTCGGGCCGTTTTCGGTGGCGGTAAGTATCCTGCCCGCATTCAGGGATTCCTTTACTACCTGGATTGCCCGCTTTATCTCTGTTAACCTGTATTCCGGCATCGCCTATCTGGTCATGTACGTTGCATCTCTCTTCCAGCATTACGCCATGGAAGCGGAGATCAGCCGCTATCAGGAACTGGTCGGCACCACGGGCGCGGACATGGAAAAGCTCAGCGTCTTTGCGGGCAACGGGCTGCTCTCTTTCGGGATTGTGGTCGGTACATTCATTATCGGCGCCCTTACGATGCTGACCGTTCCGAGCATTTCAACCTGGATAGTTTCAACCTCCGGTATCAGCTCGGCCGCAAGCTCTATGGGAAGGGGCGCATCGACAATGGGAAGAATGGCCGCTGGCGCAATGGGGGGAGGATAAGCGATGATCATAAAAAATATAGAATCCAAGATCCGCTTGGCCACTTTTCTCTCCTTCGCCAGCTTCGTTTTGTCGTTTGCCATATGCGCCTGCGTTTCCTTCTTTGCCTTTCGGCAGGTCAGCGAAGCAAGAAAGAGCATTTACATCCTATCCGACGGGCAGATCCCGGTGCTGGCCAAACAGACCGACATCCAGGTGAACCGTTCTGCGGAATATAAGGCTGATATCGCCCGTTTCCATTCACTGTTCTTTTCGCTCACCCCCGATGAAAAGTTCATCGAATACCAAATGAAGCAGGCCATGTACCTGGTGGACGAAAGCGGGGCGATGCAATACGCCAACCTGAAAGAGCGCAACTTTTTCAGCTCGATACTTTCTTCTTCGGCGGTGCTGACCATCCGTACGGACTCGATTCTTCTGGACGAGCGCAGGAAATATTTCCGCTACTACGGTACCCAGAAAATAGACCGCAGAAGCTCGGTGGTCACCCGTTCTCTGGTGACCGAAGGCTACCTGCAGGATTTGGAACAACGCTCGGAAAACAATCCCCATGCGGTGCTGATCACCCGCTGGAAAACTCTTGAAAACAAAGACAAAGAAAATGTTCAGAAAAATTCATTCTAGATCTGGCGCCAGCCTTGGTGCTTCGCTGGCCGAAGCTTTCGGTTCCAGGCTGCCTGCATTTGGCTTTAGGTTTAGGCTCTTCTGCCAGCGCCATCCAAAAAAGCTCTACTCGCTGATGGTGCTATTGATGTGCGGCTCGCTGGTGCTCTGCTTTAGCATCATGAGATTGGAAAAGCCGGACCATTCAAAACGTGTGTTACCGGTAACCACTGCTTCGGGCGCATCCGGCAATATCAGCCTGACCATCGATAAACTCCAGCGGGTGATGGCCCTGCAGGCGGAACTGGAACTGCTCGCCAAAAAGCAGCAGCTTTCCAGTGCGGACAGTGCCCGGTTTATAGCGATGCTGGCCGAGATTAAACAACTCACCAATAGCAAAAAATGATATGCAAATAGATTTCAAAAAACCAAGGTACGTGCTGCCGCTGGTGCTGCTTCCCTTCGTCTGCCTGCTTTTTTACGCCTATAAATCGGGCCCGGGCAAGGAAACGGTAAAGACGGCGGGCGGGGATTCCCTGCAAACCCAGATCGCTAGGGTATCCGAAAAGGTAGAGCACCAGGGCCTCAGCGATAAGCTCGATGCCTTTCGGGACAAGTTCAAAAAAGGGGATGGCTACACCGCAGTTGGCGGCATTGCCGAAGAAGACCTGACGGTCACTACCCCTGGCAGCCTGTACAATGACAAAGAAAAACGGATGCTGGATTCCATCGATGGGGCGATGAAAAGAAAGTTTTCACCCTTTTCAGGTAACTCCGGTTCTGGTAGCAAGCGTTTAAGCTCTTCTTTGGGCCCTGGATATTCTAAGCTTGACCAGGACAAGGCACTGGCATTGGCGCTTTCCAAACTAAAATCTCCCCCGGTTGCCAGGAGGGAACTGGATTTACCAAAGCCTATTGGGGCGGATCCTATGCAGCTTTTTCGCCAGCAGATGGCGCTGGTTGATAGCATGGGAAAGGCCAATGATCCAGATGTCAAAGCGGCCAGGGAAAAAGAAAGGCTGGCAGGTCTCCGCATGGCAACGCCCGCAGTAAATCCATTGCCAGCCAGAAAGGCAGATGAAACGGGCGAAGATTTCAATACTGTAATGCCGGGTAAGGCAGCAACACCATTATCGGCTGTGATGGATCAGGATATCACGGGCTATACCAGTTCCCGCCTGCGCATCAGGCTACTGGACGATATGCTCATCGGTAAAAGACTGGTGGAAAAGGGCACTTTTATATATGCGGTGATTTCGGGCTTCTCCGGCCAGCGGGTGCTGCTTTCCATTAACAGTGTATTTTCTGGCGGTGAAATACTTCCGGTGAAACTGGACATCTACGACAACGACGGGCTGCCGGGCATCTATGTTCCTGCATCTGCCTTCAGGGAATTTACGCGCGACCTTGGCGGCTCTTCGATCTCGGGGATCAGCCTGGAGCAGTCGGAAAACAACAACCAGCTGGTAATGGGCGTACTTGGCAAAATGTTCCAGTCTACCACCACTGCGGTGAGCAAACTGATCCGCTCAAACAAGGCGAAGCTCAAATTCAATACCCTGGTCTATCTCATTGACCCCAATGAACTCAAAAACAAACAGAACCAATACAAATAGCAATGAAAAAATTTCTTCTGGTATTATTATCCAGCTTTTTTTATCTGGCCTCATTTGCGCAAGGTAATGACACCTTGCCGCTTATCGGACTGTCCAGGAACGCCACGCTTCACTTTATCTCTCCCGAACCCATTTCCTATGCGGATATTTCCACTTCCGCTCTAAAAGGCGATCTCCCGCTGAAGAATATCCTCAGGGTAAAGATTTCCGGCGACTCGGCCTCCAGGATCATCAACAATGCCGACGCAGGGATACTGACCATTGTGGGAGAAACCTTCATCGCCCAGTACAGGATCTATTTTCTTCCCATTTGGGAAAGCTCTGGGAAACCTACGATTGTGGATATTTTGCCCTCTCATTGCAGGCCCATAGCTACCGCTGTAGGGATGCCAGTGGCGGATATGAAGTCTCACGCGATGTCGCTGCTTAAAAACCGTGGGTTCAGGCCTGTAGCAAAAGAAGAAAAATACGGGATTTCCGCTTCGCTTCTGCAGGTCTATACCGCTGGCGACTACATCTTTTTAGACCTTGGTTTTTCCAATAGCACCAATCTTCCCTTTGACATTGATGCGCTCAGCTTTAGCATTGACGATAAGAAAATCACCAAGGCGACCAATGTCCAGTCGCTGGCCATTGAACCCGCTTTTAGGCTTTATGACAGGGAAAGCTTCAAAAAGAATTTCCGCAATATCTACGTATTCAAAAAGCTCACCTTTCCGGAGAACAAGGTTTTCAGCATCTCGCTAAAGGAAAAACAGGTTTCGGGGCGAAACCTGGTGCTCAATGTTCCCTATAAAGATATTCTAAGGGCAGATACCTTCTAGCTATGGAAGAAACCAGAGAACAGCAGCGCTTTCACCGCTTTCTCCAGTTTTTTGTCTACTTCTCCCTTTTCCTTGATATCCTGGTTTTTGCCTACGGCGATAAGATTGGCGGTATTCCCCAAGCTCAGCGCGTTGGGTTTCCCAGGTTTATGTCCCGTCTGGCGAGGCTGCCGATGTACCAGGATCCCTTTTTCAGCAGGTGCTTTTTGCTTTTGCTGCTGTGCCTGACTTCCGTTGGCACACTGAGCAGGAAACAAAAGGACATCGATATTAGAAAAGCGGTTGTTTTTCCGATTTTGGTAGGGCTGTTGTCGCTTTTTGGGAGTGTTTATTTTCTGGGTTTGGGTGGCAGGGAAATTCTGCCGCTATCCACGTGGAATGATATCGGCTATGTTTCTTTCGCGTTTCTGGGCACACTGCTGGTACACCTTTCACTAGACAATATCTCCAAGGTGATCAAGAGCAGACTGGGGAAGGACAAATGGAACGTGGAAGGGGAAAGCTTCATGCAGGCGACCCGGCCATGCGATGGTCCGGGCAGCGTGAACATCCCGTCGCTCTTTTACTTCAGGGGAAAGGTGCACAGGGGCTTTATCTGTATAGAGAACGTTTTTCGCGGTACCCTGCTGATCGGAAATCCAGGTTCTGGAAAATCCTTTGGCGTGGTTATGCCTTTTATCCGCCAACTTCTGGCCAAGGAATTCTGTATCTGCCTATACGATTTCAAGTTCTTCGACCTCGCCGAGGTGGCCTATTACCACTTCCTGATAGCCAAAAAGAACGGCAGGTGCAAAGGGCACGATTTCCATGTCATCAACCTCACCCATGTAGAAATGTCCAGGCGGGTGAACGTACTGCGACCGGAATATGTCCGTACCCTGGCTGATGCTTCGGAAACTGCCGAGGCGCTGGTCGAGGCGCTGAAAAAGGGCGATAAGTCGGGGGGCAACGACCAGTTTTTTACACAGAGTGCGGTAAATTTCCTTGCCTCCTGCATCTACTTTTTTGCACAGCACGATGGCGGCAGGTATTCGACCTTTGCCCACGTTCTTTCCTTTTTGAACTGCGGCTACGATGAGATCTTTGGGGTACTGTTTACCAATAAAGAGCTGACCTCGCTGCTCTCGCCGTTCTATTCGGCTTATAAGGCCAAGGCCTTTGACCAGCTCGAGGGCCAGGTGGGAACCCTGAAAATCTTCATTTCACGCCTTGCCACAAAGGAGACTTTCTGGGTGTTCTCCGGGGACGATTTCAACCTGAAGATCAGCGATCCGAAGAATCCTTCGACCCTTGTTCTGGCAAACGATCCCAACACGCAGAACATCAACTCTGCCTGCTATTCGGTGGTGCTCAACCGGCTGACCAGGCTGATCAACTCCAAAGGCAACCTGCCTTCTGCGCTGGTCATCGATGAGCTGCCGACGCTCTTCGTACACCGCATCGAAAACCTGATCGCAACGGCCAGGAGCAACAAGGTTGCCGTGCTGATGGGCCTTCAGGAGATTCCGCAGTTCCAGCAGCAGTACGGTAAGGAGACGGCAAGTACCATAACCGCTGTCGTGGGCAACGTGCTCTCTGGCGCTGTTCGCAACAAGGAGACCCTTGAGTGGCTGGAAAGGCTGTTCGGAAAGGTTAAGCAGCAGAGCGAAAGCCTGTCAATTGACCGCACCAAGACCTCTCTGTCCCTGAGCGAAAAGCTTGAGCCGCTGATCCCTGCCGGAAAGATCGCCTCGCTCAGAACTGGCGAACTGGTCGGGGTACTGGCATCGGATGCGGTAACGGCCTATAACGGGCAGTTCGAGACCTCGGCCATCAACTGCAGGGTAAACCTGGACCTAAAGGCCATTGAGAAAGAAAAGGCAAACTATCCCAGCCTTCCGGTCTACTATGATTTTGGCGGGAAGAAGGAAGAAATCCTGCGCGAAAACTATTTCAAAATTGTGGCGGAAGTTAACGCCATGGTGGGCGTATTTATGATTGCAAAGAACCCGCCGCCACCCTTCAAGGCCTCGATGAAGGGGAAATCATAATCAATTAATCTTAATCAAAATATCATGGAGGAACTAACAGGTACCATTGTAGCGGTACATCCCGATTTAACCACCGACCCTGTTTCAAGGCAGGGACAGATAGGTATGGTGGTCGCAACCGATCTAAAGAACGATACCATCAGCGTAGGATTTGGAAGCCCTGAACTTGGGCACTATTCTTCCGACGCCCTGCTGGTGCTGAAAGAAAAAAACCAGCTCTATCAGGATGCGTTGCTTGGGCACAAGGAGCTTGGCCCGGAAGTTTTTAAGCAGATGCTGGTGGTCAATATGATCCAGGATAACAGGCCCGACCACAAGAATATGGTTCAGGCCATGGAAATTGCGCTCAGCAGCGAAAAGATGATGCAGGCCAGCACGGTTTCCCTTGAATCCAAACTGGCGCTAGATATCTCCCAGGCACAGCAACAGATCCAGTATGCCAGTATCGGCAGGTAAACTTAAACTGCTTTTGGTGGCCGCCTTTGCCCTTCAGTTTTGGATGGCTGGTGCCCAGCAGCCCTGTTCACTGCCACTTAATTCCCTGAAACCAACCAGTTCGTTTGGTGCTCGCATCCATCCGGTAACCGGAAAAAACGATTTTCACAAGGGGATAGACCTATCCGCGCGCTGCGAGCCTGTCCTGTCTATATTGCAGGGCATAGTTACATCGGCTGGCTATCATCCCATTCTGGGAAACTTTGTGATCGTTGATCATGGCGGCATCCAATCTGTCTACGGCCATTTGCGGATGGTGCTCGCAGGTAAGGGAAACCTGGTACGGGCCGGAAGCCTATTGGGGATTACCGGCGCCACCGGGCGCACCACTGGCGAGCACCTGCATTTTGCGGTAAAATATGGAGTTCATTACCTGGATCCACTGCGGTTCCTTTTTGGAATCTTTCAACAGGAAACCGGGCTAACTGACATGCCCAATTGACTTAAAAACTTTATTATGAAACCTTTATTTGAACAGCACCAGCTGCCCATTTCCGAATTTCAGCGTCTTGGCCTGGTAGCGGAAAACCATATCCAACTAGATGCGGTAGATCTGAACGCGCTATTGCTTGGGCGCAGAACCGGGCTCATCACCGTGCGCAACCTTGAGGCCAACGGCCTGAAACTGGAAAAGATTGACCTCAAGCTTTCCCTGGAAAGAAATCAGGACGGCAAACTATCCCTTGCCCTTCACCCGATCTTTAGAAGTCCGCAGCAGCACCCGCTGCTCCAGGGCTATGATGCCGATCCGCTGATGGACGGAACCGTTAGCAATATCCATAAGGTCTATGGTAAGAACGGCCAGCAGGACTTTGAAGCAATCATCGAATATGATCCGCAGACCAGGACATTCATAGCCTACGATCCCTCACAGATAGTTGCGCCCATTGCCGTTAACGGTATCACCTTGACCGAGCCGCAGGACTACCAGTTCAGAAGGGGCAAATTGGTTGATCTTGGGGACGGCACCAAGTTCCAACACCGGGCCAGTGTGCCACTGGGCATTGTCGCCAACCGCAGCGAACTGATCCTAACCTTCCAGGAACCGGGTCCTTTCCAACATGTGTACATGCACGGTATACAGAATATACTGCTCACCAGGCAGCCGCAACTGTTTCCAGATACCCCGGCATTCCGTAGGGCGATGGAGGAAAATGACCCGCCCAGGTATTCCGCATTCTCCAGCGGGGAAATCAGCTCTGCGCAAAACCAGCAGTTTCCGCTGCGCCAGCGATGATACCCGAACATTTCAAGCAGAACGTCCAGCTCGACATCAAGGTTTTTGGCTTTGAGGTCAAGGTGGACTACCGCTACTGGTGGCCCCAGGAAAAGACGGAAAGCTCAAAGGGCCCGCTGGTCTGCCATGCAGAATTCCGGTGCGAAGCGCCCGTGATTTCCCGCACCGGCTACCAGTCCCATTTTTTCTATGCCGATCTGCTAA
The DNA here is from genome assembly GCF_005938645.2 of Pedobacter sp. KBS0701. Classification (NCBI taxonomy): domain Bacteria; kingdom Pseudomonadati; phylum Bacteroidota; class Sphingobacteriia; order Sphingobacteriales; family Sphingobacteriaceae; genus Pedobacter; species Pedobacter sp. KBS0701. The sequence continues at coordinate 5,346,057 of NZ_CP042171.1, forward strand.
AGTACAGCAGCCACTCCTCGCTCGAGGAATTTCTCATCGAGCTGGGCGAGCACCTTGCCAGGGAGAATGGCTATGAGCCTCCGCAGCGCGGCAACCAGTTATCATTTTTTTAAATCTTATGAACGAATCAAATTTAGAATATCTTAAAAAAAGCCTGGATTATCTGGGCTTTGGTACCAAGCTGAACGATGTACTGGAAACGGCCATCAGAAGGGAGATTCCCAAATTTAGCGTTGGTATATCTACCGCTTTTGAGCCTTCGGTAAGGCAGGAGCCAGACCTTGGCAAAAAGGACGCCGTACACTTTACCCTGGACTTCAACAGGGCAAAGGATTCCGACACCTATTTTCTGAACGACTACACTGCCGTACTCAACACCCACAACGGTATTGAACGCCATCAGGAATTTAACCTTGAAAGGGATAATCGCATTACCGCGAGCCAGGCCTATAAGCTCCTCCTTGGCGCATCGCTTCAAAAGGAAGTCTTTAAACGAGGCGAGACCGAGGGAGCTCCAGCCGAGAAAACCGATGTCTGGTTCAAGCTGAACCTGGATGTGATCGACAGTTACGGCAGGCACCCGGTCTCGAAAATCCACCCTTCCTATGGCTTTGACCTCGAACAGGCCGTCAACAAATATCCGATTGTATGGCAAAAAGAAAATGACAGGGCAACACTTTTGGAGAACCTTAAAAAAGGTCTGTTCACCAAGGTGGCCATGGAGGTAAACGGTGATACCATGCTCGCAGTGGTAACGGCCAATCCGCAGATGAAAAACCTGGACGTCTACGACTATAAGATGAACCCGATCAAAAGCGACAGGATTTTTGCCGGGAAGGAGTTTCCGCAGCGCGTGGAACTGAGCGGTGAACATGGGCAAAGCACTTCTGGACAGACCAATGTTGGAGCACCTGAAGCAGTGGCCCAGGACCAGAACACTGAACACACCCGTAGCCGCGGCAGATAAATTCTATTTCCCAATGAACAAATTATTCAAAAAAATCGACAGGCTCCGGGGCTCAGGTACGGCTATGCTGGACCTGCGGCCAAATTCGCCTTATTTCCACCTTGACGGACAGGTATTTGTCGTTCACACCATCGGCACTCCAGGCCTTAAATGCCCAGTGGTGCTGATCATCGAAGGCGAGCAGGTGGAATTCTCAATTGATGATATCCACTAGACTTTATTTATCCATTTTATGAGCAAGATCAAATTAAAAACACCCATCAGCTACTATGGGGGAAAACAGAAGCTCGCATCCAGGATCGTATCGATCATCCCAGAACATGTGCTCTACTGCGAGCCCTTTATCGGTGGTGCGGCCGTCTTTTTCGCCAAGCCGCCCTCAAAGGTTGAAGTAATAAACGATACCAACAGGGAACTGATGAACTTCTACCGGGTAGCTAAAGAAGATTTCGTTTCGCTGGAAAAGGAGATCCGCATCAGCCTGCACTCACGCGATCTGTACCGAAAGGCCTCGGTGATCTACAACAATCCCGATATGTTCGGTGAGATTAAGCGGGCCTGGGCCGTCTGGCTCAGTGCCTCCCAGAGTTTCAGTTCCCAACTGGACAGCAACTGGGGTTATGATAAGCAGAGCAACACGACCAGCAAAAGGATTCAGAACAAAAAAGAAAATTTCGTGGAAGAAATGGCCATCAGGCTACAGAACTGCCAGATCGAATGTGCCGATGCGCTGTACATCATCGCCAGCCGCGATACCGATAACAGTTTTTTCTACTGCGACCCGCCTTACTTCAATTCCAACTGCGGGCATTATGACGGCTATACCCAGCAGGACTTCGAGGCGCTGCTGTTCCTGCTCTCGAAGATCAAGGGAAAATTCCTGCTGTCCTCATACCCCTCTCCATCGCTGGAAAAGTACAGCAAGGAGCATGGCTGGTACAACTGGTCGATTGAACAGACCGTTTCTGTGAATGCCAAATCGGGAAAGCCAAAGAGCAAGACCGAGATGCTGACGGCTAACTATCCATTCGAACTGGAAAAGGAAATCTCAGAAGCATAAGGAGGGGACATGGCTAACTACTGTTCCAATAAAGCTGAATTTTCTGGAGAAAACAGTCAAATGGTCCTAGAGCATTTTTCTTCGATGGGTTATGACTCTCCGCCCTTTTATGACATATTGATCGATAACGATGCGGTCCATTTCGAATCGCGGTGGATTCCGCCGATTAAGGATCTCTGTGAGATAGCAGAAAACTATGGGGTCGATTTTAAGCTTGTCTATCAGGTTCCACATGAGCGCATCAAGGAAAAGTATAGCTACACTTGTCTACAGAACAGAAATCTTGAGGGGCTAGCAAACGATCTAAAAGCGCTGATCTTAAAAGCGACGTCCGTCTATGACCTGGAAAAAGCAACCGAATCCATCAATGATAAGGGACAGGGTTCCCACATCAACCAGAACGAGTGGACGGTTCTTGCTCATCTGGCCGAGAAAAAGTACAATGAGATCGCGACCCCGGCCCAACAGCCAGATCAGGATACCTCAGATTTCAGAAGGAGAATAGGCAGGTAATCGGCACGCTAAAAGCGGCGGCGAGAAGCTTTGGATTTTCGCCAGATGTACCCGGCAAATCCCAGGCACAACGCAAGCATGATGGCACCACTCATCGTGGAATTTTTCATCGAGATACCAGAAAGCATCACTCCAGCACTGAGCACGGAAAAAATGAGGAACAGGAAAAAAGTTTTCATAACACTGGATTATAGTGTCCTAGCGTCCAATTCCGTTCCGTTTTTCTCTATTTCTAAAAAAAATAAATTTTCTGCTAATTCATTTTGATATGTGACTTAAAGGTCTACATTTGACCCTGAGAGCGTTAATTTAAGATACAGGCAGATTTGGATTCGTCCGGTCTGTCTGTTCTTTTTTCCCCGCCGCTCATCTGATGGAATCCTTCCACTTGCTTCACATCTCCGCCAGTAGTTTTTCTCAAGTTATATTTAAAGCCTTCGGCAATGAACAACTATGAAAGGCCAACCATCGATCCAAAAGCGATATTTTACCATGGCACAGACGCCCATTTCGAATATTTCGACCATTCTTTCAAGGGCAGTAACACAGGATATGACAACACTGTGCACGGCTTTTTCTTTGCAGACAAAATAGAAAACGCACAACTTTTTGGCAACACCATCATTACCGCCAATTTGGACATCAAAAATCCCCTGGACCTGCGGCTGCATTCAATCTTCAATGACCAGAGCCAGGCATCGACCATTTGGAAAATCCTCTCTGGAGAAACGTTGACCGGGCGAAAGGCACTTCAGACCATCAACGATGAAATCGGCCTAGGGGAGATTCACGAGATGTACGACTACCTGCACAATGAAGATGCAAACGATATAATGATCGCCGAAGGCTACGATGGTATTCTGTCCAGCCTTGGCAATGAACAGATCGAGTACGTGGTCTTTTCCGCCACTCAAGTCACTGTTCTTTCAATCGACCGGGGATTAGCACGGGGACGCTTTCGGTAAAATATCGATTATAGATTGCTAATCTACCTTTTCCACTCCCATCATTCCCAATCCTCTTATTATTCATCTGTTTTCTACCATGGAAGAAATTAAGGCAACTGCTCCGGATCAAATGGTTCCGGTTCCAATTTCCTATACCGTTACTATAGCTGACAAATCAAAACCCAAAAAACAGCCGCGGATCTATACCGTAAATATCATCCTCGTACCCCAGGGCGAGGAACAGGCTAGGATTAAACGTTCGATAATTGAGGGTATCGTTAAGCGAACGATCGTTAAATAGTCTCGTATTGGCCCGCTCCGTAAAATACCAGTTATTTCCCGGGAGGGCAAACGGCTACAATCACTCTAAGCCGCCTCGACCATCTTACAAAAAATGAAAACGGGAACAACCATTACGACTGTTCCCGTTTTATCTAAATTAACGCTCTCCATATTAAGACGCTAGTCATTCCAAAATATTGCGTTACCGTATTAATTTTTTTTAAGCCTGAAAATACATCAGCCGACCTTCGGATAGGCTGTTAGTTTTACGGCCTTCATTACTTTACTTCTTAAAGAGCAATTCGAGCTCCTTTAGATTGCCAGCTGAGGGGAATGATTCCCCTTTCTCCCAGCTTCCTACCGTGCTGGCATCTACCCCCAACATTTCTCCAAGCCGTTTATGGCTCAATCCCTTCCTCCACCTGTACGCTTTTAATCTCCCCTCAAATTTCTTTTCATTAACCTTAACAAGACTGTAACCTAAAAAAAGCTGGATTGCAGGATAATGCTGTATCTGGGGCTTGCTTTTATTGTTTTCCCAATACGTAACACAGTCTGTACTAACCCCCAAAATTTTAGCTAAGTCACTCTGTAACAGCTTCAATTCCATTCGTTTCTTCCTCAGGTGTTCTCCGACCGTCTTGGGGTTTTTCGGGTAGGAAATTGGCATAGGTTTCTTTATTACTCGTTTAAAATGAACTGTTATCAACGCATGAATGCCCATGTGGTTTTTACAATCACCCGGAGAAAGATTGTGTTTGTGCACCTGGTGTGGTGCAAAAATACCTGAGTAAAATATCAGGACCGCTTTTAGACCGGATAGATCTGCATGTAGAAGTAACACCCGTTAATTTTACAGAATTAGCCTCTACTGCAGAAACAGAAAGAAGTAACCTCATCAGGGAACGTGTAATTAAAGCACGGGAAATTCAGGATCTACGTTTTGCGAATAAAGAAGAACTGCATTGCAATGCCCAAATGAGTCCGAAAATGGTTCGCAAAGTATGCCAGATCAGCGATGAAGGAAACATCCTCCTAAAATCAGCTATGGAAAAATTAGGTCTTTCGGCCCGTGCCTACGACCGGATTTTAAAAGTTGCACGGACCATTGCCGATTTAGATGGAAGTGATACCGTAGAATTGGAACACTTAGCAGAATCGATTAATTACAGGAGTTTGGATAGGAATGGGTGGGCAGGGTAATTCTTTACACAAAGAGCGGTTTAATTTGCTCGTTATCTTGATAAAGATTAAGTTTATTGATCAGCAAATACCATATATGAAAAATTTATCTTCTTATTTTTGTGCTCATTTCATAATTTATGTCGTATGAAAAATATTACAGGCATATTGTTATTATTAATTTCTGTTCAGTTATTTGCCCAAAGCGATCACCCTCAAATCCCTAAAACAGGCACTAATACAAATGCATTTGTTCCAAAAGGGTGGAAAATAATTTATCGGGCCAAAGGTGATTTAAATAAAGATCATTTACCTGATGAAGCGATCATTATCCAGAATACCAATCCAAAAAATATCATCAAAAACGACGGTATGGGCAGTGATAAACTGAATGTGAATCCTCGCATTCTTTTGGTACTTTTTAAAACATCCGGAAATTACAGCTTAAAGGCTCAAAATACCAGTTTCATTCCACCTGAAAATGATGCAGAGAACACTTGCCTTGCCGATCCTTTGCAGGAAACGGGTGCCATCAGCATAAAAAACGGCACGCTCATTTTAAGTTATCAATATTGGCTGAGCTGTGGCTCCTACGGGGTGAGTAATCTTGATTATACATTCAGGTTCCAGAATCAAAAAATGGAGCTGATTGGCTTTGATATCAAGAGTTATAGTCGATCTTCGGGAGAAGAAACCATTACCAGCCTTAATTTCTCCACACGAAAAAAAAGTGAAACCTCTGGTGGCAATATGTTTAGCGACAAAACCAACAAACCAAAAACGGTATGGAAAAAGTTTAATTGGGGCAGATTGTTTACACTTGATGAAATAACGGAAGAGCTTGCCCAGAAACTTTCAGAAATATAACATAGATATATTATAAGATGCCAAACATGATCAGGATATTTTTTCTATGCTTCATATTTATTTCCAGTCATTCGTTTGCTCAAAAAGTATTCAATCAGCCAACCGCAACAGGAATCTGGCAATACATTTATCCTTTTAAAAATAAAGACTATGTACTCGCTATACAGCATTTAATTACTGAAAAAGAACCTTCGGGAGAATTATGCCATGCCAATATCTATTTCGGTAAAAGAGGCGTAAAAACCGATAAAATCTTTTGGAAAGAAAACATAGAAATGCGCCACGTCACTGACAATATCACTTACGAAGACTATAACAACGACGGTGTAAAAGATCTGTTAATTTTCGAAGATACAGGTGCCAGGGGAGGAAACTCGTTTTACAATCTTTACCTTGTTAATCCCAAAAACCATACCTTAACCAGGGTCAAAGATTTCGACAAAATTGTTAACCCCAGTTACAACAAAAAATACAAAATAATTATGAGTTATGGTTTAACCGGTACCAATTATTATCAGTTGCATAGATTTAATAAAAAGCTCGTACCATATAAAATTGGCGAACCTTTCGACGATACTGACAATTTAGATCTGGATAAAAAGATTGCCGCAATCTTAAATAATAATAATCCAAAACTGCAGATCAAAAAGATAAACAATTAGCGCATCAATAAATGAACACTAAAAAAATAATAAAACTGCTGTTCTCCGCCTTTATTTTGGGCCTTATTGTAGTGTTTGGTATTAATTTGTTAGTCAAACACCAAACTGATCCACTGATTTACTTCAACCCGCAAAACGTACCAAAAGCAAGGGTAGCCATTATTTTTGGAGCAGGCATAAACAATAATAAACCCAGTAAATATTTAAAAGACAGGCTTGATGCGGGTATAAAACTTTATAAAAACCATAAAATTGATAAAATTTTGCTGTCAGGGGATAATGGAAGTGATGCACACGACGAACTTACTGTAATGAAACTTTACTGTTATGAACATGGTGTTGATACCAATAAAATTTACCTGGATTATGCAGGTTTTGATAGCTACTCGACACTTTACAGATCAAAATTTATTTTCAATATAGACACCGCAATTCTGGTATCGCAAAAATATCATTTAAATAGATGTATCAGCACCGGCAATAAACTAGGAATAAAATCTTATGGTTTTGCTGCTGATCAAGGAACATATCAAGGCTTCAAATACGCCTCATTCAGAGAGTATTTTGCTATAGCAAAATCTAAAATCGATCTGATTATGGGCAGGAAACCCCATTTTTTAGGTGAAACGGTTAATATTAACGGACCATCAAACTACACCAAAGAATAGCATGAAACACCGCTCATTTTGTTTTGACTATTTTTTACTTGTAACCCTGTTCACAAAAAAGATTGCGATCCTGAAGCACCTTATTTAGCTGATTTACTAAAAAACAACAGTAAATTAAAAAGGTTGAAATGCTGGACTTTATCAATGGCTAAATTGAACAAGTTCATTTAAACTGAACAGTTTTATTGCTTTCAACTGATCAGTCCAGGTTTGAAAATAGATTATTTAACAGTCCAAGCTAAAATAAAGAATTACCCTAACAAAAGCCTAATATACAACTACTTAATAAACAAATTTAAGATCCCTGCTTTCCAATACCTCATCTCATTTACAGATCATATTTTTTGTTTGGCATAGTCATTGTCATAACACTGTTACATTTATGACCTATTTAAAAATTAAAAAAGTGAAAGAGATGAAAAAAACAGTTCAAATTTTCAGCATGCTTTTAATAGCATTAACCGTAATGGTATCGTGTAAAAAAGATACTGACCCTGCAGATCGCGATTTCTTTGTAGGCACGTACAAAGGTTCGGTTTCATACCGCAGTGGAGAAAATACTATTACCAGTAGCGATGGAAAAGTAACCGTAAGTAAAGTTGGCGAAACCTATAATTTTTACTTTGGCAACAACATTCCGGATATTACGGGAGTAAAATTCGAAAAGAAAGGCGATAACAGCTACGTAAGTATTGGCTCGGGCCTAACAGGCATTAGCATCGACGCCAGCAACCTAACCATCAGGGTAGTTAGAGACAGCCAGCTTTGGACGGCAGATTGTACCAGATAACAAGGAATATTTAAAAATAATGCCCGATTAGATCGGGCATTATTTTTTTGCCTTTCCCCAGTCCAAAACCAAAAAAATGCGTTTCATGCTTAATTTAGTTAAATTTATAGCATGAGTTTTGAATTAAAAACACACCTCGAAGAAATCATTTCCCTCACCGATCAGGAGTTTGAGCATATAGCGGCACATTTCAAATCAAAAACGCTTAAAAAACACCAATACCTGATACAGGAAGACGAATTTGTCAATCACATTTATTTTGTTGTTAAAGGTTTATTAAAGGCCACTTTTACAGATGCCAATGGTAAAGAGTATATTATCCAGTTTGCGATGGAAAACTGGTGGCTTTCCGATTTCAGGGCTTTTTATGGTCATGTTAAATCAATTACCAATATCAGCTGCCTGGAAAACTCCGATCTGCTCTCCATCAGCAAAGATAATTTAGATCAGCTATGCAGCGAAAGCCATAAAATGGAGCATTTTTTCAGGATAAAAAACAGTTTGGGCTACGTAGCTTTACAGCAAAGGATTTTATCACTTTTGACCACAAGCCCGAAAGAGCGTTTTGAACAACTCGCTCAACAGTATCCCCAATTGATGCAACGGGTTTCTAAAACAATAATCGCAGCATACCTGGGCATTTCCAGAGAAACCTTAAGCAGGCTTTCCGCAAAAGTGTGATTTTGCGCACATTAAATTTGTGATCGAAGTCCTTTGCTGCCTTAACAAACAGCACTAATTTTGTGATACACTTAGCATAAAAAATATGAATAAGAAAGTTTTATTCGTGCTTACTAGCCACGACGAATTAGGAAATACAGGTTTAAAAACAGGTTTTTGGTCAGAAGAATTGGCGGCGCCATATTATGCCTTAGCCGACAAAGGTATTGATATTGTATTGGCCTCACCAAAAGGTGGTCAGCCACCAATAGATCCTAAAAGTGAAGATCCTTCTTTTCAAACCGAAACGACGAAAAGAATGGACAAAGACACTGTTCTTTTGGCCAAATTAAAAAACACCACTCCATTGGCCGATATAATAATGGATGATTATGATGCAGTTTTTTATCCTGGTGGCCACGGACCACTTTGGGATTTAGCAGAAAGCGCAACTTCACAACAGCTCATTACCGAGTTCTATACCGCCAGCAAGCCTGTTGCTTTTGTATGTCATGCTCCTGGAGTGCTTAAGGATGTAAAGATAGATGGTGAATACTTGGTGAAAGGAAAAAATGTAACCGGATTTACCAATACCGAGGAAGAAGCCGTACAATTAACAAATATAGTTCCTTTCTTAGTAGAGGATATGTTGATAAAAAATGGTGGTCATTACAGTAAGATAGCTGATTGGAATCCCTATGCTGTAGTTGACGGCTTATTGATTACCGGACAAAATCCTGCCTCATCAGAAAAAGTTGCAGAAGAATTATTAAAGCTCCTTGCCTAAATTTAAATCCTCAACACGGAGTGGTTTAGCCAAGCCTTGTTGAGGATTGCTTATTATAATTCGTCTTCTTCCTCGTCTTCAGGTTCGGGCACATAATTTTCAATCGCCTGCCCAATTGCATTCACCTCTTCATCTTCCTCAAAAATTGGAAGTTCTGTTTTATAATCCATTTTCAACCAGATCGATGAAGTATCTTTTTGGATCTGAATATATTCTCTTCCATCTTTGAAAATGGTGTATGAATCATTCCCCTCTGGAAAAACTGAATAATTAATTGGTCCTATCTCTATATCAAAAGGTTCTTGCATAACTGATATTTTCTTGCAAAGATAAAAATCTTTTTGTTGAGCTAGCTAAGCCATACGCCAGACTTTGTTATCTTTATCCTAATAAATTTTAACCTATGGATTTTTCAAAAGCAGACAATAAAGTTGCCCGAAAATTATTCGAAGTCGCTTTACAACGGGAACTAAAAAACGAAATGCAGGTATTTTCCGAAATTTTAGACCAATGGAAAACACAACAGCCTGAAGACAACAGAGACGATTATTACAAAATTTTTACTGCTGTAACAGATTTCGACAAGCACATCGCCAGAAGATACGACGGGCTTAGAAATTCATGGTTTTTAGGTACTATAACTGCTCTGCTTGTAGAAAAAATCATCACAGCAGCTGATTTAGAAGATTTTTCGGAAGAGGCAAAAAGTGAAATATCAAGGAGCCTTAAATTCAGAGAAGTTAATCAATTATAAATAAGTTCAAATTCAGGAAAGGTAGAGGTCTGATTTTACTTTGTAAAGAAATTACGATTATTTCAGTGTGCATTGTGGTTTTTCTCTGCGACCTCCGTGTTAAATGAAATTAAAAAATTACGCATGATTGTTTAAAAATCCCATCATTTATACTACTTTACGGCTAAAGATTTTACGCGATAGATAAGAAGATGAAGTTAACGTTTTGGGGCGCAGCACAACAAGTAACAGGCAGTATGCACCTGCTCGAAATTGGGCATTATAAAATATTGATAGATTGTGGATTAGATTACGAGAAGGAAACCTACCAGGAAGAAAACCAACAATTCCCCTTCGATCCGGCAAGTATAAACCTGGTAATTTTAACTCACGCGCATATTGATCATTCTGGTAATCTGCCCACATTGGTTCGACTGGGTTTTGACGGCCAGGTGCTTTGTACACCACCAACCGCCGATCTTACTTCGATATTGCTGTTCGATTCTGTTGAGCTTTTTTTAAGAAAAGCCGGCAGAAAACCACGTACTAAACGCGGTAACTTCAGCGGACCAAAACCATTGTACCTGCACAAGCACGTAATGGACACGATCGATCGTTTTGTAACCATTGCTTTCAACAAACCTTTCAAAATTAATGGCGATATCAGCTTAACTTTTGTCCCTGTTGGTCATTTGCTGGGTGCTGCAGCAGCCATTTTAACCATAAATGATCAGGGTGCAGAGAAAAAAATAGCTTTTACCGGCGATATCGGCAGAGAAAATTACCCGGTTTTAGTTAACCCAGAACCACTGCCAGAAGTAGACTATATAGTAAGCGAAGCAACTTATGGAGGCAGAATGCATACCAAAGACCAAACGCTTGAAGACCGCCTGGTTCAGGAGATTACCGAAGCCTGTATCAAAAGTCCTGGACGATTGATTATTCCGGCATTTAGTATTGGCCGTACACAATCGCTGGTATTTGCCTTAAACCAGATATTTACCAAAAAACTGTTGCCCCCCATTCAGATTTTTGTAGATAGCCCTATGGCCATTCAAGCGACCGAAGTTTACCGTAAACACCATAACCTGGTAAATCAGGAAGCGAAAGATTTTTACCAGACTATGGGTGATGAGTTTGAATTTGAGCATCTGGCTTACGTTCAAACCATGAAAGAAAGTAAAGATGTTTCTAATTATTTCGATCCCTGTATCATTATTTCCTCTGCCGGCATGTTAGAGGGTGGAAGGATCCAGGATCACCTGTATTATAATATTCAGAACTATTATTGCACCATCCTTTTTATTGGTTACTGTGCAAAAGGGACCCTTGGATACAAGTTATTAAGCGGAGCACCTATTGTTCGCATTAAAGACCGCGAAATGATGGTTTACGCCACCATCCGTAAAACTGACCTCTTAAGCGGCCACGGCGATCATAACGATTTAGTGAAAACAATTAAACAAACCGGTCAGCCTAAAAAAGTTTTCCTGGTGCACGGCGAGGATAAAAGCCTGCAAAGTTTATCACAGGCATTGCAGGAAGATGGCTTTAATGTGGCGGTACCTGAAAGGGGAGAGGTTTTTGAACTTTAGTTCAATCGGTCGTCGTGTTAATAGTCCATGGTCCTTTGGCTCATAGTTGATGGCCATTGCGGCTAAAAAACCATGGCCAATGAACTATCAACCAAAAAAAGATTCTTCGCTGCGCTCAGAATGACAATAATATCACTTCCTTACTTGCCCATTACCCCGTACTACCCATTTATAACTGGTCAGTTCCTCCAAGCCCATTGGTCCGCGGGCATGGAGTTTTTGCGTACTAATGCCAATTTCGGCACCAAGACCAAACTGGGCACCATCGGTAAAACCAGTAGAAGCGTTGGCATACACCGCAGCCGCATCTACTTCATTTAAAAATTGGGCAATATTGTCTGCATCTTCAGAAATAATGGCTTCGCTATGTTTCGAACTGTAATCGGCAATGTGGTTTAATGCTTCTGCAAAATTCGCTACAACTTTGACCGCCAGTTTTAACGATAAAAACTCCGTTCCAAAATGTTCTGGTGTGGCTTGGTTTAGTAAGTGAGCAGGATAAGAAGATTTTAATACTCCATAGCTTTTCTCATCAGCGTATAATTCTACATTTCCATCAGCCAAAGGAGATAAAAGTGCAGGTAGATCATTCTGTCTATTTTCGTTAATTAACACACAATCTAAAGAATTACAAACGCTCACCCTCCTGGTTTTAGCATTAAAAATAATTGCCTTGCCTTTCTCTAAATCACCCGATTCATCAAAATAAGTATGTACAATGCCTGCACCGGTTTCAATAACCGGGATTTTACTGTTTTCCCGCACGTAATTAATCAACGATTGGCTTCCTCTCGGAATCAATACATCCACAAATCCCCTTGCATTTAATAAAGCTTCGGTTGCGGCCCTTTCTGCAGGCAGTAAGGTTAAAACATCGCGGTTTATTTTATGATTATCCAACACCCCATGTATTACCTTTGCAATTGCGAGATTAGAAAATTCAGCGTCACTTCCACCTTTTAACACGGCAACATTCCCGGTTTTAAAACAAAGCGAAAATACATCGGCAGTAACATTCGGCCGTGCTTCGTAAATCACACCCACAACACCTAAAGGCACACTAACCTTTTGGATGTGGAGTTGGTTATCCAATATTTTATCAGAAAGGACTTTACCCAATGGACTGTTTAAGCCTGCAACATTTTTAAGGTCATTAGCAATATCTGCAATACGTGCTGCGCTTAATTTTAACCTGTCGTATTTAGGGTCTTCGATAGGCATTTTAGCTAAATCCTTCGCGTTTTCAATAAGAATTTCGGCTGTATTAGCCAATAGAGCTTCTGCCAGATCCTTTAAAACAGTATCTGTTGTTTCTTTGCCCAAACTAATCAAAGTGCGACTAGCCTGTTTCGCTTTTTCGAAGTATTGTTTGTAATTCATGTTGTTAATTATTAACCGTAAAGAGCGCTAAGTTTTTCGCAGAGAACACTAAAGTTAATTGCATATTTACGACCTTGTTTACCCTATCTCTGTGTACCTTCGCGCATCTCTTTGCGTCCTTTGCGGTAAACCCCTTTAAATAGCCGAGTAAAAATAATCATAATGCACAAGCGCTTTTTGCTTTTTCAGTCCGATTCTTTCTCTGGCTTTATCAGAACCGTATTCTGCGATACCCAATCCGATCAGGTTATGCTGTTCATCAATAATCTTAATAATATCGCCTTTTAAAAAATCCGTCTGGATTTCAATAATTCCCACGGGTAATAAACTGGTGGCTTTACCAGAGGTTAGTACCGTTTTAGCGCCATCATTTAGTTTGACTATTCCTGTAGCGGCGGTTTCTGAATGAGCAATCCATTTTTTTTTGCCTGACTTGCTTTTCTCGGGAACAAAGCGTGTATGCACCAGTTCATTGTTCAATAGAGAAGTCAGCACATCATCTTTCGTTCCATTGGCAATATGAACCGTTATACCCAATTTAGCCACTTTTTGTGCCATGGTCGATTTGGTAATCATTCCACCCCGGCCGAATTGTGATTTTCCGGTTTGTATAAAGGATGCCAGGTTAGCAACCGAACCATTAATTTCCTCAATAACAGCCGAACCCTCAACTTTCGGATCACCATTATAAATACCATTTACATTCGATAAAATAATCAACGCATCGGCATTTAACATGGAGGCGATTAGCCCTGCCAGTTCATCATTATCCGTAAACATCAGCTCAGTAACCGAAACTACATCGTTTTCATTCACCACCGGGATTACTTCATTTTGAAGCAAAATCTGCAGGCAGTTTTTCATGTTCAGATAATGCGCCCGGTCTCGGAAATCTTCTTTCGTAACCAAAACCTGCGCGCATTGTATAGCATGGGCAACAAAGAAATTGGAGTAGGTATTAATCAGTTTTACCTGACCAATGGCCGCCAATAGCTGTCGGGTAGTTACCGCATCCTGTTTTTCGGATACTTTAATCAAACTTCTGCCCGATGCTACCGCACCAGAAGACACCAAAATCACTTCAATACCCTGCTTTTTAATATCCGCCAGTTGATTTACAAGGTGTTCAATCCTCACTTCATCCGGCAAACCATTCGCTTGCGTAATTACATTCGAACCAACCTTAACAACTATCTTTTTGTATTCTAATTTCATTATGATTTCAAACCGTTTGGATGTGGCAATTTACCATCAATTTTTCTAATTCAGATGATTATCTATAGGCTTGATGGATTTTTGCTAAAATGGAAATGAGTTTGGGGTTGAGCGTTTGGGGTCTATTAACCGATTTAAACAATTAACCAGTTAACAATCGCCCACTAATGAGCAAGTTACAAATGAACTATTTTTTAAGTCCGAAGTCTGAGGACCGAGGTCAGAAGTGTTAGTTGCCTACAACAATTAACCGATTAACCCTCTACAACAATTTGAAGGTAACAATCTAACCATTCAATAATTAAACAATTTCTTTTACAATTAACCATCACGCCACTAATCAACCAATGGCTAATGAACTATTGAACTAAATTATTAAATTGCAATTGAACCGAAATCAAACCGCTATGAAACGTATCTTACCCAGCCTTATATTGCTCAGTGCAATTACGGCCTGTAATCAACCTCAAAAGAAAGAAATGAAAGCAATAAAGTGGCCTGATGTAAAGGCGCCCATAGCGGAAATTATTCCGCACCAAAGAGTTATACACGGCGATACCGTAGTAGATAATTATTATTGGATGATCGATTACTTTAAAAAAGGTCCTGACAGCACAAAGGTTGTCGATTATTTAAAAGCCGAAAATACGTATCTCAACACAATGATGAAAAGCACAGATCAATTTCAGGCGGATCTGTTTAAGGAAATGAAAGGTCGGATCAAAGAAAAAGACGAATCGGTTCCTGTTTTTAGAAATGGCTACTACTATTATTCACGGACAGAGGATGGACAGCAATATTTTAAATACTGCCGTAAAAAAGGAAGTTTATCTGCAGCGGAAGAAATCTTGCTGGATGTAGATCAACTGGCAAAAGGCCATTCCTATTACAGCGCCAGCGGATTTAGCGTTAGTCCCGATAATAAACTTTTAGCTTTTGGTGTCGATCAGGTTTCGCGCCGTCAGTATACCATTAACATTAAAAATTTAGAAACTGGCGAAATTTTAAAAGATGCCATTATCAATACCGAAGGTGGGGTGGCATGGGCCAATGATAATAAAACGTTCTTTTACACGTCAAAAAATCCGGTTACGCTACTAAGCGAAAAAATCAAAAAACATATACTCGGCGCAGATGCCAAAACAGATGCGGTAGTTTACGATGAGAAAGATAATACCAACTATATCGGTGTAGGCAAATCAAAAAACGGAAAGTATATTTTTATCGCCTCACAGGGAACGCTCACCTCAGAATATAAAATAGTCGATGCCGACCACCCGGAAAGCCCCTTTAAAGTTTTTGCAGCCCGATCAAAAGACGTATTATATGATGTAATGCCTGTTGATGACAAATTTTTGATCTTAACCAACTGGAACGCTAAGAATTTCCGTTTAATGGAATGTCAGCTGGATAAAACCGAAAAAGAAAACTGGAAAGAAGTGATTCCGCACCGTGCCGATGTGTTATTGGAAAGTGCTGAAGAATTTAAAGATTTTACTGTTTTATCAGAGCGTAAAAACGGATTAACCGAGCTACGAGTACTCAAAAAAGACAAAAGCGATTATTATATTAAATTTGACGAACCTGTTTATGACGCTGGCGTAGGGGCTAACCCCGAATATAACAGTACAACCTTACGTTATTCATATACCTCATTAACTACTCCAAACTCTACCTATGATTACGATCTGGTAAAAAAAGACCAGAAACTAATGAAACAACAGGAGGTTTTGGGTGGCTATAATCCAAAAGATTATGTTACTGAACGTGTTTTTGCAACGGCGAAAGATGGCACTAAAGTACCAATTGCCCTGGTTTATAAAAAAGGCTTCGAAAAGAATGGAGAATCGCCTTTGTTACTTTATGGTTATGGCTCTTATGGAGCAAATTCTGATGTTTATTTCTCTTCACCACGTTTAAGCCTGTTGGATCGTGGTTTTGTATTTGCCATCGCCAATATCCGCGGCGGACAGGAAATGGGCCGCCAATGGTACGAGGATGGAAAACTGATGAAAAAGAAAAATACATTCACCGATTTTATTGCAGCAGGGGAATATTTAATTGATCAGAAATATACCTCAAAAGGCCATTTATATGCACATGGTGGCAGTGCCGGCGGTTTATTAATGGGCGCAGTGGTTAATATCGCGCCTGATTTATGGAATGGTGTGATTGCCGATGTTCCATTTGTAGATGTGGTTAATACCATGCTTGATGAAAGCATTCCGCTTACTACAAACGAATTTGATGAATGGGGAAACCCAAAACAAAAAGCAGCTTATGATTACATGAAAAGCTATTCGCCTTACGAAAACGTAGAGAAAAAAGCTTACCCAAATATGTTAGTTACAACCGGTTTACACGATAGCCAGGTGCAGTATTTTGAGCCGGCAAAATGGGTAGCCAAATTAAGGGCAACCAAAACCGATAAAAATGTGCTGTTGCTGAAAACCAACATGGAATTTGGCCATGGTGGCGCCTCCGGCCGTTTCGACTATTTAAAAGATGTGGCATTACGCTGGGCCTTTTTATTCTCGCTGGAGGGAATAACGAAATAATTTTTTTACCCGGCTCGTCATTCCCAACTTGATTGGGAATCTTAATGCATAAACGCTTTAGGATTCCCGCTTGCGCGGGAATGACGACCATCTTTTTAAAATTTAAATCAAAACCTATTTCACCCCACAATGAACACCAAACTAAAAACACTCCAAATTATTCACCTCGCATTATGCTCAGGTGTTTTCCTCTTTGCATTGGTAACCATCTTCCTTAACCGCGAAATCATGTTTTTTGATGCCAATCCGCAAACCACTGCACCTTTTAACCCTATATTTCCAATTATGGGGCTGATTACCATATCAGGAAGCATTTTCTTTTACAGAAATTTAATTTCTAAAATCGATAAATCTGCCTCTGCCGATACGAAGATCAATATGTACCAAAGTGCTTTTATCATCAGTTCGGCACTTTTAGAAGGCGGGGCGCTTTTTAATATCGTTGGCTTTTTTATCACACACAACTCTTTCTTCTTAATCTTTGGCCTCGCTAATTTTGTTTTTTTAGTCCTTAAGAGACCAACAAAAGATAAATTGATTTCCGCCTTACAATTGCAATACCCCGATACAGAGGCTTTGTAAGCAATTAGCCTTATCTTTGCCCCTCAATGGAATACAATGTTCACACCCTGCCAAACGGCATACGCTTATTGCATGTGCCTTCGGCTTCAGCCATATCTCACGCTTGCATTATCATCAATACAGGATCACGCGATGAACCTGAAAATAAAGCAGGTTTAGCGCATTTTATCGAACATTTAATTTTTAAGCGGACTGAAAAACGAAGTACCAACCAAATTTTAAACCGTTTAGAAAGCGTTGGCGCAGATTTAAATGCCTATACTACAAAAGAATATACTTGCGTACATGCGTCTTTTTTAAATCCCTATCTCGATCGGACATTAGATCTTTTTAACGATATTATGTTCCATTCTACTTTCCCGGAAGAGGAAATGGATAAAGAAAAAAGCGTGATTCTGGATGAAATTTCATCTTATTTAGATCAGCCCGAAGAAGCCATCAATGATGATTTCGAAGATATGCTTTTCGCCGGGCATGCATTGGGTAATAACATTCTGGGCACAACAGAATCAGTTCAAAACTTTACACGCGAGGATGTCATCAATTTCAGAAAAGCCAATTACCGCACCAACGAAATCGTGGTGGCCATTTTAGGAAATTATACTTTAAACAACATTGTAAATAAAGGAAGCAAACATTTTGCTGATGTTGAAGAGAACAATCCGGTTAAAAAAAGGATTAAACCAGGCATACTTCCGCAGAACAATACCACCATTTACAAACCGATTATGCAGGCACACTGTATTTTGGGTACACAGGCCTATTCTACCTATCAGTCGCAAAAAGTTCCTTTAATGCTCCTCAACAATTACTTTGGTGGTAATGGAATGAGCTCGGTTTTAAACTTACAGATCAGGGAAAAATACGGAATTGCCTATACCATCGAATCTAATTTCTCGCCGTTACACGATACTGGAATTTTTTCCATTTATTTTGGTACAGATAAGGAAAAACAGACCAGGGCACTCTCTTTAATCTTTAAAGAGATCAAAAAACTTAAAGAGAAACCTTTAAACGAGTTGCAGCTGCAAAAAGCCAAAAACAAATTTATCGGACAGATTGCTTTAGGAGAAGAAAACAGGATTGGTTTAATCATATCAATGGCCAAAAGCCTGATTGATCATGATAAAATAGATTCGTTGGAGACTGTTTTTGAGAAAATTAATGCCGTTACCACCACACAGATGGTTGATGTTACGCATGAAATTTTAGATATTGACAAACTGAATATCTTTACTTTCTGTCCAATAGAGGAATAATTGTTATTTTTGCAAGTCAAATCTTTCAGTTTGTCTTCCTGAGCCTGTCGAAGGACTTAATGATGAGTCTTCGACAGGCTCAGACTGACACCATTTTATAATAATTAAAGAGTTCAGATTCACTTCTGAAAAAAATGCAATACAATGAAATTACCAATAGTAGCTTACGGAGATCCTGTTTTAAAAAAGGTGGGAACTGATATCGATAAAGATTATCCAGAATTAAAACAATTGATCAGCGATATGTTCGACACCATGTATTACGCAAACGGTGTAGGGCTTGCTGCACCGCAGATCGGTTTGCCAATCCGTTTGTTTATTGTGGATACTGGCGAAGACGAAGACGGTAAACCAGGCTATAAAAAAGTATTCATCAATGCCGAAATTTTAGAAGAAACAGGCGAAGCCTGGAGCTTTAACGAAGGTTGTTTAAGTATTCCTGATATCCGAGAAAACATCATGCGTAAACCGAACATCAAGATTACCTATTTCGACGAAAACTGGGTAGAGCATACTGATGATGTTGATGGAATGCCAGCAAGAGTAATCCAGCATGAATATGACCACATCGAAGGTAAATTATTTACCGATAAAGTAAGTGTATTGCGTAAAACGATGCTTAAAAGTAAACTGGATGCGATTTCAAAAGGAAATATCAAAACAGATTACAAAATGAAATTTCCGAACAAGAGCAAGAAAAGATAGGCTTAAATGGAAGATGTAAGAGGGAAAATGGAAACGTTTTCCCTTTCTTATTGCCACAATCTGGATCAATTTCTCATGCGATTCGTCATCCTGATCCGATAGCTATCGGATTTATTTCAGGGTCTTTTTTGCTTTAATTATTAAACCCAACACGCACCTTGGTTCGTGTCTCCACGAACCACTGTTTAGTACACAAACTATTTATCACCCTTCCAGTCCTTCCCTTTAAAGATCGGTTGCGGCTCAACCTTAAAAACAGCATTTAGCGCTTTCCTGCATTCTTCACAATCTGATTTGAAGCCCAAAGAAGTGATTAAATAACAAAACCCAAGCATACCCAATGCGATTAATGAACCAAATGCGAGATTTGGCTCTTGCTCTTTTATCGCCCCAAAAAGAAATATGAGGCAAAAAATTCCTGCGAATAAACACCAAAGCATTAAAAAACCCTTTACAAGCGGCATTAAACTTAGCCTAACATCTATTTTACAACCACTGCCCTCTGCAAATATTTCTCCTGAAATATCTGCCTGAAAAGAGTTTCTATACAATAAATTTCTCTTGATATTAAATGTCGAACCGTAAATATATCCTTTAAATGGTATATTGTCCGGATTTCTGGGAATGAAACGCAGAGAAAGCTTTTGATCTTTTGGTAAAGCGCCCGATAAATTGTCCAAGGCCTCGTTGGCTGAAATATCCGAATGTAATACGAATGATTGAGAGGGAAAAATTTTCATTCCGGATACGTTAAAATCTGAATGACGATAAAATATAATTGCTAATTAAAACCGTCCGCTACACCCAAGACTAAGGACTCCTGACTTAAGACTCCAGACTAATTCGTCCTGCTCTTATCACCATCAAAGATCTGCTGCATCAGCTTACCCCAGGCGAAAGGATTAAGTAGTGGATTGGTTTGAACCATGTTCTTATTGATCATCCTGTCGAAATTATAGCGGTAATTCTGACTGCCGATTTCCTGTCCGTCGCGCGGTAACGTTTGGATCAAGCCATCAATTGACGAACGCGAAAGGTTCTTTTTGGCAATGGCCATATCATCATCGGCCAGTTTCATCGATAAAAACTCGCGGGTAAATTCTTCTGTTGTAGCCCAGGGAAAAACACGCACCGAAGGTAAATCGATCACATTTGCTTTCAATTTAACCATAATGGTGTATTTACTATCAGGTGTACTTTGTGGTATTACGGTTGAGAATTTTTTGTACCCAATGGCCGTAAACAAGATGGTATCGCCAGGGTTAACAATAAAAGTAAAGTATCCCCTGTAATCGGCACCAACCCTTTTACTCTTTGCAGAGAGATTGGTGATGGTTACGTAAGGTATCACATTTGAACTATCGATATCGGTAATAATCCCTGAAAATTGGATGAGTTTATCCTGTGCCGGCTTTTGTTGCGCAAAAGCGGTTAGGGAAAAAATTAGGCAAATCAGGGTAATACAATATCTCATTAAGACAAAAGTAATTTTTATAATAAAACTTTCTAGTTAAATAGTGTTAAAGCTTACTCTTGCTCTGCCATATTTACGGCAACTACCGAAGTGATCTGTGGAACAGCTTTCATAATTGCCTGTTCAATACCCGATTTCATTGTCATGAAACTCATTGGGCAAGAGCCGCAATTACCCAAAAGCTTAAGTTTTACCGTTCCTTCAGATGTAATTTCTTCAACAGAAACATCACCTCCGTCGGCCTTTAAATATGGCCTGATGGTTTCCAATGCCTGTTCTACTTGTTCTGTTAAATTCATTATATATTTTTTAAGGTTATAAAAATAGTAATTTTTTAGCAATTCACCATTTGCGCGTTGTTGATGGAAATCTGCTGTGCAATCTTACTTGCAATATCGCCAAATATGCCATCTAACAAAGGATTTTGGTTCAATGCTACCGGTTTTCCTTGATCTCCGGCTTCAGAAATACTCTGGATAATCGGAATTTCACCCAAAAATGGCACATCAAAACGTGCTGCAAGTTCTGTACCCCCACCTTTTCCGAAAATGTAATATTTATTATCAGGTAATTCTGCAGGAGTAAAATACGACATGTTTTCAATAACACCTAAAATCGGGATATTGATTCCTGGCATCCTGAACATCGCTAAACCTTTATGTGTATCGGCCAGAGCAACCTGCTGAGGTGTAGTAACCACAACTGCTCCTGAAATCGGGAAACTCTGCGTAATGGTAATGTGAATATCGCCTGTTCCCGGTGGAAGATCAACAATCAGGTAATCCAGTTCGCCCCAATTGGTATCATTAAATAATTGTTTTACCGCATTTGAGGCCATTGGACCGCGCCAGGGCACCGGCTGCCCAGGATCAGCAAAAAATCCTAGCGACAATATTTTGATCCCGTATTTTTCGATCGGCAAAATTTTTGTTTTGCCATCTGCGGTTTCTTCAGCGCCTGGTTTCGCATCAACCAGGTCGAACATGGTTGGCACCGATGGACCATAAATATCGGCATCGATCAGGCCTACTTTGGCACCATCTTTAGCTAATACCACAGCCAGATTGCTCGATACGGTAGATTTACCCACGCCACCTTTTCCTGATGAAACCAAAATAATGTTTTTGATGTTATCTAGTGAAGAGGAGTTGGTTGGCTGCGTAACCCTCGAAGTTACATTGATTACGACTTCTGCCGTTGGCGATACAAAATGTTTAATGGCATTTGTACAGGCATTTTTCAGCATTTCCTTCATCGGGCATGCCGGAGTAGTAAGCTCTAATGTAAAATTGACCTGGTTATCTGTAATCTGTAAATCTTTAATCATGTTTAAAGTCACCAGATCTTTTTTAAGATCGGGATCTTCAACATTTTTAAGCGCATCTAAAACTTGTTGCGGGCTAATCTGCATTGTATGAATTTAAATTCAAAATTAACAAAACATAGCCATAAATACTTTTATTTAGGCTTTTTAACTGTAATTTTAACACGAAATAAACATTTAATTGTTACGTTTAAGCAATTAACCATTTTAACGACTATATGCGAATACCAAAAATTAAGATCCCCAAAAAATATTTAAAAATCGGAGCCTGGGTTTTAGGTGTTTTTTTAGTCGTTTGTATCGCTTTTGGCGCCGTAGCTTATAGTAAAAGGGAAGCCCTTCTTAAAAAAATGGTGGCCAAAGCAATTGCCAAGGCCGATAAAGATTACGGTCTTGAAGTTAAAATCGGCAATGCCGGATTTACTGGCCTCAGTACCGTTAAAATGACCAATATTTCTGTTGTTCCTAAAGAGCGGGATACCCTTTCTAACATTGGCGAACTGAGTGTAGGTGTAAAACTTCTTCCACTCATTTTTGGGAATGTAAAATTGTCGGAGGTAAAACTGAAAGAAGGTTTTGTAAGCGTAGTGCTTAAAGATTCGACCACCAACATCGATTTTATCTTAAAGAGAAAGAAAAAAGACAGCACCGAAAATAAAGGAAAAGTTAATTTATCAGAAATAGCCAGCAACATCCTGAACCAAGTTTTGTACAAAATCCCTGATGATATGGATGTGCAGAATATGATTTTTAAACTAAATGATCATGACACGGCTAAACTGAGCTTTGCCACCATGGCTACAATTGATGGTGGGGATTTAAAATCGGCCATAAATGTAAATAATGGCGAAGCTACCTGGCATGTAGATGGCCATGTAAATCCTGGCAGCAAAGAGTTACGCTTTACGGCTTATGCTGACGGTAAAAAACTCGAATTACCCTACCTGAATAATAAACTTCATGCAAAAATAAGTTTCGACACCTTACAAACGGAACTTAAAAACGCGAAATACAGTGGCGATAATTATAAAATATCGGGCTCCTGGTCGGTAAAAAATATGCTGATCAACCAACCGCGTATTGCTTCAAACGATATTATTGTCCAAAGTGCAAAACTGGATGCAGATATTCTGGTTGGTCAAAACTATATTGCTTTAGACAGCTCCTCAACAGCTTACCTAAAAAATGCACAAATCCATCCTTTTGTTAAATACACCCTAGGAAAAAACAAGATCTACGAATTAAAATTAAATGCAGAAGAACAGGATGCCCAAAGCATTTTAGATGCTTTTCCACAGGGCTTGTTTGAGTCGCTGGAAGGATTAAAAGTACAGGGTAAGGTTAAATATAACCTCAATTTTTACCTGGATACAAAAATACCCGATAGTGTCCGTTTTAATTCGACCCTAACACCGGTTAATTTTAAAATTGTACAGTGGGGCAAAACGAATCTGCAAAAAATTAACAATACGTTTGTTTACACACCTTATGAGTACGGCAAACCGATGCGCGATATCACCATTGGTCCATCGAATCCAAACTTTACGCCGCTTTCGGCCATTTCTAAAAACTTCATTAATGCTGTTTTAACGGCAGAAGATCCTTCGTTTTTTACGCACAATGGCTTCGTTGAAGAATCGATCCGAAAATCGATCGCCGTAAATTTTAAGGAAAAGAAATTTAAACGTGGCGGTAGTACCATCAGTATGCAGTTGGTTAAAAACGTTTATTTAAGCCGTCAGAAAACTTTGGCGCGTAAAGCAGAGGAGATTTTGATTGTTTGGCTTATTGAACATAATCACCTGATCAGTAAACAGCGGATGCTAGAGGTGTATTTCAATATCATGGAGTTAGGCCAGAATATTTATGGAATAGGAGAGGCCTCAAGATATTATTTTGGAAAGCAACCAGCCGATTTAACTATTGGCGATGGATTATTTTTGGCCAGTATTGTACCTAAGCCTAAAGCATCGATGTATAAATTTATGGCCGATGGCAGCTTGAAACCTTATATGTTCAACTACTTCAGGTTTATGGGGAATATTATGGCCAGAAAAGGTTTAACACCTGGCGATACCTCTGGTTATGGTTTTTATAATGTTCGTTTGAGAGAAGGACTGCGCCGTTACCTGGCACCTGATACGGCTGTGGTTGATACGTCTGCTTTCGACGATGATGGCGATGGTTTACCGGTTATAATTGTACACGATAAAAATAAAAGCTTCTTCGAACGATTATTTGGCGGCGGATCTAAAAAAGACACCACTACAAATAAACAAACGACCACACCTGCCGATACCGCTAAAACCAAAAAACAATTGAGGCAGGAGCGCAGGGAAGAACGGAGACGCCAGAAGGAACTGGAGAAAAGTCAGCAGTAGTAGATAGTTTTCAGTTGACAATTTACAGTTTGCAGTTGTAAGTTAAACTCAACAATTAACCAAAACAGTTTGCAATTGGCGGTTTACAGTTTTTCAGTTCTTAGTTAAATTCACAGTTAACCGAGTTAAACAATTAACCTACATCACTTTCCAACATTTAAACTATTTAACATCAAAATGCATAAAATAAAAGTAGAGGATAAAGAGTTCGAGATATTTTTAGAAAATGACACCTTAAATAAACGCATCCGTTTGATGGGCATTCAGATGAATGTTGATTATGAAGGCAAATGCCCCTTATTTATCGGCGTGCTGAATGGCAGCTTTTTATTTATGGCCGATTTAATTAAAGAAATCAACGTGCCCTGCGAAATTGCCTTTATGCGTGTGGCCTCTTATGAAGGTACATCAAGCTCCGGAAATGTAAAAGAACTGATCGGACTGCCTGAAAATATAGAGGGAAGAGATATCATCATTGTGGAAGACATTGTTGACACCGGCCTTACCTTAACCCAAATTTTAAAAACGATTAAAGAAAAAAATCCGGCATCGGTTAAAGTAAGTTCACTTTTGCTAAAACCAAGCGCCCTGAATTACAAAATTGAAGAGCTGGAATATGTTGGTTTTGAAATACCTAACGAGTTTGTAGTAGGTTATGGCTTAGATTATAATGGCCTTGGCCGAAACCTGACCGATATTTACAGGGCAACAGGCGCATAATTTTTAGATTGGATTAATTTATTTTTCGCACCTTTGCCCAATAATTTTTAACAAAATGACCATACATAAAGAAGGTTACACCACCATTGCCTTAAGCATACTGTTTATTTTCGTGATCAACGCGGTTGTTGATTATAAATATCACGACATTACCTGGTTGCGCTGGTTCATTTATATTTTTTCAGCTGCTTTATTCATTATTGTACTGCAGTTTTTCCGTAATCCGAGCCGTAGCTTCTCTTCAGGTGAAAACCTGGTCATTTGCCCTGCAGATGGTAAAGTCGTGGTAATCGAAGAAACAGAAGAAGGCGAATACTTTAAAGATAAACGTTTACAGGTATCTATTTTTATGTCGCCTGTTAATGTGCACATTAACCGTAACCCCATTTCAGGTGTAGTTAAATTTTTCAAATACCACCCAGGAAAATATCTTGCGGCTTGGAACCCTAAATCATCTACCGAAAACGAACGTACCACCACTGTTGTAGAGCATAAAAACGGTACGCCGGTATTATTCCGTCAAATTGCAGGTGCTTTGGCCCGCAGGATTGTATGGTATGTAAAAGAAGGTGATCAGGTGATACAAACAGAACAGTTCGGTTTTATCAAATTCGGATCGAGGGTAGATGTTTTTCTTCCCATAGGCACCAAAGTTAACGTAGAACTTAACCAGGTTGTAAAAGGCGGAATCACCACCTTGGCCACTTTAAGTTAAGGATATAATATTTCACAACAAAGCCGGTTTAGTTAATGCTAAACCGGCTTTTTGTTTTTCCATTGGATTAACGCGGTGTTCTTGAGGACACAGACCAAAGGAAATGAAAGGGATTTTGGAACACTAAAGAATCCATCTAAACCTGATAGCAACGGAAAGCCAGCATCCCGATTTTTAATCGGGAGAGGACTTGTAGTGGATAGCAGGAACACACGTTAATCATTGCGCAAGCCTTGCTTTCCAAAAAACGAAATAATTTTATCTGTTTATCATTGATGATTTACAAATCACTACATTGAATTGACGCAGAGGTCTATAGGTAAGAAAACCTGGGATTCAGAGACACAAACCACGGGAGCAGCGCTAATCCGTAGCATCATTACCGACTTCTTTTTCTGCTGCGTTGCCAAGTGGCCTGTCGCTGATTAAACGTTGTGTTGGGTAAGCAAAATCCGATTTATTACGAATCACGATATCCATAATCTCCAGGTTAATTTCCTGCCTGATTTTAAGGAATTCGGAATAATTAAGTACCGTTACAAAATAATTAACTTCAACATTCAAACCCGAATCGCCAAAGCTTTTAAAAGAGGCGTTTCCATCATTGCTGGTACCCTCGTGATTATTGATGTAACTTTCAATTTCGGTGATAATTTTTCTTAAAGAATCTGAACTGGTTTCGTACGTAAGTCCAATCACAAATGATACCTTACGCGAATTTCTCAAGGAAAGGTTTTCTAAAACACCGTCTATCATACCTCTATTGGGTAGGGTAGCCATGGTTTTTTCGGAAGTTCTGATCCTTGTGCTTCTGAAACCTACCTTTTCTACAGTGCCTTCCACACCGTCAACCTTCACCAGGTCGCCAACGGTAAAAGGTTTATCTAAAAAGATGGTGAATGAACCAATTAAGTTCTCTAAGCTCTCTTTAGCGGCCAAAGCAATGGCAATACCACCAATACCCAGTCCGGTAATCAGCGTCAATACATTAACCTCGAAAACAAAACCCAAAAGGGTAAAAAAACCAATAAAGATTACAAGCGTTTTAAACAGTTCTTTTAAAAAGGGTACCAATTGATCGTCGGCTTTATTTTCAGTAAGCGATGCCTTATATAACAAAACGTGGCTAATAAAGTCGATTATTCTTAAGATAATCCAAAAAACAGATAAAATGATCCCAAACAAAAATATCCGGTCAATACAATCCCCAATGGTTACCGGGATCAACTCTTTAACCTTACCGATTAATTTACTGTAATGGAATACTGCTACCTCTAACGGATGCTTTAACTGGTTGATAGAAAGGTAAAGCGTAGCTAACAGAATAAAAACCTCTATGGGCTTTACAAGTAGCGCAACAAAAGCATCGTTGTGTGATTGATTTGAAAAGTTTCTGAAAAGTTTAAACAACAACTTGCTTAAGAGCTTGGAAACAATATTTTTGAAAACTAAGCCAAAAAAGAGTATACCTCCGAAAAGGAAATAGGCTTTTATGGTATTACCCCAAAAAACTTGGTCGAAAAAAGCAGAATCTAACATTTAACAAAGGTATAAACAAAAAAACCTCCACGAAATTAATCGTGAAGGCTATATCTTATAATAAAGAATATTATTTTCTCAAAGATTTGATACGAGCAGCTTTACCAGTTAAAGCACGTAAATAGAACAATTTCGCTCTACGAACTTTACCATAGCTATTCACTTCTACTTTCTCAATGTTTGGAGAACTAAAAGGGAAAATACGCTCAACACCAACGCCGTTGCTCATTTTACGAACGGTAAAGGTTTCGTTAGCACCTGCACTGTTACGTTGTATTACAACACCTTGGTAAATTTGAACACGTTCTTTATTACCTTCGCGAATTTTATAGTGTACGCTCACTGTATCGCCAGACTTGAACGCAGGAAAATCTTTTTTCGCGATGGCCTGCTCTTCAACAAATTTTACTAAATCCATGATTTTAAGCTATTAAATCGATATTTCATCCCGTGAAAATCGGATTGCAATATTAGGGATTATTTTTGAGAAAAAAAAACCT
This sequence comes from Pedobacter sp. KBS0701, assembly GCF_005938645.2. Taxonomy (NCBI): domain Bacteria; kingdom Pseudomonadati; phylum Bacteroidota; class Sphingobacteriia; order Sphingobacteriales; family Sphingobacteriaceae; genus Pedobacter; species Pedobacter sp. KBS0701. Next base: position 5,374,122 of record NZ_CP042171.1, read on the forward strand.
ATTTTAATTTTTTCCACATTCTTTATGAATTCCACATTCGATTGTGTTAATTGCTTCTATTCCAAAAGGTCAGGACGGCGGGTTTTAGTCCGTTCTAAGGCCTGTTCGTGTCTCCACTCGTTCACTTTTGCCTCGTGGCCACTTAATAAAACATCGGGCACTTTATGTCCGCGCCAATCTGCCGGACGGGTATAAACCGGTGCGTCAAGCAGTTCTCCCTGAAAACTATCAGATAGGGCAGAGGTTTCATCATTTAAAACACCAGGTATTAAGCGCACCACAGCATCTACCACAATTGCAGCAGGCAGCTCTCCTCCACTTAAAACATAATCGCCAACAGAGATCTCTCTTGTTACAAAAATATCACGTATACGCTGATCTATGCCTTTGTAATGGCCACACAAAATAATGATGTTCTTTTTAATAGAGAGTTCGTTGGCTGTGCTCTGGTTTAAAGTAACACCATCGGGACTCATGAAAATAATTTCATCGTACTCTCTTTCTGCCTGAAGTTTTTCAATGCAGGCTGCAAAAGGCTCGATACTCATTACCATACCGCTGCCTCCGCCATATTGGTAATCGTCTACACTTTTTTGTTTGTTAGTAGCATAATCCCTCAGGTTATGCACAACAATTTCGGCTATACCTTTTTTTTGTGCACGTTGCAAAATAGAATGAGCAAAAGGACTTTCTAATAAAGCGGGCAGAACTGTTATAATATCGAAACGCATGAGGCAAAGGTAAGTCTTTAGTCTGAAGTCTTTAGCCCGAAGTCGAATTTTGCTATGCTCAATATCAATTTTGGCCCTTATAGAAACTCATTTTGGTAAATATTAATCCAACGTATTAACCTTTACCAGATCGCTCGCCCACTGCAACGGCTTCCTACCGTTCCGTCCGTCAACAACACCGCTTACTTTCATCGTTTTCCGGTCATTGCTCAAGGTGTAATAGTTTGCATATTGCCTGCCTTTAAGATCATAAGTAGCATCGGTCCTTGCATCCGAAATATTTAGTACATACATGTTGCTGGATAAAATTTTAAATGTGCCACTATGCGTGATGATCTGTACACCACCTTCTTTGGCGATATTATAAAAACTTCCATCTGCTTTAAAAACGACTTTACAGCCCGGATTACTGGTATCGTTCCAGATGCCAACAAAAGGCTTGATTTCTTTTAAATTAGCTTGTTGTACGGTTTTACAGGAAAAGATAGTTAGTACTGCAAAGAAAATTACTGCAATTTTTGATATTCTTTTGAGCATGTTAAATTGATTAGAATGAAATCTAAATTAATAATTTTTCTTCTAAAAACATACACTGTTAATCACCTTCTTCTAGTTCAAATATTTCCTCAACAGGCTTATCAAAAACCAGGGCCTTTTTTTAGCGCCAATAAGGTTGATGGAATATACTTCCCTGATTCGATGGTTATTGATTGTCTGTCTTGAACCCGCATAAGGTCTGTAGTAAAATTTAACAATTAAAATTAGTGGGGGTGTAAATACCCTCCTGATTGCCAAACCACAAACCTAATACTACAAAATTAACAAGCCATTACCTTGTACTTGTTCCTACCGTGCGGACGCATCTTTTTGGGAATGGTTTTTCGGCGTCTTGCTAAGCTTGCTTTGAAAAACCACAACATTGAGTGAAGAATCCCGCTAATCCCAAGGGTCGGGTAAATCAATAAGGAAAATATTTTTAGTTTTCGAGATAAATGTCCAGCAAACCTTCAGGTAAATCGAGGGTGAGGATTTTTTCATTCTCGTCGTATTCTACAATAAAATCTTCATTTAGCGGGAACAGAATTTCAGTTTCTTTATAAATCACCGTAGCTACAAATTGCTGTGGATATTCGTTTACTTCCAAAATTTCGCCCAATTCGCCCAAAGTTTCATCTATAGCTAAATAACCTTTAAAGTCGGTATAGAAAAATTCTCCTTCTTCGCGTTCGGGCATTTTCGAAAGAGGCAGGTACAACTTCTTTTTTAATAGCGGTTGCACTTTATCAATATGATCGGCATCATCAAAGTTAAAGTAGCCTGTTTTATTGGATTGTAGCTTTGTTGAAGCTACAAAATACGGAACGAGTTTACCATTCATATCGGCAAAAACCACATCAAATTCGAGTTGTTCATATTCATCGAATTCGAAAAACACCTGAACTTCTCCCTTTAAACCCCTCGTTTTGGTAACGTAACCTATATAAAATGCTTCTTCGTGTTTCATACCCACCCCTAAATCCCCTAAAGGGGACTTATTAACACCCCCCTTTAGGGGCAGGGGGTATTAATAAAAAATAGCGTTCCGAATATCCGGAACGCTATTTTATGAGACAAAATAATTAAAATTATTCTGCGCCTTCTTCTTTAGTAGCTTCTGCTGCAGGAGCTTCTTCAGTTGCTTCAGCCTCAACAGCTGGCGCTTCTTCTTCAACAACCTCTTCTGCAACTGGTGCATTTTTAGCTGCGATAGCTGCTGCTTTATCTTCTTTTTTCTTAGCTTCTGCTGCTAATGCTGCTTTACGCGCATCTGCTTTAGAAGTAGCTAAACCTTCTGTTTTACCAGAAATTTTACCCGCTTTAGCATCTAACCAAGCTGTAAATTTTTCATCTGCCTGTTCTTGAGTTAAAGCTCCTTTTTTAACACCACCTTCTAAGTGTTTTTTGTATAAAACACCTTTGTAAGAAAGGATAGCACGAGCAGTATCAGTTGGCTGTGCACCACTGTTAACCCAAGCTAAAGTTTTTTCGAAGTTAATTTCGATGGTAGCAGGATTGGTATTTGGGTTGTAAGAACCTAAACGCTCAATAAATTTACCATCACGTGGAGAGCGAGAATCTGCTACCACAACGTGGAAAAAAGGTTTACCTTTTTTCCCGAATCTTTGCAATCTGATTTTAGTTGCCATTTTCTTTTGTATTTATGTATTCAACATAGTTCCCGGAGCTGCATGCTGCGGGGCTGCAAAGATAACTAAAATACTGGAAATTAAAAACATAGTTTAATTTCTTTGTTTTCAGGATATTTGCGCCAAAATATTTGCAGATACAAATGGAAAGAATTGCGATTGATATGGACGAGGTGATTGCCGATGCCGTTGGAAAATTTATTAAACTGTATAACCGTGATTTAAATGTTCCGCTTGATTTAAAGATTGATGCCGGAAACGAAATTTATCACCATGTGCCCCAGGAGGCAAACCAAAAATGGTTCGAATATATAAATGAGCCCGGTTTTTTCCGCGATCTTAAAGTTATTGCAGATAGCCAACGGGTAATTAAAGCTTTACAGGAAAAATATGATGTGTATATTGTTTCAGCGGCGATGGAATTCCGTAATTCATTAGTTGATAAGTACGACTGGTTGGCCGAACATTTTTCTTTCATCGATTGGCAGCACATCATGTTCTGTGGAAATAAAATTGTAAACGTCGACATCATTATCGACGACCGCACCAAAAACTTTATAAATTTTACAGGTCGGCCGCTGTTGTTTACTTCGCCACATAATTTACTGGTAACTGAATACGAACGCGTAAATAACTGGGAAGAGGTCGCGGGTTTGTTATTATAAATCTACATCAAGGCATTTCAACCTCAATGGAGCGTTCAACTAATGTTCATAATAGATTTCATTTTAATTGCATAAAAATAACGATGCAAGTATAGTGGTTTAATCCATCTATGCATTCATTTCCTAAAAGTTAAAGTTGTCAATCAATATATTTCCTTTGATTAATTTTTGGGCATAAATTTTTTGGGCATAGCTTAAGAGCAATCGTTGCTAATCTTTCCTCTTTCGAAAAAATGTAACATTTTTTTAAAATTTTGTTCTAATGATAAAAAACTGAAACTATGTTAGTAACCACAACGCCTACGGTTGAGGGCAGAAAAATTATAAAGTATATTGGTTTAGTAACCGGAGAAACCATTATTGGTGCAAATATTTTTAAGGATTTATTTGCAGGCATAACAGATATAGTAGGGGGCAGATCGAGTTCTTACGAACGCGTTTTAAGAGAGGGTAAAGATACTGCAGTTAACGAAATGCAGCAGTACGCAGCCGCATTAGGCGCAAACGCAATTGTTGGTGTAGATTTAGATTATGAAACTGTGGGCAGCGGAGGCAGCATGCTCATGGTAAGCGCCAATGGTACTGCTGTAATTTTAGCAGATTAAGAAATTGCTTATTGCGAAAACTAAGCAAAAACAAGAAAGTCTTTCCGGTGCGGGAAAGACTTTTCTTTTTATATGCTGTTTCTGTTTTAAAACGAAAGTATATCAATAAGTTTAAGCCACTTGGCACTCACTTTTTCTGCATTAATGTGTTTAATGGCATGATCGAAAGGGGTAAAAATAATTTCGCGGTTTACCTGCCCGGCCATTACGCCGCTTTCGCCACTAATTAAACCCTCTACAGCAGCAACACCTAAGCGACTTGCCAATACACGGTCCATACAAGTTGGTTTACCTCCCCGCTGAATGTGGCCTAAAACTGAAACCTTTGTATCGTAGTGCGGGTATTTTTCCTGCAAAATTTCGCCAACCTTAAATGCACCTCCTGTATCATCACCTTCTGCAACAATAATAATTTTTGAGGCTTTATCTTTACGGCTATGCTCTAATTTATGTAGAATGTCATCGGCGTTCATGTTTGCCTCTGGAATCATGATGGCCTCAGCACCTACGCCTATTCCACTTCTTAAAGCAATTAATCCGGAGTCACGACCCATCACTTCCACAATAAAAAGCCTGTCATGCGATTCGGCCGTATCCCTGATCCTGTCTACCGCATCAATAACAGTGTTGATAGCAGAATCATAACCGATAGTAAAATCGGTACCTGCCAAATCATTATCAATTGTTCCTGGTAAACCTACAATCGGGAAATCGAACTCTTTAGAAAAAATATTGGCACCTGTAAATGTTCCGTCACCACCAATTACCACTAAAGCATCAATGCCTTTAGCTTTCAGGTTTTCATAAGCTTGTTTTCTGCCCTCAACGGTTCTAAAAGCTTCACTGCGTGCGGTTTTTAAAATGGTTCCTCCGCGCTGGATAATATTTGCTACAGATTTGCGGTCCATAGGGATAAAATCATTGTTGATCAGCCCTTCGTAGCCACGGATAAAACCAGTTACTTCAATGTCATAGTAAATAGAGCCTCTTACTACGGCCCTAATTGCAGCGTTCATCCCTGGCGAATCGCCGCCAGAGGTTAAAACACCAATTTTTTTAATCTTATTCATTTGTTTATTTCTTGGCAAATCCTGATAATCCATTATCCAGATATTGCAAATATTTATCTATATCAAATTCTACTCCAATAGGAGGAGAAACTAATTCTTTTTCATCAGTCCCCAAAAGTACATAATATGGTTGCGAAATAGTATTAAATCTTTCGGCCTGCAAATGTTTGAATTTTTTACCAACGGTATTCACTTTTGTGCCTAAAATTTTAGAGTCAAATTGTTCTGCTTCAGGTAAACTGGTTTTATCATCCGTATAAAGCGATACCACCACATAATCTTCTTTCAATTTTTTAAGCACTCTTGGGTCAGACCAAACCCTGGCTTCCATTTCGCGGCAATTTACACAACCATGTCCGGTAAAATCGAGAAATAACGGTTTTTTTACTTCTTTGGCATAAGCTAATGCTTCCTGATAATCAAAAAAACCATCAATATTATGCGGAATGTGCAGGAATTCAGCATATTTACGTTTAGCATGGCTAGTTGCTGCCGTTTGGTTTGATCCGCCACCACTATCTTGTCCGATTACAAAATCCTGGGTAGATAGCGGGGGGACCAGTGCACTTACAGCTTTTAAAGGTGCTCCCCATAAACCTGGGATGAGATAAATGGCAAACACAAAAGTTGCTGTTGCAATAAATAATCTTGGCACAGAAATATAAGGGAGGTCGCTATCATGAGAAAACTTAATTTTTCCCAATAAATAAACACCCAAAATTAAGGCCAGTACAATCCATATCGCCAGGAATATCTCCCGGTCCAATATTCCCCAGTGATAGGCCAGATCGGCTGTTGAAAGAAATTTTAATGATAAACCCAACTCTAGGAACCCCAGAAAAACTTTAATTGAGTTTAACCAACCGCCTGATTTTGGTAGTCCCGTCATTAAACTTGGGAAAATAGCAAACATGGTAAAAATTAACGCCAATGATAGCGAAAAGCCGAACATGACGATAACTGGTGTTAACAGATCGGTATTAATGGCGACCAAAGATGTTCCAATTAATGGCCCTGTACAAGAAAAGGAAACAACTGCCAGGGTTGCAGCCATAAAAAAGATTCCGCTTAAACCTTTAGCATCCGATTTTGCATCGAGTTTATTTACAAACGAACTTGGTAGCGTGATTTCGAAAGCGCCTAGAAACGATACGCCAAAAACAATTAGGATAAGAAAGATGAAAATATTAAAAAATCCATCGGTCGATATTTCATTTAATGCACTGGCGCCCCAGATCAAGGTAATAATTACGCCTAAACCCACATAAATTACAATAATCGATAAACCATAAATAATAGCACTCCTGATTCCTTTTGCCCTGCTTTCGGCTCTTTTGGTAAAGAAACCGACAGTAAGCGGAACCATCGGAAAAATACATGGAAGAAAAAAAGCAGCAATACCGGCCAAAAGGCCCAAACCAAAGGTTACCCAAAGTGATTGTTTTGGAGCATCTTTTCCAGTTACCGTAGTTTTTCCTGCCTTAACCGCATCTTTTTTAAGGGTATCTTTTTCCGTTTTTACCTGCATATTGGCAGCACTATCCTGTGCTGAACCAACCTCGGTAAAAACAATATCATCAGGAGGAGCGGTTGCTGTGGTATCTTGTGTTACGAGGGCGTAACTCTTAATGGCTGGCAATGCAATAAACATTGTAGCCATTAACAACAATAATAAAACCTTTTTCATTTGTGTGTTTTGTGTGTGTATTTTGAATCCGTGAAATTAAGAATAATTTTAGAAACCATTTTTTTTAAACCACAACACCTTGTAGATTTTACTTTAAAAAGAAACAGTCCCGAAAACCCGGGACTGTTTGCAAATATTTTGATGTCAACTATTTAACCGGAATACTGAACTCAACTTCTTCTGGCGGAAGACATTGTTTATCGTTACAAACCATAAACTCTACCACGCCTTTAACAACTGTAGTTGCTTTGTTTAGCTTAATTTTTTGTTGAAAAATTACCGCTTTTTCAAAATAACTTACATTCATTTTAAAAGTGCTTTCATATTTAACAATAGCTTTAGGCTCAATTGTTTTAGCTACAAGGCTGAAATCTTTAGAAGGGGTAAAAGTAAAAGTAGTTTTTACCGGCCCTCCGTCTTTCACATTCTGAGAATAAATATGCCATCTGTCATCAATTGTTGCTTTTAAATAAATTATAGCTTCAGTTTTACTTACTTTTTTTGCAGAGTAAGCCCACGTTACCGGTTTTTCAATTTGAGCGAATGCGCCAGCAATGGTAAAAAGTACCATCGAAAGCACCAGGGTGATTTTTTTCATTTGTGTTTATTTTGTGTGTGTAAATTCAATTTCTTTAAAGTTAAAAATTTTTAAACCTTTTTCTGTATCAACGTTTAGTCTACCGTTATCTTCAACTCCTTTAATGATTCCTTCAAAAACCTCGCCGTTATGTTTATATAACGCAGAAACCTGATAGTTATACAGCCTCGCAAGGTAATCATTTTGTAAAATACTGTATTTCCCTTCCCTCAAAATTAAGTAGTATTTTTCCATAAAAATGAATATTTTATCCATAATATCCATTAAAGGTACATCTCTTTGTAAAATTCGAATGATGGAAGTGGCTCGCTCGCTTATGCTTTCAGAAAATTCTGATTGATTTACATTTAAGCCAATGCCAACTACTGATGATTTAAAAGAACTGCCTGTCAGTGTATTTTCGATTAATATCCCGCCTAATTTCTTATTATGGTAATACATATCATTGGGCCATTTTACTTTTATTCCCTCCGGCACAAAATAAGCTAAGGCATCACTAACAGCCAAACTAACGGCAATATTTAAATAAAACTGCTTATCAAGTGGCAAAAAAGAAGGCTTTAAATAAATACTTGTACTAATATTTTTACCCGCCTGGGTTTGCCAAACGCTTTCCTGCTGTCCTCTTCCGGCAAACTGATTGTCTGCCATAATTACAGTCCCTTCAGCTAATGGCTCGGATTTTGACACCAAGTTTTTTAGAAAGTTATTCGTAGAATCAACTTCTTTTAATTTGATTAAATTTTGACCAACAAATAGTGTCGAAAAAGTGTTATTTTGCAAGTGTTGAATTTATAATATTGTAATTCCAAAATTAAAGCATTTTAATGGTAAAAAAGAAAATAGTAGCCCTTTCTACATACCTTTCAGAGTTAGCCGTTCACGGCATACAGGAAAAAAAAGGAGAAGATATAGTGCGGTTAGATCTTAGAAATATTCATACTTCAGTCGCTGATTATTTTATTATAGCAAGTGCCAACTCCGGTACTCAGGTAAAAGCTATTGCCGATAGTGTAGAAAAAGAAATATATAAAGCCACTCAGGCCGATCCGAGACATAAGGAAGGTTTCGAATCAGCAGATTGGATTATTCTTGATTATTTCGATGTGGTTGTGCACATTTTTAAAACAGAAAAGCGCCACTTTTATGGCATAGAAGAACTTTGGGGAGATGCAGAAAGCACAAATTATCAAAGCGCATAACCTAATAGAACCATTTTGACAAAGACAAATGAACGATAATCAAAACACCAACGAAAAACAGGGGAGAAGAATTCCAAACATCCCTAAAAAACCACAAAAAGGATCGAAATTTAATATTTTCTGGGTGTATGCGGCCATTATCATAGCCATTATTGCAGCACAGTTTTTATTTACTACGGACGGAGGTAAGGAAGTAACTTACCAAAAGTTTGAGCAACAGATGTTACTTAAAGGTGACGTGCAGAAGGTTGTTGCCTATAAATCCGACGATTTAGTCCGCGTAGAGGTATACATCAAAAAAGATAGTTTAAAAAAACCAATATACGATGGATACAAAAGCACTAGCACATTTAGTGTAAATAATGCAGCCAGTCCTGTTGTATTTTTCAATGCCGGCACGATGGACGGGCTTGATAAACAACTTGCCGATTCGCAAAAAGATCTTCCTGCTAACCAACCTAGGATATTGGCTGAAAAAACCAGCCGCAGCAATCCATTAGCAAGCTGGTTTTTAAGCATCATTTTACCCGTATTGCTTTTAATCGGTTTTTGGATTTTTATGATGCGCAGAATGGGCGGTGGTGCTGGCGGCGGCGGTCAGATTTTCAGTATCGGAAAATCAAAAGCTACTTTATTTGATAAAGAAAGCCAGGTAAATATTACTTTCAACGATGTTGCCGGTTTAGAAGAAGCAAAAACAGAGGTAATGGAAATTGTAGATTTCCTTAAAAATCCTAAGAAATATACCGATCTGGGTGGAAAAATCCCGAAAGGTGCTTTATTGGTAGGCTCACCGGGTACTGGTAAAACCTTATTGGCTAAAGCAGTTGCAGGCGAGGCTCAGGTTCCGTTCTTCTCTCTGTCAGGATCTGATTTCGTAGAGATGTTTGTTGGAGTAGGTGCATCTCGTGTTCGCGACTTGTTTAAACAAGCGAAAGATAAATCTCCTTGTATTATCTTTATTGATGAGATTGATGCCATTGGCCGTGCCCGTGGTAAAAACGGTGTAATGGGCGGAAATGATGAGCGTGAAAATACCTTAAATCAACTTTTGGTTGAAATGGATGGCTTTGGTACCAATACACATGTTATCATTTTGGCTGCAACCAACCGTGCGGATGTTTTAGATAAAGCCTTATTAAGAGCGGGTAGGTTCGACAGACAGATTTATGTTGATTTACCGGATGTTATCGAGCGTAAACAAATTTTTGAAGTCCACATTACTCCACTTAAAAAATCAGAAGAGCTTGATACAGAATTTTTAGCTAAACAAACGCCAGGATTCTCAGGCGCAGATATTGCAAATGTTTGTAACGAAGCCGCATTAATTGCTGCCCGTAAAAATAAATCAGCTGTAGATAAACAGGATTTCTTAGATGCGGTTGACCGTATTGTAGGTGGTTTAGAAAAGAAAAACAAAATCATCACACCAAGTGAAAAACGTGCTATTGCTATTCATGAGGCTGGCCATGCTACTGTAAGCTGGTTGTTAGAACACGCAGCGCCATTGGTTAAAGTTACCATTGTTCCACGTGGACAAAGTTTAGGTGCAGCCTGGTATTTACCAGAAGAACGTTTAATTGTTCGTCCACACCAGATGCTTGATGAAATGTGTGCAACAATGGGCGGTAGGGCCGCTGAAAAAGTGATGTTCGATACCATTTCTACAGGTGCCCTGAGCGATTTAGAAAAAGTAAATAAACAAGCTAGGGCAATGGTTACCATTTATGGCTTGAACGAAAAGTTAGGAAATATTACTTATTATGATTCTTCTGGTCAGAACGAGTATAACTTCTCTAAACCATATTCAGAGGATACCGCTTTAACTATCGATAAAGAAATTTCAGCGTTAATTGAAGGTCAATATCAAAGAGCCATCCAGTTATTGGAAGAAAATAAAGATAAATTGATCCAGTTAGCCGATATTTTAATCGAAAAAGAAGTTTTATTTAAAGACGATTTAGAAGTGATTTTCGGAAAACGTTTATTCGAAAACCAAGGTGAAAGTGGTACACCCGGACATATTACTCCGGTTGAGGCATAAATAAATAATTTCTATTATTACATTTGCTACCCTAATTTAATCATTAGGGTAGCTTTTTTTTATATGAAGGATAATACGACAGCTAAAGAACAAATACTAAAAAAGATAAGGAAAGCACTATTAGAGAAGCGCGAAAACCCATATCCTAATTTAGAAGAAAGTCCATTGTATAAAAAAAATACAGATGAGCTGGAGATATTATTTGCCGAACAGCTTACAGCTATATCCGGTAATTTTATCTTCTGCGAGGATGGAATTGATTTTTTTGAAAACATGTTGCAGCTGGCCGATAAATATAAATGGCGGAAAATATACTGTTGGGAACCAGAAATACAGCAGTTTTTAAGCAAATACGAATTCCCTTTTTACCAAACCGATAAAGATTTTGAACAGGCAGAAGTGGGCATTACCCTTTGCGAAGCTTTGGTTGCCCGCAACGGAAGTGTAATGGTAAGCAATAGCGGTGCTGCTGGTAGGAGATTAAGCATTTTTCCACATCAACACATTGTGATCGCCAAAACCAGTCAGTTGGTTTTAGATCTTAAAGATGCTTTTCTGTTATTGAAGAACAAGTATGGTAATCAGATCCCATCGATGATCAGCAATATTACAGGCCCCAGCAGAACTGCCGATATCGAAAAAACATTGGTTTTAGGTGCACATGGACCTAAAGAGCTTTTTGTATTTTTAATTGATGATTTTAGTTAACAGTTATTTTAATACAACTGGAGATCATCAAATCAGTGAAGTAAGCGATATGAGCCTAATTTCTGGATTATTTTTCCAAATTTATTCCTGATTTTTTACACCATTCGACCACCTGTTTATAGGTTTCGGCATTAATGAGAACTGATCCATTACAATGATCTAAACCCCTTGAATGTACCCCGACCAATTGAGGTACATTATTATTATCTTTTATCCAAATCGGAGAACCGCTATTTCTTACCACCGTATATAAATCATAATGTAAAGAAGCATCCACCACCGAAAAATTTTTCGTGCCCTCTGTCCACATTTCAAATAGGTCTTGATCACCGGGAGATCCTGTTATATGCAATTCGCTTCCTTGTAATTCATCCGGCTTAACAGAAACGAATTTATAATGCCCACGAACTTTTTTATAAATAGAGGAATCGGGCAATATGATGATCGAAAAATCCCTATTAATTTTTGAGTTTATCCAATAGCCTCTCTTAAAAAACTTGTTTTTACATTTTTTAAGCTTTAATGAGGTACTCGTTGTATAATGTCCCGAATCTATCGAGCCAAAATACAGATCGACCTTTCTCGTTCCCCTGAAAAGAAAAAACGGAATTCTTTTTACAAAAGGGAAGTAGGCCAGGTTATGCCCTGCCGTAATCATTACCCTTGGATGAATCAGCGCACCAGAACCATAATATTTATGCCAGCCCCTGGTCATTTCCATATAACAAGTATATTCATTAGGAATATTGGTATCCATAATACGTACCCTCTTAGATGAATCAGGATAACAGTTTTGTGCTTTTACATCTAAAAGCAGCAAAATAAAACTAAGGAATATTAATACTTTATATTTCATTTCTTCTAATTTATGATGATACGGCGTATAAAAGTTATTATTTACCTTGAAACCTTTTCACTACCAACTCTCCTGCGGCATTGATGCAGTATATATCTTCATCATAGTTAGAATATCTTCTTGATAGCACTGGTTTTAACCCTTCATCTTCCAGTTTATGATGATCAAATGTTAAATAAAGTTCTACTCTGGAGCGGTCTTTATCCAAAGTGATGGTTTTTTTCGTCTTTACATTGTAAATATCTACTTCCTGAATTCGCCTGTAATTATAACCCCAGCTAGAATCCTCTCCAAAATCTTTGCTTCTGCCAATCACGAAATAATCGTTCATTAAATGAAATATTGTACTGATACTCTTATCATTAAAAAGCCGTTTTCCCTTCAGGTCAACTATATCTGCAACATTTCTCGTTTTACCATTAGTTAAGGTGTTTTCTTCATTCAAAATCACAATTCCTATATTCTTAGGGAAATTATTTTTATTGTCTCCATAAGCAGCGAAAGTGCTTTCATAATCCTTGCTTTTTAAAACCGTATCGCCGTTTTCGTTCAAAAAGTAGTTTAAGTTTTTACCACTCATCGACATTGATCCTGGATAGTCGGCAAAAAACAATATATCTTTTGTGGGTTTAGATGGTGCTTTTTTTACGGGCACTTCAGCCTTTTTGCTCGCTGTTACAGGCGTTTTCCCCATCGTTACGCGTACTTCGGTCACTTTATTTTTCTCTGCCGTTTCGGCCAGTTTCTTTTTAAAGTCTGCCTCCCTTTCGACCTTAAGCTTTGCATTTCTAATTTTGCCTGCTTCATAAGCTGCTTTATCGTCGGCTATGCTCTTTTTTCTTGCATCCTCTTCCTCTTTTGCACAGGCCGGGCACATGTTTTTACCCTCTGAATTGTTAGAGCCCTTAGGTGCGAACCTACAGTTATAACGGAGGTATTGACTTTTCGCAACATGAGATTGCGCATTTGCTAGCTGTACCATAAACAGGAAAAAAATAGTAGTTAAGAAATTTTTCATTTTTAAGTTCGTTTAATTTATTGTAAAAATACCCAATCATTAAAGCGATTTATATACCCTTTACTCGGTATATTTAGTACATGGTTTATACACTATATTTATTAAATATTAGGCGTTACCTCAAACATTACCACTAATTCTCTCATCAATGAATAAAGTTTTCTTCTTATTTCTATTTTTCCTAAATCCACTTCGCGTATGCTTTGCACAGCAGGGCAACCCAATTTTGATCGACACGGCCAAGAAATTTAATATCAGTAAACATGGTTACTTTTATGAGGATCGGGATTTAAACCTGAACATCGATTCTATCATAAAATATAAGCAGGCCAATAAACTCAGTCCGCTAAAACCTGGCAAAGTTTTTAGTAAGGGTTACACCCAATCTTATTATTGGGTTGCTTTCGATATCGAAAATACCTTAAATCAATCTGTGCACCTCATGTTTAAGGAGCAGAGCTCAAGTATTAACAAACTCCAGTTGTTTAAAGTAGATGAGCAAGGAAAGATTTATCCGCTAGGCTTAACAGGCGATCATTTCCCTTTTAAACAACGTCCTTATCGCAACAGAAGCTTCATTTATCCAATGGTTCTTTCGCCTCATGAAAAAGCTACTTTTTATTTATGGGCAGATAAACGCGGACAGAATATGTATATGCCAATGTCCATCGGACGCGATGTTGATATTATTCAGGCAGAAATTCCACAGCACACCTTATTTGGATTTTATACAGGCATTTTTGTTTTTGCCGTAATATTTAACCTATTGCTGTTTGCCTCTGTTAGAGATAACATTCACCTATATTATGCAATTTACATTTTTTGCACCCTAGTTTTTATCCTGGAAGAAGAAGGGCTGGCTTTTCAATGGTTTTATCCGAACCTGCCAGGTCTTCAAGACTACATGCGCCTAATTATGGCATCACTAAGCTGTGGCCTGTTAATCCAGGTGATGCAACTGTTTGTAAATCAAAATCGCTCAAACAGTAAGTTATACCGCTTTACAAACTATTACAAAAGATTCTGCTGGGCCATGTCGATCATTCCGGTGTTTATGCTCTTCAAATCATTTATTTTTTTAGAAAAAACGGTTTTTTACATCAACAATTTTCTTGCGCTCCTTACGGTAATCATTATTATTATTTGTGTGGTAGAAAGAATAAGATCAGGCTACAAGTTGGGCTGGTATTATTTTATTGCAACCGTGATGTTATTATTTGGTGTTTTTAATTATGTTTTTAATACGTTAGGGCTCACCAACTTTAATTTATTAAAGCCAAATGGTTTGGTGGTAGGTTTAACAGCCGAAATTATTTTCCTTTCTTTTGCACTAACACAGCGGTATAATTTTTTAAAAAAAGAAAAAGAAACTCTGCTGGAAGAAAAAAGTAAACACCAGGTAGACCTCGCCGATGGCATTTTTAATGCTCAGGAAGATGAACGCACACGTTTGGCCCGCGATCTTCATGATGACCTCGGCGGCACGCTTTCCATTATAAAACTAAATATCACCGCTTTTCAGCACAAAGTTTTAAAACTTACAGAAAATGACCGCATATTTTACGACCAAACCATTAGCATGATTGAAAAGGCATGTGCCGACTTAAGGGAAATTTCGCACAATTTAATGCCTAAAAACTTTGAGCAACTGGGTTTAATTGAAACCCTGAAAGAAAACTTCATCACCTTAAATCACTCGGGTAAAATTGCTTTCGAATTTGTTTACCAGGTAGAACACCCCATCGAAAGCTCCATGGAAATTACCATTTACCGTATGGTTAACGAGCTCGTAAATAATATCAACAGGCACTCTTTGGCAACCAAAGCGACCATTCAGATTTTATCTTTTGATGAAAGGATCAATATCATGGCTGAAGACAACGGTATTGGTTTTAGTCAGGAAGAGGATAAAAAGGGACTAGGTATGCAGAATATACGCTCGAGGGTAAGCTATTTGAACGGGAAAATTCAGGTAGACAGTAATCAAAATGGAACCACAATCGTTATTGATATCCCGCTGAAATAATGGACACAATTGAACAAAAACCGACCACATTAATGATCGCAGATGATCATAAACTATTTGCCGAAGGGTTATCGGCCATCCTTTCTGAACAACCTGACTTTAAGATAATCGGCATGGCATCAAACGGAAAGGAAATTCTGCACCTTTTAAACCACCAAATACCGGATATTCTAATCCTGGATTTAAATATGCCTGTTTTAGATGGAGAAATTGCTGCCGAAAAAGTAAGACAATTATTCCCTTCAGTAAAAATTATGGTATTATCAATGTACTATACGGTTAAATTAGCAGCAAAATTAGAAAGTATAGGGGTGAAGGCTTTCGTTCAAAAAGATACCGATGCAGAAACTCTTTTTAAAATTATATCCAATTTGCAGCTCGGTGAAAAATATTTCCAGAAAATAAAATCTAATGTTCAGCCATCGGGATTTAACGATGGAGATCATTTTCAAAAAAGCCACAACCTAACAGCGAGAGAAATGGAAATCCTACAATTGATCAGCGAAGACTACTCTTCTCAGCAAATTGCCCAAAAATTATTTATAGCTTTAAACACTGTTGATACACATCGAAAAAACATGGCACAAAAGCTAAATGTAACCGGAAAAGCAGGATTATTAAAATTTGCGCTTGAAAATAAGCTCCGCTAATATTTAATTTATTTTCGTTTCTCGAATATAATTGATATTTTTATACTACATACCGTTTTAGTATGCGGTATTATAATTATGAACAGAGCAATAAATACGGTAATTACCGGTACTGGGAGTTACATTCCACAAAATATTATTTCTGGTAGTGAATTCTTAAATTCGACGTTTTTTGAGAATGGTAACCGATTAGAGAAAGAGAATTCAGAGATCATCGATAAATTCTCTGAAATTACGGAGATCGTAGAAAGACGTTACGCCTGCCCTGAGCAGTTAAGCAATCATATTGGTGCTAAGGCCGCAGAAAAAGCCATTGAAAATGCAGGAATCGATAAAGAAACCTTAGATTATATTATATTCTGTCATAATTTTGGTGATATCCCTTTGGGTAGCAACCGTATTGACATTTTGCCATCTTTAGCTTCAAAGGTAAAACAGCAATTAGGCATTGTAAATCCGGACTGCGTTGCCTACGATATCATTTTTGGTTGCCCAGGCTGGGTTCAGGGTGCAATACAGGCAGATTACTATATTAAAAGCGGAGATGCGAAACGTGTTATGGTTATAGGTGCAGAAACCTTAAGCCGTATTATTGATCCACATGACCGTGATAGTATGATTTTTTCGGATGGTGCAGGCGCTGTAATTTTCGAGGCTCAAGAATCAGCAGAAAAAAGAGGAATACTGGCACATAAAACAGAAACACACGCCGTAAACTATGGCAATTTATTAACCATGGGCAAGAGCGCTCATCCTGATGAAACCAATGGAAACCTTTATTTAAAAATGAATGGGCGTAAGCTGTATGAGTTTGCGGTAGTTCAGGTTCCTCAGGTGATTAAAAAGGCCATTGATAGAGCAGGCTTGAGCGTTGAAGATGTAAATATTGTATTTGTGCATCAGGCCAATGGAAAAATGGATACTGCTATCATGAAACGCTTATTTAAACTTTATGGTAAAGATACCGTCCCTGAAAACTTAGTTCCGATGACGATTTCATGGCTGGGAAACAGTTCGGTTGCTACTGTACCAACCTTGTTGGATCTGGTATTAAAAGGCGAAGTGAAAGGATATAAAGTTAAGGCTGGTGATGTAGCTGTTTTTGCTTCAGTAGGAGCAGGAATGCACATTAATGCTTTTATATACCGCTTCTAATTGGCTAGCCGTTTTAAACCGGCCTTAGCCTGGCTTTCAATACTGCTTTCAAACTCATGATTTTTCATGGCAATGGCGGTATTGAAAGCCTCTTTCGCTTTCGCAATATTTTTCCTTCTTTCATAAACCTTACCCATTTGCACCGCAGCATTTGCAGCAAAATAATACTTCAGGTTTTTTCCTTCATTTATGGTCTGCTGATAAGCCGCTAATGCCTGATCATCTTTTCCTAAATCATCATAAATTCTACCCAAACGGTAATTTAGCTCTGTTTTGTCTTTACTGTTAGTATAATCTGTTGCTTTTTTATCATCAATTATCTGCAAGGCCCTGCTTAAATAGCCACCGTCAAACAGTAACCGTGCTTTTAACAGGTCAATTGTTGGCGTTCCTGAAGCAGCTTCGGATTTCGCCTGCTTATCTTTTTCCATATAGGTATACCCGTTATTAATTGCTTTAGCTGCCAATGCCGTATAACCTGCTTTATCCCCTTTCAGCAGTGAGATCCAGCCTAAATGAAGGTAAGCATCCTTTACAAAGTTAACGCCCTTGGTTGTCTGCAAAAAGCGATTAAAATACGTCCCTGAATTAAGATCAAGTTTGTTCAGGTGCGCAATGCCCTCCAGGTAATCTAAATAAGGAAAAGGCTGATAAATGCCTCCTTCAGGCCTCTTCGCCAAAATGGCAATGGCTTCTTCGCTATGCCCGTTTTTAATGCACACATAACTTTGCAAATAACTTTTTAATAAACTGGTATCGGCAATCCTTTCAGTATATTTCATTGTTTTGGCATAGGCCTGCGGGCTATGTGCCACATCTGTTAATACATAGGCGTAATAAAACACCACTTCTTCATAAAAAGGCTCGTACGATGACTTTGGTAAGTTATCGGCTAGTTTTTCAAACATGTTTAATCCGCTCTGTAGATTTCCCTTGATTCCAAAAGTAGATAGCGCTGTTTTTAAAGCCCCATCCGGAAGATTGCCCAGAACAGCATTAATCAATCCCAGGCCTTTTAAATTAAGGTGAAAATTTGGGAATTTTTTATTGTTCTCCTGCAAAAGGCTGTTGGCTTTTTTAACCTCCATTGCAGCATTAAAATATTCTCCAAATCGTCCACGGATGAGCGCCCATTGCAAATTGATCTCCGCCTGGGCATACAAGTAGTATGGCGAACTTTTATCATCATCACTTATTTGATCTAAACGTGTAGATTTATTGCCTTTTAAGCGATCAAAATCAGCTTTGCTCTCTGAAGTTAAAACCGTAAAATAATCTACATAGTTTTCTAAAAGGGGGATAATGGAATTATTGGGATGCTGTTTCTTTTCGGTTGAGATATATGCTCTTGCGTTGCCGAGTTTTAGTTCGAAAATGCTCTTGTAAGCGTTTAGGCAATTATTGTTAAAATCGAAGTTTGCAAGTGAAAACAAAGGAGAGAGGAGCAGGGCAGAGGTTAAAAAAAAACGGAAGCTTTTATTCATTAGGGATTCTATTTCGGTTTGGTTCTGTGCTGCTGCAACAGCTTCAGATGTTAACAAATATCTACATTAAACGCTAAAAAGTGATTCTTGTTTTGTGTGAGCAAAAAACAGATATAAACAAAAACGTCCCGATTAGATCGGGACGTTTAATTATTTTTTTCGTGATGGATTAACCTTCGGCTACCTCGTGAGTTAAAGCCTCATCAACCAAAATACGACCGCAGTGTTCACAAACGATAATTTTTTTACGTTGACGGATATCTAACTGACGTTGAGGCGGAATCTGGTTGAAACAACCTGAACAAGAATCACGATCAATGGTTACTACCGCTAAACCATTTACCGCATTTTTGCGTAAACGTTTGTAGGCAACCAATAAACGCTCTTCGATTTGAGGCTCAGCTTTATCTGCTTTCTTTTGTAAATCTTGCTCTTCTTTTTCAGTTTCAGCAGTAATTACATCCAGTTCGCCTTTTTTAACTTCCAAATCTTTCTTTCTGCCATCTAACTCTGCTTTAGCTGCTTCGTAAATTTCAGTTTTAGAAGTGATTTCGAAACCGTGTTCTTTAATTTTCTTTTCAGAAACCTGAATATCTAAACCTTGAATCTCAATTTCCTTAGTTAAAGCATCGTATTCACGGTTGTTTTTAACTTCTTTTAATTGAGTATCGTATCTTTTGATGGCAGCTTGCGCATCTTTAATTGTATTTTTACGGGTTACGATCGAATCTTCAAGATCATCAAGTTCACCTTTGATTTTTGCAATTCTAGTTTCTAATCCTAAAACATCATCCTCAAGATCGGCAACTTCCATTGGTAATTCACCACGTACCTGGCGGATCTTATCAATTTTTGTGTGGATATTTTGTAATTCGTATAAAGCCTTTAGCTTTTGTTCTACGGTTTGTTCCATTAAAACAAGTAATTTATGGGGTTTGTATTTTGCTCCGTTAAACGGATTGCAAAGTTAGTAATTTTTTTCTGAATAATTTCAAGCAATAAATTCGAGGTAAATTGTTCAGTTTCAAAGTGTCCGATGTCGGCAATGATCAATTTTTCCTCTGCATCGAAAAACTCGTGATATTTAAAATCTGCGGTAATAAAAGCATCCGCTCCGGCAGCAATGGCCTCTTTTAGAAGAAAACTTCCTGAACCACCACAAACGGCCACTTTTTTAATTCTTTTACCAGTTACTTCTGTATGCCGAATCACTTTTGCCTGCATCCTGTCTTTTACCAGGTGCAGGAAGTCGTAGCCGTCCATATCATATTCCAGCCAGCCCACCATGCCCGAACCAACCAACTGGTGTTTATTTTCGAGTTTATAGATATCGTAAGCTACTTCTTCATAAGGATGGTTTTCGAACAAAGCAACCAAAATTTTGCGCTCGGCCTGGGTAGGGTACACCATTTCAATCCTTACTTCGTTTTCGCGGTGGCGGATACCTTTTTCACCCACAAAGGGGTCTGAATCTTCATTTCCCTTAAATGTGCCAAAACCATCGGCATTGAAACTACATTCGCTATAATTACCAATGTTCCCCGCTCCGGCATAAAACAATGCCGAACGCAATTGCTCGGCTTGCGCCTGTGGACAATAAGTAACCAGTTTTTTTAACAATCCGGCCTTTGGCGAAAGCACCTTCGTGCCTGTTAAACCCAAACGTTCACAGATCCTCGCATTTACGCCCGTGTGGATGCTGTCTAAATTGGTATGAATGGCATAAAGTGCAATGTTGTTTTTAATGGCTTTTAACACTACACGTTCCACATAATTTTTGCCGTTCAGCTTTTTTAGTCCTTTAAAAACAATAGGATGATGGGTAATGATGAGGTTACAGCCCGTAGAAATGGCTTCATCTACAATTTTCTCCACGCAATCTAAAGCCACCAGAGCAGCCCGGATTTCCATATTCGGATCGCCCACAATCAAGCCAGAGTTATCATAATCTTCCTGATAATTAAGCGGCGCGATGCTTTCTAAATAATTGGTAATTTCAGCTAATTTCATTCGATAAATATAAATAAAGCCTGCAGGTTTCGAAAATTTGCAAAGCTAAAAGAGACAGCAATAAGCTAAAGCGTTTTCCTTAGATGTTCTCAGGTGGCTTAGGTGGTGAATGTTTTTTGGAAATGAGGGTTTCGGTTTTTATAGCGACTTCAGCCCCGCTATACGCTTCAAAGCCCTGGCCCGTTCCTCACCTTCGGGCTTTTTCGCTGCTATCGGGTTTATTTAACAGCGTGTGGCTCTTAGGTTCGCTTAGTAACTTAAAAACCTCGCAGGTTTTTGAAACCTGCGAGGTTTAAATATCAAATGATGATTATCCTAAAATTTTCCTGCCTGCTGAAATCCACCGCCCATTCTTACCATCTGTAAACTTTCGAAAACCATTTTCTGGTTGTGCTCAAAAGCTAGTGTTTTGTGGTTTACCACATCGATAATTGATCCGATGAAGCACAAACCTGCGGTTAAAAGGTACAAAATACCCATGCCGATCTGGCCGATAATAAACCTTTGTAATCCTGGAACAGCAAATAGCCCGATTAAACAGAAAATCAACATATCTGATGGATTTTTTCTTTTGCTGCTGTAAACCATCAGAAAATTACGCAACTGCTCTTCAGTTAAACCGGTTGTTGCTTGTTGTAAATATGAGTATTCCTCTGGTGTTATACCTGGTAACGACATTAGAGGTGATTGAAATATATCCATGGTTTCTATGTATTTGTTGGTAAAATTTTAAACTTCTTTTTATTTTTTATCAATGTGTAAATTCTATAAACGATGATCAAAAGTGCCGGAAACCCAAACCAATGTTCGGAAAAGCTTTCGGTAAACTCGCCATGTAAAATATGACTGATCGACCTGCCTATACCACATCCCGGACACCAATCCTTAAAACCCAAATTGGCTAAAGGACAAAGTGTAAAATGATGCTCGTGGCCATTCGCTGTTGCCAGTAATATTAAAGCTGTTAACCAGAAAAAAAGTTCTAGTGGAAAGCTTTTAATGTACTTCATTGTTTCACTTTTTATACAATATAAAGGCTATAGAACTACCTTTGTTACACCGATTTGCCCTTAATCGACGAAAGGGGGATATATTTCGACCAAACGAACGATACCATCTAAGAATAAGTTTTCGTTTTTTCCCAAATCTGATTTCCATATCACAACCCAGCCAAAAATAGTTAAAAAAACCTTTACACAAATTGCGGGTTAATATTAAAAGATAAGCTTATTTTTGTGCCTTGAACATTCGAGATTTAATAAACCGATACAAAACCGACGATAGGGTAACCCAATTTACCAAAGCGTTGAATGCGACCAGAAACCCAAAGATACAATTAAAGGGATTGGTGGGCTCAGCCGATGCTATTGTTGCCCTTTCTTCTTATTTTTTATTACACAAGCCCATCATGTTCGTTTTGCCGGACAGGGAAGAAGCTGCCTATTTCCAGTCGGACCTGGAAAGCGTACTGGATAAACAGGTTTTACTGTTCCCTTCTTCTTACCGGAAATCTTTCGATTTTACGCAGGTAGATACAGCCAATGTATTGGCCCGTGCAGAGGTATTGAATGAACTGAACCACGATTCGGAATACGGAAAAATTGTAGTTTCTTATCCCGAAGCCATTGCCGAAAAGGTGATTGATCGTTCCGCTTTAGAAAAAAACACGTTGGAAATCAGCCTTGAAGCAAAATTGGGTATCGATTTTATCAATGAATTTTTAATTGATTACGATTTCGACCGAAGGGATTTTGTTTATGAGCCGGGGCAGTTTTCTATCCGTGGGGGTATTGTAGATATCTTTTCTTTCTCCTCTGATCTTCCCTACCGTATCGAATTTTTTGGCGATGAGGTAGAAAGCATCAGAAGTTTCGAGATCGAAAGCCAGCTTTCGGTGGCCGATCTTAAATCGTTGACAATTGTGCCCAATGTACAGGCCAAGTTTTTAACGGAAAGTAATATTAGCATCCTCGATTATATTGATCAGGATACCCAGCTCTGGTTTAAAGATGTAGAGTTTACTTTAGACATTGTTAAAGCAGGATATAAAAAAGCTGTTGAACTCTGGAAAGCTTTGCCAGTGGCAGATAAAACCCAAAACCCAGAGTGGATTGATCCTAAATTTGCTTTCAGCGATGAAAAATTATTGGGCGATCACCTTCAGGATTTCCCTTTGGTAGAATTCGGCAAACAGTTTTTTTATAAAACAGATAATCGTTTCGAGTTCAAGACCAAACCCCAGCCATCCTTCAATAAAGATTTTAACCTGCTGATCCATAACCTAAAGGAGAATGAAAAAGCAGGAATTGTCAATTTTATTTTTACCGATTCACCAAAGCAGATTGAACGCTTATATGCCATTTTAGAGGATATTGACAAAACGGCCAAGTTTACGCCAATCAATAGCATGCTTCGCGAAGGTTTTGTAGATCCGCAAATTCAAACGGCATTTTACACCGATCACCAGATCTTTGATCGTTACTATAAATACAAGCTTAAAAAAGGTTATCAGAAAAGTCAGGCCATTACCCTGAAAGATTTAAGAGAACTGAAATCCGGCGATTACGTTACGCACATCGATCACGGGATCGGCAAATACGCCGGGCTTGAAAAAGTAGAGGTAAATGGCAAAACGCAAGAGATGATCCGTTTAATTTATGCGGATAACGACCTGCTTTATGTAAACATCAACTCATTAAACCGCATCGCCAAATATAGTGGCAAAGAAAGTGGTGTACCCAAGATGAATAAACTGGGTACGGATGCCTGGGATAAGCTAAAAAAAACTACTAAAAAAAAAGTTAAAGATATCGCCCGGGACTTAATCAAGCTATATGCCTTGCGCAAAACCCAGGCCGGAACAGCATTTTCTCCAGATAGCTATTTACAAACTGAACTGGAGGCTTCTTTTATTTATGAAGATACCCCCGATCAATTAAAAGCGACTCAGGATGTGAAAAAGGATATGGAATCGCCACATCCAATGGACCGTTTGGTGTGCGGTGATGTAGGCTTTGGAAAAACAGAGATCGCTGTCCGTGCGGCATTTAAAGCGGTAGCAGAGGGCAAACAGGCGGCGATATTGGTACCAACTACTATTTTAGCCTTACAGCATTTCAAAACCTTCTCTTCACGTTTAAAAGATTTTCCGGTTACGGTTGATTACATTAACCGTTTTAAAACCAGTAAACAGATTAAAGATACTTTGGCCGAAGCTGCTGCAGGTAAAGTTGACATTTTAATCGGTACACACCGTTTATTGAGCAAGGATGTGAAGTTTAAAGATCTCGGCATCATGATTATTGATGAAGAGCAGAAATTTGGCGTTACCGCAAAAGAACGGTTAAAAGCAGTACGTGTAAACGTCGATACCTTAACGCTCACCGCAACGCCAATTCCAAGAACATTGCATTTCTCTTTAATGGGGGCAAGGGATTTATCGATCATCAGCACACCTCCACCAAATAGGCAACCAGTAAGTACCGAATTACATGTATTTAATGATAAATTGATCCAGGAAGCCGTTCAGTTCGAATTAGACCGTGGCGGACAGGTTTTCTTTATCCATAACCGGGTTAACGACCTGATGCAATTGGGTGGGCTGATCCAGAAACTGGTTCCAAAGGCAAGAATTGGTATTGCGCACGGGCAGTTAGACGGCGACCAACTGGAAGATGTTATGCTTGATTTCATTAATGGTGAAAAGGATGTTTTAGTAGCCACTACCATTATCGAAGCTGGTTTAGATATTCCGAACGCCAATACCATCATCATCAACCATGCACACATGTTTGGCTTGAGCGATCTGCACCAGATGCGCGGCAGGGTTGGACGAAGCAATAAAAAAGCTTTCTGTTATTTACTTTCGCCACCTTTATCTACCCTAACCTCCGAAGCTCGTAAGCGTTTAAGCGCAATAGAAGAGTTTTCTGATCTTGGCAGTGGTTTTAATGTGGCCATGCGCGATTTGGATATTCGTGGAAGCGGAAATTTATTGGGTGCAGAGCAAAGTGGTTTCATTGCCGAAATAGGTTTTGAAATGTACCATAAAATATTGGACGAAGCCATTCAGGAATTAAAAGAAGCTGAATTTAAAGGCCTGTTCGAAAATGAACCTGCCCGTCCGTTTGTGGGCTTTACACAAGTAGATACGGACCTGGAGTTGTACATTCCAGATGCTTACATTACCAATATTACTGAGCGCTATAATTTATATACTGAACTTTCTAAACTTGATAATGAAGCAGAACTCGCCATTTTTGAAAAACATTTGGCCGACCGTTTCGGACCAGTTCCTCCACAGGTTAAAACCATGCTTAGTGTCGTGCGTTTGCAGTGGCTGGGTAAGAAATTAGGTTTTGAGAAAATCAGTTTCAAGAAAAATAGTTTGCGTGGATATTTCTTAAGCGATAAACAATCGGCTTATTTCGACTCGAATACCTTCACCAAAATTTTAACCTTTGCACAGAACCATCCGCGGATGTGCAATTTAAAAGAGGTAAAAAATACGTTAAGGATTGCTTTTGATCATGTAAAAACCGTTGAGGAAGCAATCGAAACTTTAGAACTTATCGACTAAAACGTTAATTGAGTCAGTTCATTGACTGAATTAACGTTAATTGAGTCAGTTCATTGACTGAATTAACGTTAATTGAGTCAGTCTATTGACTGAATTAACGTTAATTGAGTCAGTCTATTGACTGAATTAACGTTTTTTACTATATTTGACTTAAATGAGCAGTCAAATTGTTAGATCTTTGAAACCTATTATTCTCAATAAAATTGGGAATAATAAAGTTATCCTGATTTTCGGAACAAGACGGGTAGGTAAAACCTGGCTAATAGAGAACCTTATTAAAGATGCCAACATCAACCATCTGTCTTTAAATGGAGAAGATCAGGATGTACAACTATTGCTGGCAAGCCGCACGGCGGCAAATTATAAAAGGGTTTTGGGTAATGCCAAACTACTTATTATTGATGAAGCCCAGGTTATACCCGAAATCGGAAAAATACTAAAGCTATTAATCGACACTTTTAAAGACCTCACCATAATTGCAAGTGGCTCATCTACTTTCGACTTATCGAACCAAACCGGTGAACCTTTAACCGGAAGAAGTTTAACCTATTATCTATACCCGATAGCACAGGTTGAATTAAATGAGAAGGAAAATGCACTACAAACTACCCAAAACCTTGAAGAAAGATTAATTTTCGGTTCTTATCCGGAGTTGTTTCATCTAAACTCATTGGCTGAAAAAGCGCAATATTTGACGGAACTGGTTAAATCATATCTGTTAAAAGACATTTTGATGTATGAGAACATCCAAAATAGCGCTAAACTGCTGGAATTATTAAAGCTTATTGCCTATCAGGTAGGATCGGAAGTTTCAATTGATGAAATTTCCCGTACTTTGGGCATCAGCAAAAATACAGTAGACCGTTATCTTGATTTACTTTCGAAGGTTTTTATCATCTATAAAGTTGGCGGATACAGTAACAATTTACGGAAAGAGGTTACAAAGTCATCCAAATGGTATTTTTACGACAATGGCATCCGGAATGCAATCGTTAATGATTTCAGGTTATTAGCATTACGCAATGATCAGGGTATTTTATGGGAAAATTACTGTTTTAGTGAGCGGATCAAAAAAATGGAATACGAACAGCAAAACTCCACATATTACTTTTGGAGAACTTATGACCAGCAGGAAATAGATCTTATTGAAATTAACAATGGAGAAATTTTAGCTGCCGATTTCAAATGGGGAAACCAAAAGAAAAAGATACCAGGTTTTTTTGCTAAAAACTATCCTCAAGCCACCTTTTCCATAATTAACAAAGAAAATTATTTAGATTTTATATTATAAATGTTAGACCCAACCTTATTGCTCGATTTAGTGAAAATGCAAATGCCTTATGGAAAATATAAAGGTTACCTGATCTGCAATATCCCTGAAAGTTATTTGCTTTGGTATAAGGATAAGGGCTTCCCGAAAGGTAAATTGGGCGATTTGATGGCTACGATGTTTGAAATTCGGGTGAATGGATTGGAGTATTTATTAACGCCGTTGAAGAATCAAAATCGGTAGTTAAGAATGATAGCAATCGTCATTCCCAACTTGATTGGGAATCGTAACGCCTTAGTGGGGTTCCAGGTTGCATTAAGATTCGCACCTGCGCGGGAAAGACGACCGTTCTGAGTAGATCTCTCCATTGCGCTGCGCTCCAGTCGAGATGACGACTAATCTGTAAAAATCCGCAGATTAACATTTATCGCAGAAAAAATCTGCGGCTATCCGCGTAATCTGCGGGAAACAATTCTATATCTTACAGCCATTTTCATCACAAACCGCATCGTCATTTTTATTTAATGAGGTAAGTGTGGTTTTCGGCTGAGTTTCTTTCCACTCGGTAAAACTTTGGGTAAGCGCATCGGTAAAAGCCTGAACAGGCTGAGCACCCGAAACACCATATTTGCGGTCCATTACAAAATAAGGAACGCCACGGATGCCTAAATTCTGGCTTTCATAAATATCGTAGCGAACGGCTTCGGCAAATTGGTCACTGTTTAAAACTGCTACAGCTTCATCTTTATCCAAACCAATTTCTACAGCAAGATCAACTAAAACATCGGTTTCCCCAATATTTTTGCTGTTTACGAAATGAGCTTCAAATAATTTCTCTTCAGCTAAATCCTGAAGACCATGTTTTGCTGCCAAGTGAATCAAACGGTGCGCATTAAAGGTATTAGCAGGGATATTGGTATCAAAATCGATGCTTAAGCCTGCATTTGCCGCCATATCAACCACTTGTTTCGTCATCTGTTTGGCTTGCTCAACCGGCATTCCTTTACTCCTCGAAAGGTAATCATAAACCGTTTCATTATTGGTATTGTGATACTCCGGATTGAGTTGAAAACTCTTCCAATCTATTTTAATTTCATTTCTGAAGGGCAATTTTTCTATCGCCTGTTCAAAATGTCTTTTCCCGATATAGCAAAACGGACACATTACATCCGACCAGATTTCTACTTTCATAACACAAAATTAAGCGGATTATAATTGGCTATAGTAAGGCCAAAGTAAAAAGCCACTATCGTTTGGGATAGTGGCTTCTATATTAATCATAGAATGTCATTCTGAGAGGCAATTTATTGTACAAAAATCCATATACATTGATAAGAAAATCTTAATAAATTGATCTGCTACGACAAACCGTCATTCCCAACTTGATTGGGAATCTTAATGCTTGGTAGGTTTACAGGTGCATTACGATTCCCGCCTGCGCGGGAATGACGACTGACAACAAGCTCAACATTACCAGAAACTCAATTATAACTATTTATACAACTGGTTAAATATCAGTTTAAAAGTACCGTGCGTTTGCGCCCTGAAAGCAATTTCCGGTCCGAAAGCAAGCAATTTGCCCTTGCCAACTTTTGCTTCAAAAGCAGTTACCCCATCCTGCAGGTAAGCCTGGCCCCAGGCCCAGCCACTGCGAAGCGGTGTAGCATTTTCAAACCACATTAATGGTTTAATCTTACCAGAAGCAATGGCATCACCAGTAAGCTTAAAAACCGGACTATTGTCGAAATAAACATCGGCTTCCTTTTCCATTCCCCAGTTTGATGATAAAGTAGTATCTACGCCTACATTTAACACACTCCCGGGAACATAATATTTTTCAGCAGGTAATCGTTTTTCTTCTCCGTTTACAATTTCTACCATCGCATTACGTACGGGAAGGTTTAAGTGATAAGCCAGGTTGGTACTGCTACCAATGGTTACAATATTTCCACCAGCTTCTAAAAATTTCTTTAATTCGGGGATTGATTTATCAGGGCTGACCCTGCCTAAACGGTTTCTAAATTCCTGAGGAATTTCGTCTGCCTTTGGTCCAAAAGATCTGTTTCCCCCACCTGCACCCTGCACCGATGGAATAGCGCCACCTACAAAAACAATTACATCGTATTTAGATTTCAAATTGCCAGCATCAATATCCTGCGGATAAATTACTGTGGCATTATAGTGGTACTGTTCCATTAAAAACCTAACCCAACCCGAAGCCATCGAGCTTCCATAAGTATCCCAAAGGGCAATTCTCGCTGTAGATATCTTGATTTTATTTTTCGGAGCCGATGCTGTTTTTAATTTGATGTTTGCTTTTTCCAACACTGATTTTCCAGCTGAAGAAACATAAAAATCGCCATTTTCGGAAGAACGGTAAACCTCAACTTTGTTCTTTAATAAATCATTAACTGTAGTGTAAGAATCATTTTGTGCAGCACTTAACACATAACCCGATCCATTTGGCAATTTATTTTCTGGCTTTAATAATTCTCCGTAAGGATTTTTCTCAAACGGACCTGAAAAATCATCCAGAATGCGGTCAAATTTCACATCCATCAGATAAGCCAAAGTCCAGCCAGCGGCATCATAAGGTGGAATTGGTGCACCACCTTCGTATTTGAAATCATTTGGGTGATCCTGTGGCTCAAACATATCCAAAACATGTGGACGGAAAGCCTGATCGGTTTTGACCACGTAGCTCCCTGCAGGGTAATTTTTCCCTGCAACGGTAAATGTAACTGTTGCTTTTTGTACCACAATGCCCGTTCTAATCAATGCATTTAAAAACTTAATGGCAGAGTTAAAATCGGGCTGATCTGCAGATAAAATATAACCCCGTGGATCACGGTTTGCAGGCGCTTTCATCACCGTGTCAAAAGCTTTCATACTAATCTGCATTCTTGATTTAAAATCAGCATCTCCACCAATAATAGGGCCAATTTTTTCACCTTTTGCAGCGTTGTTAATGGCTTCAATTTTCTTTGGAGAGAAGGACCAGGTATCTTTTTTGCCCCGCTCAATGGAATTTCGGCCCATCTGGTAAATGTTGTATAATAATTCGTCGCGGTAGCGCTGTGCATAACCTAAAACTGCATAGTTTAACGAAACCGAATAATCGATAGAGTTTTTAAAGTACCATTTTCCCGGCGTAACCGGGTTTGGCGAATCTCCGCTCGGCAACAAACGGGAAGGAACCAAAGGAATTTCGGATGGGGTAGGATTCCCGATAATTTCGGTCAAAAGTCCAACCATGTTATGAAAATAAGTGGTGGTCCTTAATCCGCCATTGTACCAGGTAGAATAAACCGATCCTCCCCGCTGCGTATAACCCGGCTTGTTTTCTACGTTCATCCTGTTGTGCATGGCCGCACCAACTGCATCCAAACTGGTTAATATGATGGGATCGAAAACATAATTAAATGGGTCGCGGTAGGGCGGACCAGCAACAACCGTTCCCGCCGGACCAGCCTGATGGTGGTTATACATAATCTGAGGGATCCACTCTACAAAAAGCTGACGACCGATATTTTGTGTTTCTTTAAGGTTTAACATAAAGAAATCACGGTTATTATCATGCCCGGCATATTTCTCGTACAAAACAGGAAGTCCTGAGGTTGTTCTTTTTTTTGGATCTTTATCCCTCATGTACCAATTGCTCACCAGCTCCTGCCCATCCGGATTAGCATGTGTAAATAAGATGATTACATTATCTAAAATGCGTAAGGTCTCCGCATCTTTTCTTGAAGCAAATTCGTATACTGTTTCGATCAATTGATGGGCACCAACTACCTCGTTTGCATGAAGGCCTCCGTCTATCCAAACGACTGCTTTTCCTTCCTGTGCAAATGCTTTTGCCTGCTCAGGAGTAATTTCAGCATGGGCCAGTTGTTGTGAAATTTCTTTATAACGATCTAATTTTTTCAGGTTTTCAGGTGAAGAAACAATCAACATATATTGACTTCTGCCTTCTTCGGTTTTACCGATATCAACCAGTTTAACACGGTTAGAAGCTGCCGCAAGCTTTTTAAAGTAGGCTTCTGTTTGGGTATAATTGGCCAATTGATAATCGTCGCCGATATCAAAACCGAAATGAGATTTTGGCGTTGGTACCTCCTGCGCCAGCACTGCATAGCTATTTATCATTAAAAAAGCAATGCAAAGCCCTTTAAAGGAGTTTTTTATCATAATAAGTAGTTTAGTTAGGTAACCAAATATAATAGAGAATCGGCACCTAAAATGGCTTGCTGTAAATTTGTTACAAGTTTCAAATCCTAATCCATACATTTGTACTGATGTAAGTTCTTAACTTTATTTTTCATCAACCGATACAGGTTCCCGGAATTACACCCGGGATTAATAGGGAATCGTGTGCAAATCACGAGCTGTCGCGCAACTGTAAATTCTGTCTTTTACCAAAAAGACAACGGTCTTATCATTCATGCCACTGTACCATTTAGGTATGGGAAGGCGATAAGATCGGGAATAAGTCAGGAGACCTGCCTATATTGAATTGACGGTACTTTCGCGTTATAAAGTAATTGGTCAGGTCTGATTGTACACCATAAAATTAAAATTTTATATGCTTGCTTTAAGCTTTTTGCTGATAAGCGGGCAGGCTGTGCCATAACCTTTCCTTTATATTT
Organism: Pedobacter sp. KBS0701; assembly: GCF_005938645.2. Taxonomy (NCBI): domain Bacteria; kingdom Pseudomonadati; phylum Bacteroidota; class Sphingobacteriia; order Sphingobacteriales; family Sphingobacteriaceae; genus Pedobacter; species Pedobacter sp. KBS0701. The sequence continues at coordinate 5,405,312 of NZ_CP042171.1, forward strand.
TTTACGGAGAAGTATTCAAAAAATACAGTTCTGAGCTTTTAAACGATTTATTTACTTAATCTTTAAAAGAGATGCTAACGCAAAATCTGGGCTATCCGCGAATAGGTAGTCAACGAGAATTAAAGAAAATCTGCGAAAATTACTGGGCAGATAAAACGGGGTACAAAAATGTACTTCAGGTGGGCAAAAACATTCGCCACGAAAACTGGAAACTTCAAAAAGAAGCCGGCATTGATGTGATTCCATCAAACGATTTTTCTTTTTACGACCACGTACTCGATCATTCCTTAACTTTTGGGGCCATCCCGAAAAGGTATAACGAAGTGATCCTAAAAAAAGGGAATGAAGAGCTTGATCTTTATTTCGCCATGGCAAGGGGCTACCAAAAAGAAGGATTGGATGTGGTAGCAATGGAAATGACCAAATGGTTCGATACCAATTACCATTATATTGTACCGGAGTTTTATAAAGATCAGCCTTTTAAACTTTTCTCAACCAAAATTATCGATGAGTTTTACGAGGCGAAACAACTGGGTATTATTACCAAACCTGTTCTAATTGGTCCTGTTTCCTATCTCTTATTGGGCAAGGAAAAAGAAGCCGGATTTGAAAAGATCGACCTGATTAAAAACCTGCTTCCGGTTTATATCGAGATTTTATCTCGCTTAGATGCTTTGGATGTAGAATATATTCAGTTTGATGAGCCGTTTTTGACATTAGATTTAACTGAAAAAGACAAAAAAGCTTATGAGTATGTTTATAAGGAAATTAGAAAAGCTTTCCCAAGGTTAAAGATCGTTTTAGCGACTTATTTCGAAGGTTTAGGCAACAATCTTGCTTTAACTACTTCATTGCCTGTAAATGTTTTACATATCGATCTGGTACGTGCAGAAGATCAGTTAAACGACGTTTTAGCTTCTTTAAAAAACGAAACCATTCTTTCTTTAGGTTTGGTAGACGGACGAAATATCTGGAAAAACGATTTCGAAAAATCTGTTTCCATCATCAATCAGGCGGTAGAAAAACGAGGATTGGATAAAGTATGGATTGCACCATCCTGCTCATTAATCCACTCACCGGTTGATCTGGATAATGAAACCAATGAGAAAAATTTATCGGCAGAAATTAAAGAATGGCTGGCCTATGCGAAACAAAAAGTTGCAGAGTTGGCAACCTTAAAAAAACTGATCAACAACGAAAGCCCTGCATCTACCCTGCAAAAACTCGAAGAAAATAAGATTGCAATTGCTAACCGGAAAGTTTCTAAAATCATCCATAATCCGGCAGTAAAAGAGCGCGTGTTGGCTTTAAAGGAGCAGGATGCAGAACGTTTGAGTCCATTTTCTGCCAGAAAAATCAAACAACAGGAGCTTAATCTACCCTTTTATGCCACTACAACAATTGGATCATTCCCACAAACAGCAGAAGTAAGAAGCTGGAGAGCTAAGCTTAAAAACGGAACTTTTACTGTTGAAGAATATGATAATCTAATTGCCCAGGAGACCAAAAACGCGGTAAAATGGCAGGAAGAAATCGATCTGGATGTACTCGTACATGGTGAGTTTGAACGGAACGACATGGTTGAATACTTTGGTGAGCAATTAGACGGTTTCGCTTTCTCTAAAAACGGTTGGGTGCAGAGTTATGGATCACGCTGTGTAAAACCGCCGATCATTTTTGGTGATGTTTCGCGCCCTGAACCTATGACGGTGAAGTGGACCGCTTACGCGCAATCGCTTACCTCAAGATACATGAAAGGCATGTTAACGGGTCCGGTAACTATTTTACAGTGGTCGTTTGTACGTAACGATCAGCCCCGTTCTGAAACCTGTACACAAATTGCATTGGCCATCCGCGATGAAGTTTGCGACCTGGAAAATGCGGGTATTAAAATCATCCAGATTGATGAACCGGCCATTAGAGAGGGTTTACCTTTGCGCAAGGCGGATTGGCAAAATTACCTGAACTGGGCGGTTAAAGCTTTTAAAATATCAGCCAGTGGCGTAAAAGACGATACCCAGATCCACACACACATGTGTTACTCGGAGTTTAACGATATCATCCAGAATATTGCCGATATGGACGCCGATGTAATCACGATCGAAACTTCACGTTCGCAAATGGAACTATTGGACGCTTTTGCCGATTTTAAATATCCAAACGAAATCGGTCCAGGTGTGTACGATATCCACTCACCAAGGGTTCCGAAACGCGAAGAAATGGTTCAGTTGCTCAAAAAAGCCAAAGCGGTTATTCCTTCAGATCAACTTTGGGTAAACCCTGACTGTGGCTTAAAAACCCGCGGATGGGATGAAACCAAAAAAGCGCTGATCGAAATGGTTGAAGCGGCAAAAGAGATGCGTAAAGCTGAAGAGGTATTATCAGCAGAATTTCAGGTAAATTAATTCGCCTTATTTTTTGCCACTGAGAAACAAATACTCTTAAGTTAAACATTCACCAATTGTGTCAGTGTGAGCTTGTCGAAGACCCTTATCGTGAAATAACTTAATAGCATTGAAAGAGATATGACAGGTACAGTTTGTTTATGTGCTATCCTTTTTCTCTATGGCAATCCACTTACTTTGACAACTTTCTAATCAGAAAGTTGTCAAAGCTTTTTACTCCTCATATATTTACCCCCATGACCTTAGAAGAAAGAATAGAAAATTCAAAAACCAGTATTTTTAAAGCCGTTTTCCCAAATACAACCAACCATTATGATACACTTTTTGGCGGTACCGCCATGCATTTAATGGACGAAGTTGCTTTTATTACCGCCACGCGTTTTAGCCGCCAGATTATGGTAACGGTAAGCAGCGATAGGATAGATTTTAAAAAACCAATTCCCGCAGGTACTATCGTAGAACTTATTGGTAAGGTTAATCATGTAGGAAATACCAGTTTAAAAGTTAATGTAGAAATATATATTGAGCAGATGTATGCCGAAGGAAGAGAACTGGCCGTACATGGCGATTTTACTTTTGTAGCCATTGATGAAAACAAAAAACCGGTACAGGTAATCAAATAATGGTATAAAAATCATCAGGTTTAAATCTTTAAATTTGATCATGGAGCATCAACATTCAGAAGAAGATTTAAAAAATATTGCGAAACAATTAAGCTGCCCAGAAGGCGAACAAGGCATTAAAACAGGGGAAATGATGCATGCCAGTAATCTTGGAATGACCAGCTCGGCCATTGATGCATTAAATCTTCAAAACCACGATATTGTTTTAGAAATCGGCCATGGTAATGGTGGGCATATTGCCCAATTATTATCAAAAGCGGAAAATCTAAAGTATTATGGCGCAGATATTTCAGAAACAATTATTGTCGAAGCAGAAAAAATCAATCAGGATTTTGTTGATAAAGGCATTGTCCATTTTGAGTTAACGGATGGAGCTACGCTACCTTTTGAAAATAATCAGTTCGATAAAATTTTTACCGTCAATACCATTTATTTCTGGAGCAATCCAGGTAAATACCTTAACGAAATTAAGCGGGTTTTAAAGCCAAATGGAATTTTTGCTTTATGCTTTGCAGATAAAAAATTTATGCAAAATCTTCCTTTTACTGCTTATGGCTTTACGCTTTATGAGGTAGAAAAAGTACAGGAGTTATTGGCAAGTGCTGGCTTCCAAATTAAAAATACCCTTAAAAAATTAGAACAGGTACAGAGTAAAACAGGTGAGCAGGTAGAAAGAGAATATTACGTTGTAGTGGCTTTTATTGATGCTCTGGCATAAAAACCAGTACTTCTTTGTGCTTTTGTAGTTATGGTAAAATAAACATTTAATACAAAATCAGATACAAATAGGCATAAACCACCGGTGCAGCCAATAACAATCCATCAAAACGGTCTAACAAACCACCATGCCCTGGTAATAATCCGCCGCTGTCCTTTGCATCGAGACTGCGTTTAAGCATCGATTCTACCAGGTCACCCAGCGTCCCAAAATTTGCAATTAATAAGGCCATACCTGCCCATACCCATGCCGGACTTTCTGTAAACCAGAATGAAAGGCCAAAAGCAACCAACACGCTGGTAAACATCCCTCCAAAAAAACCTTCCCAGCTTTTCTTTGGCGAATGGCGTTCAAAAAGTTTTCGTTTACCGTATTTTACACCAAAAAGATAGGCCCCCGTATCATTTGCCCAAAGCATTAATAAAAAGGCCAGGGGAAAATGGAAGTTATATTCGTTCCAGTTTTTTAAGAAGCCGAGTGCGTGAAAAAAACAAAAAGGAATCGTTACATAAACAAAACCCACAAATGTGTAAGAAATATTGGCAAACGGAATCTTGTTTTTCTTATATAGCTCTGTAATAAAAACCGAGAAAATCAAAGGAATACAAAGCAAAAGGTATTTCACATCATATTTTAAGTAATGTAAACCTGCAGCCATTAAGAATATCAAAGATCCGGCAGCCAAACCAATATTCCGGTGTGGCCTGATGCCAGAATTTTTAATCAACTTATAAAACTCGAATAAAGATAAAACGCTTAAAACAAGGTAAAATAGGGTAAATGTATAACTCCCCAAAAGGATAGAGCCAAGCATTACAATGGTAAAAAAGAAAGCGGTTATTGCCCTGGTTTTCATTTTAGGTAGAGGTAAAGGGTGTAAGGTTTAAGGTCATTATCACTATTCAATTTCGTTTTCAACGATATATTCTATGGCCTTATCGAAATCGATCTTATTTACCAAAACATTTATTTCGCCAATATTATAAGCTGAGAGCTGTTTATTTATTGTTACCGCCGGGATGCCAGCTTCTGTTAATCCCTGTTTTAATACCTCTGCCGCAAAGGCATCGCTGGTGGTATATACTTTAACCCAATTTTCGCTCACGTGTTGCGTTATCTTTAAAAAATTTAAACAAAGCTATGGTAATTATTGCACTAATTAAATAGCCATACCATGGAAAACCAATAGGTTCATCAGCTTTATCGAGCGGTATATGGTGTTTTTGCATATAAAAAGCCGCACAAACCGCATAAGCATTGTTTAAAAAGTGCGCCAGCATGGCATACCAGATACTTCCGCTATAATAATACAGATAGCCAAAACCTGCACCCAGTAACATGCGCGGCAAAAATCCATAAAACTGGAAATGGATCGCACTGAAAATAATGGCCGCACTCCAAATGGCAATGTGAGGATTGCCTAACATTTTTTGCAACGAACCCTGTAGCCCAGCCCTGAAAAAGAGTTCTTCGCCAATAGCAGGCAATACCGCAATCATCAGCAGGTTAACCACAAAATCCCAGTTACTCCTCACCGTAATCAGTTGAATGGTCATTTTCATGGCTTCCTGTTCTTTCATTTTCATCCAGTTTTCCAGTCCTTTCAAAAACTCAGGCAGTACCATTTTTTGATTGACAACTGCTATCCATTCCATAACAGGCATGCTCATTACCATAATGGCAAAAACCAAAACAAAAGGAAGAAAATTAGGTTTATTAAACCCGTAAAAAGTATTCGGTTTTTGTCTTTCTGTATACGCTAAAACGATAGGAGGTAAAATAAACATTCCTATAGAACTCGAAATCTGAATTATTTTTAATGCTGTTATAAACTTAGGATCGCCACTCATAATTGATCCAAATTCGCCAAATATCGAGGTGCCATAAACAATTGCAACCGCTATAAAGCCTAATAATGTGCATATTACTGCACCTATGGCCCAGTAAACGCAAAGTAAAAATATCTGTAAAAGTGGGTGGCTGCCTTTGCGGATGGGTGTTACAAAATTCATTATTTGTACCTTTGTATGTTTTATTAATCGTTGAAGATAGAAAATGTCTGTTAAGATAGGAAATATAGATTTAGGTGAGTTCCCCTTATTGCTGGCTCCAATGGAGGATGTAAGCGATCCGCCGTTCCGTTACGTGTGCAAAAAAAATGGGGCTGATATGATGTATACCGAGTTTATTTCTTCGGAGGGCTTGATCCGTGACGCTGCAAAAAGCAGACAAAAACTTGACATTTTCGAATATGAAAGACCGATCGGCATCCAGATTTTTGGTGGAGATATCGAGCACATGCGCGAAGCCTCAGAAATAGCATCTGCCGCAGGACCAGATTTAGTCGACATTAATTACGGCTGCCCTGTAAAAAATGTAGTTTGTAAAGGTGCAGGCTCCAGTCTGCTGCAAGACATTGATAAAATGGTAAAAATGACTGATGCTGTAGTTAAAGCTTCGCATTTGCCCGTTACCGTAAAAACCCGCTTAGGATGGGACGACAATACTAAAAATGTTTACGAGGTTGCCGAGCGACTTCAGGATGTAGGTATCCAGGCACTTACCATCCATGGCCGTACCAGGGCACAATTATATAAAGGCGAAGCAGATTGGGCGCTTATCCGCGAAATTAAACGTAATCCACGCATCAAAATCCCGATTTTTGGTAATGGTGATGTAGATAGTCCTGAAAAAGCTGCCAACTGGCGCATGGAATATGAGGTAGATGGCATTATGATCGGTCGTGCAGCTATTGGTTACCCCTGGATTTTTCGTGAGGTAAAACACTTCTTCAAAACTGGCGAACACCTTGCAGGACCAACCATCGAAGAAAGGATTGAAGTTTGCCGTACCCATTTGAATAAATCACTGGAATGGAAAGGCCCAAAAACGGGAATCTTCGAAATGCGCCGCCATTATGCCAATTATTTTAAAGGTCTGCCCGATTTTAAACCATACCGTATGCGTTTAGTGGCCGAGCCCGATATCAACAACATTTACAGCATTTTAGAAGAAGTGGCAGAAAAATTTGCCAACTATGATGCTACTAAGGTACTGGCTTGATTTTTGAAAGTTTTTTTCATACATTCGTTATTATCATGGTTACAGCTATTACAGACGGGGTTAAAGTTTCAGTTGAAACAGTTTACCAGCCAGAATATTCAAATCCGGCCAACGAGCATTTCATGTTCGCTTATCGCGTAGAAATTTCTAATCTTTCTGATTATGCTGTACAGTTAATGCGCCGCCAATGGTTAATTTTCGATTCGAACTCGAGCCGTAGGGAAGTAGAAGGTGAAGGTGTTGTAGGTTTACAGCCCATTATCCAACCTGGCGAAACCCATGTATATGTTTCAGGTTGTAATCTAAAAACCGATATGGGCAGCATGAAGGGCACTTACCTTATGAAACGCGATATAGACGGCTCTGAATTCGATGTTGATATACCCGAATTTCAATTGATAGCCCCTTATAAATTAAATTAATTTTTTTCTTTATTCTTGTCTCCCTAAGCGTAGTCGAAGGGCGAAACCAATATTCATTTTTTAGAAAAGCAATTTCAGCATTTCATTTTAAGGTTAGTCCTGCTTTTGTTTCAAGTCCTCGCATCGCTGTGGGCTTTTCACGTCAATCAGGTTTAAATTGCAGTTTTTCTGCTAATATCAAAGGTTTAAATTATGGCGTATAACCCTTCTTCTGCAATCTCCAACCCAAAATAGTACAATGTACCTTGCCACCTAAACCCGATCAAAGCGAGATGCCGATATTTTTCCATCGGCAGAAGCGGGAGCGGGACCGGAGCTTTCATATTCCCACCGAAATTGCTTTCCAAAAAAACCTCATTAAAATACCATCAAACCAAAAACGGCCAGGATTATTATCCCAGCCGCATTGTATTCTTCATAATTGATATTTCCTTAATCCCTGCTTCTTCCAAAAAGCATCGATGCGTAATATAATAAATTAGCAAGCGCACCAACAGCTGCTACCACATAAGTCATGGCTGCCCACCAAAGCGCGTCTTTAGCCTGCGCATTTTCTTCTTGTGTTTGCATTACGCCATTATTGTTTTTTAGCCAGGCCAGTGCACGGTTACTGGCATCAAATTCGACTGGTAGGGTAATGATACTAAATATGGTTACCAATGTTAAACCCACTACGCCAATGGCCAAAACAATTGGATTTCCGGTAAAACCTATTAACAATACTCCAATTAATAATACCCATTGTAAAAGATTAGATGATATGCTCACCACCGGCACCATGCTGCTTCTTAACTGTAACCAGTTATATGATTTCGCCTGTTGCACTGCATGCCCACATTCGTGAGCCGCTACCGCCGCCGCCGCTACGCTACGGCTATAGTATACATCTGTACTTAAATTAACGGTTTTATCTGATGGATTGTAATGATCTGTTAATTGTCCTTCGGTACTCATCACCTTCACGTCGTATATCCCATTATCATGCAGCATTCTTTCTGCTACCTCCTTGCCCGATAAACCTGAACTTAATTGCATTTCGGCATACTTGGAAAACTTGTTTCTAAAACGCCATTGTACAAACATGCTCAACAATAATACCGGGATGATTAATATTAAATAAACTCCCATTTTCTTATGTATGTTTTTCATTCTGCATATATCAAAAAGCGTTCCCATATTATTTTGGTGTTAAAAA